>JAISHT010000099.1 GCA_031262415.1 Elusimicrobiota bacterium | reverse complement strand
TGCCCCCGCCTGTCCAGCGGCCGCTTTCTTGGGAGGTATCGTCATCGTATCCCATCCAAGCGGCGGCCGATATTGTGGGCGTCATACCAATAAACCACATATCGCGGTGGCTTTGCGATGTGCCTGTTTTTGAAGCCAGCGGCCTCTCTAATGCTCTAGCGGCCGAGCCTGTGCCACGCTGGGTAACGCCTTTCATCATATTAATTAGTATATAAGCGTCTTGAGGGGTAAAAGATTCTTTTTCGGCCGGGATATGCTGCTCCAAAACTCTGCCGTTTTGGTCTTCCACACGCTCAATGCCGTATTCTTCGGTATAAATGCCGTTATTTGCAAAAGTGCTCATGGCGGTTAAAAGTTCGTCCAAAGTTAAGACGGATACCCCCAAAGCTAGCGATGGCGCATTTGGCAGTTTTGATTTAATGCCCGCCCGCCTTGCCACATTAATTGTATTTGTTATACCCACAGCGTCAATAAGATTTACGGCGACTATGTTTTTTGAAAGCTCCAAAGCCCGCCTTAAAGTTATAAAGCCGCTAGCCCGCCCGCCATAATTTTTTGGCGCCCAAACATCAAAATCTTTACTATACATAAAGGGTTGGGCGGCAAGTTCAAGGGAGTATTGGTCTTTAGCTTCGTCAAAAACACGCCAGTTCCTGCCGTCGTAGTAGAACACCATATCTAAATCTCTAATTAATGAAGAGGGCGTATAACCCTTTTCCAAAGCGGCCATCCACACAAAAGGCTTAAATGAAGAACCCGGCTGGCGTTTGGCCTGAGTGGCGCGGTTAAAGCGGGATTCTTCATAGTTGCGCCCGCCAACCATAATGCGTATTGCCCCGCCTTTTACATCACGGGCCATAAATGCGCCTTGAAGCTCGGGATATTCTTCCTGCTGGGGTTTTTCTTCGGGGACTTCTTCCCCTTCGCCGTCTTCACCAGCAATAGTTTCTTCAGACGGGGCGTTTTCGTCAATAATTTCAATGCCCAAGTTTTCGGCTATTTTTAAATCGTATTCGTGCAAACGCTCGTTCATTATTTTCTCGGCGATGGCTTGCTTTTCTATATCTATGGTTGTATAAATATTTAAGCCGCCTTTCCAGAATGTTTCAACGCCGTATTTAGGCTCAAGTATACGCCTTATATATTCAATAAAATAAAGGCCGGGTTTTGCGCTAGCGGCTTGTTTTTGAGGCAAAGGCTCGGCCTTGGCCGCCGCTGCTTCCTTTGGCGTTATAAAACCCATTTCTACCATAGAATTAAGCACCAAAGCTCTGCGGGTTTGGGCGGTTTGGGGGTGAGCAAAGGGATTGTAGCGGCTTGGCAGCGGGATAACGCCAACTAACATTGCGCTTTCGCCCAAAGTAAGCTCGCTTATATCTTTATCAAAGTATTTTTTTGCGGCGGCTTTAACGCCGTATGCGCCCTCGCCAAAGTAAATTTCATTTAAATAAAGCTGCAAAATTTCCTGCTTGCTAAAAGCCTGTTCTATTTGGACGGAGAGAAAAATTTCCCTTATTTTCCTAACAATCTTCTTTTCTTTAGTCAAAAACACGCCGCGGGATAATTGCTGCGTTACGGTAGAGCCGCCTTGCGCCGCTTTGCCAAGGATAATATCGTTTATAATAGCCCTAAAAATGCCTTTAAGCGAAAAGCCGGAGTGATTAAAAAAATTTCTATCTTCCATAGAAATTACGGCATTTTGCACATCTACCGGGATTTCTTCCAAGGGGACAAGCTGGCGTTTTTCAACGGAAAACTCGTAAATTAAATTATCATTTCTATCAAAAACTTTAGTGGTTAGCGACGGGGAATAATCTTCAAGCTCGTATACGGGCGGCATACCGGATAAAATATAATACATACCCCCAGCCATTATCAAAATGGCCAAAACGCAAGCGCCCAAAAATGAGAAAATAAAAAATTTGGATTTGAGAATTTTCATTACTTAATTATATCAATTATTGCCGTGATAAGGGCACTCTATTGTAGCTATGTGTAAAACAGATAAAAAGTTTGTAAAATATATTATGGTAAAGAATAACAAAAACCAGCCTGCTAGCCCGCAAGAAAACGGCGCAGATAATTCGTATAAAAAAAACGAGAATATTAAGCCACAGGAAGAATTCTTTGGCTCGCAAGCTAAAGAGCGTTATGTCTGCGCTTATTTGCTTGATAGAGAAAAGAAAACAGCTTTTATCTATGGGCGCGATAACCAGTTTTGCCATGATTTTGAGCATACGCAAGGCCATAATCGTATGCATAAAGCCGCCCACAAACAAGCCTTTGAGGGTAGCAAAGTTATTTACGAGTGGCTTGTAGATAAAGAATCCCCGGTTTTCTTTCAAAGCACAATAATACCGCTTGTTGATGCGGACAATAAAGTTAATATGGTGCTTGGGCTAGTAAAATCGCTTAAAGATTTGCCCACGCCAAATAATAAGGGGGCAGACTCCGTTGCCGAAGCAGGCGGCGATAGTTTTGCCCGTCTTGTTATCAGAGCCAGAGAGGAAGAAAAGCGTAAACTTTCCTCAACCTTGCACGATGAAATAGGCTCCACCGCCGTTATTTTAAACTCTCTTTTGCATATTGTAAAAGAAGATATAAGATCTGACAAAAAGAAAAATGCGCTTGCAAGCATTTCAAAAGTGGAAGAAGCTTTAAAAAATTCTATTGATAGAATTAAACAAGTTGTTATTGCCCTGCGTCCGCCGCAGCTTACAGATGTTGGCTTGCACTCCGCAGTTAAAGAACTTATTGATACTTTATCTAAAAGCGTATCTTTAAAGTTTGAGTGCGATTATAGAATAAGCGATAATGTCCAAATGTCGGAAAATGTAAAAATAACGCTTTACAGAATTATACAGGAAGCCATAAATAATACAATCAAACACGCAAAAGCAACAATAATGAAGTTCACTTTTACAGAGGATTATACAAATATCTTCCTAAAAATAGAAGATAATGGGGTTGGTTTTGATACTAAGGAATCCAGAGGCATAAACAAACTAGGGCTACTTGGTATGAAAGAGAATATAGCTTACTTGGGTGGCAGTATGAAGATAGAAAGTACAAAAGATAAAGGCACAAGTATCTTTATTAAGTGCCCCAAAATCTCTTATGCGAGGAAGATATGATAAAAATAGTAATGGCAGATGACCATAATATGGTCCGTAGCAGTATACGCTCCGTATTGGAAAGAAAAGGCAATGATATGCAAGTAGTAGCGGAATTTTCAAACGGCAAAGAGTTGTTGGAATTTGCAAAAGAAAATGACGCCGATGTGTATGTGTTAGATATATCTATGCCGCTTCTTAACGGTATTGAAGCGACGCAGAAGCTAATCAAAATAAAACCTGAAGCAAAAGTAATTATACTTAGCATGTACGACGATAGAATTTCAGTAGAAAAGGCTATAAAAGCCGGCGCAAAAGGTTTTGTTGTAAAAGGTTCTACTATTGACGAAATAATAGAAGCTATAAAAGATGTTTACGAGGACAAATTCTTTCTTTGCTCAAAAGTATCCAAATATGTTGTGCAAGGTTTCTTAGATAAAACCTCAGGCCGCAAAGCAAAAGGCACCCTTACCCCAAAAGAAAGGGAAGTTTTGCAGCTTATTGCCGAAGGATACAGCAGCAAAAAAATAGCGGCGGAGTTTGGGCTATCTTTAAATACCATACATGTGCATAGAAACAATATTATGCGTAAACTTAAAATCCACAAACAAGCCGAACTTATAAGATACGCTTTAAAGGAAGGCATTGCGCATATTTAAATTATGAGAATTATTGCCGGCACCGCGCGGGGACGCAAAATTTTTTCCGTCTCCAAAAATTTGCCCGTTAAACCGATTTCAGATAGGATAAAACAATCCGTTTTTGACATCATACGCCCGCGCGTACCCGGCGCAATAATGTTGGATTTGTTTGCAGGCACCGGCAATGTTTCGCTAGAGGCTATGTCTAGAGGCGCATTAAAAACCGTTATGGTTGATAGAGAGCCCGCCTGCCTAAAAGCTATGGCCCGCAACCTAGAACACCTTGGTTTTAAGGAAAAAGCTAAAGTATTAAAGGGAGATATTTTAAAAGGCACCGCTTGGCTTGCAGCCTATAGCGACGGTTTGGGATATGATATTATCTTTATGGGCCCGCCTTATAGAGATATCAATAATAAGCCGCTTAATTTTACCGAGCCTGTTCTTTCTTCTATTGCCCAGGCCAAACTACTAGCCGAGGGCGGCATAATAGTAGCGCAGCATCATCAAAACGAAAAGTTTAAAGTGCCAGCTAATTTAGAGCTTTATCGTGAAGAAAAATATGGCGACACTCTTGTGCATTTTCTGAGATATAAAACCGATGATTCCAAACAACCCTAAAGAACTTAATTATTCTAAAGTAAAAACCTACCTTAATTGCCCTTACCTCTATAAATTAAAATACGAGGAAGGCAAAAGAGAAGGCTTAACCCCGGCAACATCGCTTGGCGTTTCCGTTCACCGCACGCTAGAAGCCTACCACGCAAAAAGCAATGACCCCAGCGAAATTTTAAAATACTATAACCGCAACTGGCTTGGCGCAGGCTATAAAAATGCTGCCGAGCAGATGGAATATTATCTTAAAGGCAGAAAAATGCTTGAGGAATACGAGCAAAACGAATATCAACGCACCAGCACCGTAAACGCAACCGAGCGGGAGTTTATATTTGATTATGAGGGCTGGACAATCCGCGGCAAAATTGACCGCATTGATAAACTTCAGGGCGGCACTTGGGAAGTTATAGATTATAAAACCGATGCCCAAATAGAAGAAAATTTTGACATAAAATCCTCTCTTCAACTTGGAATTTACAGCATTGGCGCGCGCCGCGCGTGGCATTTAGCAAAAGGCAAGGCGACTATTTATTTTGTCGCTTTAAACAAAGCCTTTTCCGCCGATTTTGATTCTTTTAACGAGCAGGAAATATTAAATATTTTCGTAGAAACCGGCAAGCAAATAGAGGCTATGGAATTTGAGCCACGCACCGAGCATTGCCCCAATTGTCTAATGAATAACCGCTGCCCATATAGCGCGGTAAAACAGGAGGAAGAATGAAGAAGCAAATTTTTTTATCCGATATGTTTTTTAAAATTATTCTTACGCTTGCAGTAGCGTCGGTAGTAGGTTATTTTTTGTATGAAAGATTATCAGTAGAGCAAAAGGGAAATACCGCCGCCGCCACCGCCGCTAACGCCGATTGGCAACCCCAAACAACCGAGTCAAATTTTAAACAACAAAAACAACAGCAAGAAGCATTAAAAAACCTTGATAAAGCTATCAAGACGAGCCCGCAAAATTCCTTTGCATACCTTGAAAAAGCCGCCTTGCTTATGCAAGCTGGCAAACACAAAGAAGCTTTAGAAAATTATAATAAGGCAATTTCGCTTGACGCAAATAATGCAGGCGCTTATGTAAATAGGGCTAAGGCCAGTTTTATGCTTGGCGATTTTAGCGGAGCGGACAAGGATTTAACTAGAGCCATAGCTTTAAACCCGCAACTGGCCGAGGCCTATTATAACAGAGGCGTTGCTAATTTAAATATGTCTAAAATGCAAAATGCCGCAAGTGATTTTGCTAGAGCGCAAAATTTATTTGCCCGCTCCAAAGATAAAAAGAATGCAGATGATGCCGCCAAGGCTTTTAGGACGGTTGATGACTATATAAAATCTTCAAAAGCCGCCCCTGCCACTTCGCAAGAGCAAAGGCAAAGTTTGGGAAAAGACCCTAAAAAAGGCGCAACCGTTAAAGAAAGTCCTTTTCTAAAAGGTGATACTGGGACAAAATATGACACACTTAAAAAGCAAGATGACATCTTTCCAAGCGAGCAAAAATCGGCCTTACTTTCAGAATTAAGTAGTGATAATTTAAAGAAAAGACTTGAAGAATTCAAGGCCAATGCTTATCCCAAAGGTGTTAGTGGAGAAGCTATGCCAGATTTTGCCTCATCTGCAGCCAAAATTGCCCAAGCGGTAAAAGAAAAACAAAAACAGATTTTACCCAAAACCTCCATTGATTATAGAGTAGATGCGCAAGACAATATGAAAAAAGGGGATTATAAGGCGGCTATAGAATCCTTAGACAAAGCCATTGCGCTAAACCCAGAGAACGCTGATTTATATGAAGAACGCGCCCGGGCCAATGCCGCCACCAGCAATCCACAAGCGGCTATTGCCGATTATACAAAGGCTTTAAATATAAACCCAAAAAGCGGCTCTGCTCTTTATAACCGTGCAGAGCAACTTTCAATTATGGGTGATACCAAAGGCGCTTTGCAAGATGCGGCCTCCGCAACGCAGCAGTTTCAAGCCGATGGTAATAAGCAAGGGGAACTCCAGGCTGAAAACCTTTCCAATACTTTACAAGGCAAACTTGTAAAAAAGGAAGTTACTGATACTGCCGCTGAGTTGCTTTTAAAGGAAGGAGCAAATGCATTCGCTAGCGGTGATTACAATACAGCTAAAGAAAAGTTTGATGCGCTTTTGAAAGATTACCCTAGGCCGGAATTGTTTTATAACCGCGCCATAACTAATGCGGCTTTAGGCAATACCGATGCAGCGCTGAAAGATTACAATGCCGCAATCAACGGCAACCCGAATATGGTTGACGCTTACATCGGCGCAGCTGGTATTTTGACGGATCAAGATAAAACTGAAGATGCCAGAGCTAATCTTGAAAAAGCCTTGAACCTTTCCCCCGATACCCCAGGACCATACAAGGGCCTAGCTGCCGCCGATATTAAAGATGGCAATTATGAAAATGCCTTAAAAAATATTGATAAAGCCATTGCTTTAGACCAGCAGGACCCTGCTCCATTCTTTCAACGCGGTATGTTGTATGCGCAAAAAGAGGATCTAAACAAAGCTAATTCAGAAAATATTAGCACTTATGTTGACAACTATGAAAATGCCCTGCAAGATTTGACTAAATCAAAACAGCTTGCCCAGATACAAGGTAATATTAAACTATTAAATGAAATAACAGAAATGGAAAAACCGCTAGGCGATATTTTAAAATCGCTTAAGGATTTTAAAAAACAAGTCGGCGGGCAGTAAATTTAAAAAGGGGGAAATTTTCCCCCTTTTTTATGCGTTAAAAATAAAAACACGTAAACAAATGTTAAAATATAGACAATGATAAACGAGCTTTTTACTAAATTTTCCGACGGCCGCACGCCAAACCAAGACGACTTTAATGCCGGCAAAATGTTTTTGCTTTTGCAAGATCCTTTTGGTACGTGGTGCAATTATCACGCCCCAAAAGAAGAGGCGGTAGCAGAAGCAAATCTTTACGAAAATATGCGTGGCAAAACGGATAGAAGCAACCGAGATGTTTGGATACACGAGCATTGCCCCAAAACATATTTTATCAGTGGCATTGACGAAATAGAGCGTTTCAAAAAAACCTTGCAAGCTATGGCCGATGGCTATGACGGCATAATAGGCGCAAACCTTTGGGATTTACGCAAAAAGCCCGGCCTTTGGGGCGGGGTAAATTTGCTTGTTAAAGATACAAGCGCCGCCAGCGTTTTTGGTAATTATCATTATAAAATTGTCCAGCTAAAACGGGCGATTGATTTAAAAGAACACTATGCCATGCAAACGGCCCTAATGAACGAGGTTTTAAGCCACATACAAGGCTTTAATCCTGTTAAGGCTTTGTTCGTCCTTAAAAATAGGGAGCAAAGTTTAGACTGCTCCAAAATAATTTCTACAGCCTTATCTCACGTGGAAGATTGGCAAAAAATAAAAGACGGCTCTCTTGTGCCCGACGCTAAAAAACCGCCAAAAGCCGCCCTGCCGCCTTGGCGTATTTTTGCAAATAAATATCTTTTTGAAAAGAAAGATTTGGTTTTAATACCTCATTTAAGCGGGGAAATGCGGGCCGCGCTAAGGGCGAAAAATATTAATACTTACGAAGATATTATTAACGCTGGCCTTGCCAAAATAAAAGAAATTTTAAAAGAACCTTTAGCTTCTGAAGAGCTAGCTCTTGCCACTTATGCCCACGCAGTCGCTTTTAAAACAGGCCGCCCTGTTTTGCGCAGCGGCCCATTTCCGCCCGCTCCAAAAAAGCGTAATTTATATTTTGATTTTGAAGCGACGGAAACTTTTACAGCCAAAAGCACCTCCTTTATTTATCTTATAGGCGTTTGGGATAGAGAGAAAGATAAATTTGTTTCTTTCGTCGCTAAAAATGAAGCTGAGGAAGAAAATATTTTTGCAGATTTTGCCGCCTATGCCTTTGCTGATAGCAATAGCTCAAACGGCGATACCGCCCTTTATCACTGGACGGAATATGAAGTCAAAAAAATGGCGGCTTTGGCAACTAAATACCCGTCTATTGCGCCAGCTTTAAATAAACTTATTTCCGCTTGCGTGGACCTAAAAATAGTAATAGAAAAAGCTTTTTACTTGCCTGCCCCCAGCCTCTCGCTTAAAGCCGCCGCCCCAGCTTTTGGGTTTAAATGGCGGCAAACAGATTGCGGGGCTATGGATAGTATGGTATATTTTACCAACTGGCTTAAAACGGGCGATAATGCTTTATTAGATAAAGTCCTTATGTATAATGAAGACGATTGCAAAGCTATGATTTTTGTTGAAGATTATTTAAAAACGGCGAAAGCTATAAAACTATAAATTATAAAAGCTCGCCAAAAGAAGTGATTAAGAAGCATAATAATTGTGTGCTAAAAATTGGAGGAATAATGAAAGTCTCAAAAGTAAACCAGTACAGCGTCTTTCTTCTAAATGAGCCGGGCGCATTAAAAGAATTTACGGAAATTTTAGTTAAGGAAGGGCTAGATATTATCGCCCTGTCTTCAGATATCAGGTACGAAGCTGCAATAATTAAATTTATTACCAAGGATTTTTCGGAAATTGACACTAGCCGTATTATAATTAAATTCGGATACACGAGTGTTAAAGCAGAAGTTATTTGCATAGAAGTCAAAAGCAAGCCAGGCGTAATACACAAAATAAGCTCCGCTTTAAGCGGGCAAGGTATTAATATTTTAACTATTTACGGCAGCGCAATAGAGGGCGTTGATAGCAGGATTTTAATATCGGTAGATAATATAGAAAAAGCTTTAAAAGTGCTTAACGAGATGACTGATTTATAAACCTTAACACTATATTAAAAATATGATATTATACGATATATGCCAACAACACTTATAATATTTTCAGTTTTTTTTGCAGCGTGTTTTATTTTGCTTTTCTTCTTTATAGCAAAATATCGCGCGGCCGAGGCCGCAGATAATGGAGAGGGCGAGGCTATAAACCTGCTCGACGAGGTTTCCGCCGCCGCCAATTACGCCGCCCAAGATGCCAAACGTATTTTTGGAAAAAATGCAGTAGGCGCAAAAGAAATTGTTGATATTAAAGATAAATTAAAAGAATTGCATTACCGTATAGAAGAGATTAAACTGTTAGAGGAAAAACGCAGCGGCGAGCTTGAAAAACTGGTATCTAGCCTAGAGCAACGTGTCAGCACTTTTGAAAACGAGTATGTAAATAAGCTCCAGCCCACGCTTTTTAGCCTTATAAGCGAGCTAGAAAATATCCAAAACAAATCCAAAAACTAAATTGTTTGTTATTTATTAAAACCCCCGTTGAAAGTTTCAGCGGGGGTTTTATATTGCCTAAAAAACAAATCTAAGGCTACCAGTTTTTAGCTAGTTCAGCCAGTTTCTGCTCGGCCTCTTCTTTTTGCTTAAGAGTTAAGCGGTCTATAAATACTTTGCCGTTTAGGTGGTCAATTTCGTGCTGTAAAACTATGGCAAAAAATCCGCTTGCTTTAAGTTCAACGGGCAAACCCTTCTCGTTTAAATATTTAACTTTAACTTCCTCGGCCCTTTCTATTTCTATTTCTAAACCGGGGAAGGATAGGCAACCCTCTTCGCTTAAAGTATTGCCGTTGGCAAGAGTAATTTCGGGGTTAATCAAAACATAGCGGCGGTATCCTTTGCCGTTTTTGGCATCAACAGGCAGCAAAATAACAGCCAAAGCCATATCTAGGCCCACTTGCGGGGCAGCCAGCCCAACGCCTTGCATCGCAATGCAAGTTTGCGTCATATCTTCTATTATTTTGGGCAGCTTCTTTTCCACTAAATTAAAATTTACTTTAGCGGTTTTTTTGTTTAAAATATCCTCGCCGTATTTATATATCTTCATTATTGCCATAATTAAAATTTGTAGGAGACTTCTCTACCCTCCCATATAATCCTTGCCGTCATTGGCAAAGGCTCGTTAGTATTTTGCAAAGCGCCCCAAGCCATAACTAAACGCTCAAGCTGATCGTTTGCGCCGTAAGAGCCTGATACGCCCATAACAATTTCCTGCACTTTTGCGGCCACGGCAACTTGGCTTATGGCGTAAAAAGGCTCGTTGCTGTTAATAAGCAGCGGATAAACGGGGTGTCCATACTTTTCCGCCACTAAAATAACTTTAGTAAAAAGCTCTTCCTCGTCTATACTTTTAAGGCCGCTTATCTTGCCAACACGCCAATTATCAATAGGCTTGGCATAAAGCACTATTACATTTGTTTCCTCGTCTGATAAATCTTTTAACACAGCATCAAGATGATATAGATTATCAGGGTTTCTAACAGGCACTAAAATACGCTTTTGGCCTTCAAGGCCTTGCAAGGCTGTATCAAGGTTTTCAACGCTTATTTTATTTATCTTTTCACGGTGGCCCTCTTCAAACATATCATTAGCTTTTTTAGCATTGATAATTTGCGAAATGTGAAAGCCAAGGAAAACAAGAACCGTAAAAGAAACGCCCGAAATGGTGGCAACTTTCTTTGTTATCAAATTAACCGCAGCCAAAACTATAACCATTATAACAACAAATAATCCGCCAACGGGGATATAATAATGCTTAAACTTGATATTAAAAGGCATCATAAATTTGCGTTTTTGATTTGGTTTTTTAAACCTTAAAATGACTATAGAGGTAGTTTCAAAAACGAAGCTCCAAAGCACGCCAAAAGCATAGGCTTGGCCTATTAAAAACACTTCCCCGCGCGAAAGTAAAATAACTATAATTTGGGTCATACATATCATATTGATGATATGGTATGTAGTGCCGTGTTTTTTGTGGATTTTACGGAACCAATCCGTTAAAATGCCGGATTCCGCAACTCGGCTTAAAGTGCCGTTTGCCCCAATTATTGAAGTATTTACCGCGCCAGAAAGCATTAAAACGCCGGCAACAACAACGGCCGCTTGCAAGGCAAGTTTAATTAAATGCGGGGCGTTTAAATGCATAGTTAAACCGGCAAGCAAATTGTCGCTGTATTTAGAGGCAATAAGGTCTGAGGGGATTATAAGCGAAGAAAGGAAAGTAAGCCCGCCGGTAAAAACGAAAGCGAAAATAAAAATAACTAAAGCGGCTTTTTTAAGGTTTTGTATTTTGGGATATTCTATTTCTCTATACACTTGAACCAAAGTTTCCAGCCCGCTTAAAGCTAAAACCGAGTGGCCTAAAGCTATTAAAACGCCAATATATCCTATTTTTTGGAAGAAGGTTATATTTTCGGCAAAACCAAGGGCGTCTTTGTTAAGATTAGGTTTAAATGGCGGCAGGGTTATATTGCCCCGCTGGACAAGGGTAATTATTGCAAAAATAAATAAAATCACACAAACTATAAGGGAAAATTTAATAATTTTTGCGCTTTTATCGCTGGAATCTTCTATACCTTTAATATTTTGATACCAAAAGTAGCAGGTAACAGCCAATGCAAAAAGAATTGAAAATAAATTTGGCGGTAGTTCTGCATTTACGCCAAAAGTTTCCAGCAGTGAATTTGCCAGCCCTATCATATAATGGCCGGCCGTTATACTGCTGATAGGGCCGGTTAAAACAAAGTCAAAAAGTATAGCTGCGGTGGCGGCTTTTGCGGCATTTTCGCCAAGGCCGGCGTTAACTACGGGGAAGATGCCGCCTCTAGTAAACAAGGCGCAAGATTCTATATACATCATAAGCAGCAGCCCGGCAAATAACATTACCCCTAAAATATACCAAGGAAAAGCGGGGCCAAAAGCGCGCATAGCAATGCCGCCAGCGTAAAATGCGCTTGAGCCAAAATCACACAAAACAATAGCGGCCGCTTTCCAAAAAGGTATAAAAGTGAGCATAGCCGTGGCAAGCACGGTAACTCCCTTTACTTTGAAAGCATTTGAAGTGTTTTTTTGCGCGCTATCGGGTATTGCCATATTTAAAAGGAGACTTTATCCAATACTTCCTGCTCGTCTTTAGCGGCTACAAGCTCTTCAATAAAAGGCGTTTTAAACCTTTCCGCCAAAGAAGCCAGAAGTTTTAAATGCTGGGGGAAAAATAGCGGCCCTGCAGGAGATAAGAAAAGATACATAACCTTGATTTTAAGGCCGTATTCGTCGCTTATTGAGTTTGGTATAACGGCAACGGCCGCTTGGAAAGTATTTAAATCTTCCCAACGGGCATGAGGTATGCTTAGGCCCGTATCAAGGGTTGTGCTTATGCCCTCTTCCCGTTTAAGAACGGCGTTAAGAGCGTCTTCGCGGTCAATCTCAGGGGTATCGTCGCAAATAGCATTAACAAGCTTTGCGACTAAGTCTTTTTTGGTTATTTCATCTTTTATGATGAAGACCCTGTTTTTATTTAATGTAACCGCCAGGCGGTTTTTAATTGTTTCCATAGTTAAAACTGTATATATATCCTAACATAAGCGAAAAGCAAGGTCAAGCCGTATATCAAGGATTTAAGCCCTCTGCCTTTATCAAAACCGCTTAAGGGCGAGCCACCAAAGGCTTGCGAGCGGGTTGCTTTTGCGATGGGGTTAGCTCCAGCTCGCTCAAAATTACTGAAGGCGTCACTATAGAATAAGGCGCAGAGTAATTGTTGACAAAGTTATAAACTTCCAAATCATCGCCGGCGTATTTAATATCTCTAAGAGTGCGGGTAATTGTAAAAATTGAAGTGGGGTTTTCAAAGCCATAGACGGGGGTTTCCTCCCCTGTATGGGCATTGACTTTATAGGCATTAAGCGTGCCGGAAGTCATATCGCCCCTTATAATATAGCAATAATCTAAGCCCTCTTCTTTGCAATAATTTATAAAAGTTGTTTTTAAATTCTTTGCCTCTATTTGCTTTTGCGGGGTAAAGAGCAAATTACCTATAGCTGCTTGGGCAAACAAATCACGCTCGTAGCGGCCGCTTCTGGCGTGTCCGTTTGAAGAGGTTTCGCCTTTAATTAGGCTTCTGGTTGTGGGTAGCGCGGTAAGTTTGCCGCTAGATACAAGTTTTAATTCTTGGGCCCTAACGCCTTCATCGTCAATTTTATAATTGCCTGCTAATTTAACATTGTTAAAGCGCTCTAGCAGAGGGTTATCAATAACATCAAAGTTAACGGGCATTACTTTTAGCCCCATTTTTTGGGTAAATTCCCCCATAGAATGATCTTTGCTATTGGCAGCTGAAAGAACTTTTTTTGTTTTTATTATATTCTCGCCAAATGCCGCATTAAGTAAGCGCGCGGCGGCAGATTTCTCAAGCATTACGGGGCCGATAAAAGGCTCGGCTTTTGGGGCAAGGGTGAAAGCGGCGGTTTGCTCGGCAAAATTGCGGGCTATGGCGGTTAGCTCTTTTTCTGTGGGTATATCTTTAAAATCGGCATAAGTTAAGGTTTTGTTTTCTTTTATTTCAAAACCATCTTTTGTTTTACCGCCAGCGTTTAGGGTTATCATAATAACATAATTATCTTTAGTATATTTTGCGCCCTCGCTGCTTAGAAAGTAAATAGGCCTAAAAGCTATTTGAATTTCGGTTGAAAAAGTTTCAAGCTCTTTTAAATTGCCTTGTTTGGAAAGCGTTTTTGCCATATCTTCCCAATATGTTTTATCAATAGCGGCGGGGGTAATTTCCTCTATATCGCTAGCGATATTGGCGGCGGAAAAATCGGCATAATCCTCGGTTGTATTTTTGCTTCTTTTATAAGCCTGTTTTTTTGCCAAAACGGCCAAAGCTTCTTTGTAAGCGGCGTCAGTCCTGCTCCAAAGGGCGGCGCGCACGCCGTCATAATTTAGGCCTGCGCTTTGCTCTGGCGCAGAGGAGTAAATATTGCTTTGAAAAAAGCTATTATCCTCTTTTTGATTGCCAACGCGTATGCCTATTAAAGCATCAATGCTACTGGTGTAATAACTCTCTGTAAGCGAGCCCACAAAAGCGCGGAAGTAATATAAGTTATTTGCATAGATTTTATAGGTTATAAAATAAGGACGGGCGACATCCTTCATTTTAAGCTCTGCCGTGCTTCTAATCATCTCATCTTGCATTGCTCTAAAAATTTCTTGGTCTTTATCCGTCAATGCAAAAGAAACGGTTGCGCTAATTAAAAGTAGAGTAAGTAGTAAAAATTTCTTCATAGTTTATTTGCCCCCTTTTTGTGTGGTTTTAGCTGCGGCTGGTTCTGTCTTAGGATTATTTGAACTTGGCGGCGGCAGTAGCGGGAGATTATCATAAGATTTCCCCACATTTTCTATTTCAAGTTCTGATATTAATAAGCTAGGCGAAATTGCCGATACCGGCACCCAGCCCGATTCCGCCCCGCAAGAGCCGTTGAAGACATCATCGTCATCTGCGGCGGCTATAATTTTATTAAAACTTGTAAGCGGCGTGCCTACAATATCCGCCCCGCGGATAATTTCATCAGGTCTGCCGTCAGGGTATACCTTATAAACCAAAAGCGCTTGCACTTTAAAAGATTGGGGGCTAAAGGTATCTGTATTGGTAAATCCGCCGGAAATATCGTCAATTACAAGCCCGTAAGGCTTGCCCTGTTTTTTAATTTCTTCAACAAGCAGTTGTTTTAAAGTGGCATAGGGGACGGTTTCTTTTGCTTTTACCATAGTAACGCCCATACGGGCGACTACTGTTCTGCCCGGCTCTTTTCTGCCGTGGCCATTTGACTGGGGGAAGTTTTTAATTGGGCTTCTGCTCATTAAAAACCCTTTTAAAACGCCGTCTTTAATTATGGTAACATCTTGCGCCCTTACTCCTTCGTCGTCATAGGTATAGTGGCCCCTAAGCGGAATATTTTTGAAAGCAGCTAAATTTGGATTATCGTAAACGCTTATTATTGGCGACATTATTTGCTCGTTTAGTTTTTTGGTGAAAGTTTGTCCAAAGTCGTCGTCTTTTTGCCTATGGCCTTCAACCCTATGGCCCAAAATCTCGTGGAAAAATACGCCGGCGGCCCTATTTTTAAGTATGGCAGGGCCGTGGAAAGGCTCTGCCGCCGTGGCATTTTGCAGGGCTTTAAGTTCTTGTATGGAGTTTGCTATATCGGCCTCAACTTTGCTAGAGGGCGGCAGGCCTGCCATATCAAGAGCGTCGTAAGAATTGCCACGGGTTACTTCCATACCGTCTTTATTTCTGGAAGTTAAAACATAAGATAAACGAAGTAAGGTTTGGGCTTTTTTAATAGCGGTTCCCTCAGAGTTTGCAAAATAAATATTATTAGTTTCAGTAGTAAGCATAACGGAGGAGGAATAAATAAAGGGGTAGCCCTTAAACAAGGCTGAATAGCCGTTAAGTTGCTTTGTTAAAGCGGCCTCGTCTATTTTTAGCGGCTCTAGGCTTTGATAAGCCCGCGCGGGCGGATTAATAGGGGCGGAGAAATCGTCAGAGTTATCGCTTCTTGCGGCGGCGGTTTGGGAGTTTATTTTTACTCTATAATATTCTTCCTGCGCTTGCTTTACGGCTTCTTCCGTGTTAATCCACAATATTTCTTTAAGGTTTTTTATATTGCCGTCCAGCGGCGTGTAAATCTCATCTCTATTTTTGGTGTAGGTTTGAGAAAAATCCACACTTTTTATTTTGCGGGTATTATCCATATGCCTATTGCCGACCCTTGCTTCAGTATCAAGCAAGCTGCCGCTTAGTCTGACGGCTCGGCCAGTTTCCCCAAGATATGAAGAAAGGGTAAAATAATCGTTAAAAGTTATTTGATAGGATAGGAAGTATACAGGCGGGTTAGCTTTTTTAAGCTTCTTCATAGAGCGGGCAACTTCCTGTTCCATGGTTTTCATAATAGGGTCAGTATTTTCGTTTAGCGGTTTGGTTTTGCACCAAGCTGGCATTAAAAATGTTAGAAGTAATGATGCTAGTAGTAATTTTTTCATATAAGCTCCTTTTGTCCGTCTTTTTATTATACCTTTATTCTTGGGTTTTTTCTGGCGTGTACACACTAGTTTCTGTTTTTTATGTTTGCCTGTGGTAAGAATGCATATGCAGAGATGATTATTTGACAAAAGACAAATTGGGTAGCGCAGCCGTTGGTAGACTGGTTAATATCGTTGCGATTATGAAGTATGATATGAGTTTTTTGAACATAGTTTTACATGTAAGACTTAAAAATTGTGTCAAACGCTCCGTCCCCTTGACCATCCCCTTGTCGCATTTAGCGTATGCCTTGGTCAAACTTAAGAAGCTCCTGCCCAATATCATATATACCAGTTCCCCATAACGCACTATCTATTACACCATATCCAATTAGTCCTTTTTTTTCCAACCTATTATCATAAGTATATGAGTTAACAATATTTAAAAAAATAAATAATCTATCCTTCTCTTCTGGAGTAATATTTGTTTTTGTTTTGTTTTCTATTTCTTTTTTTATTTTATCTAGTGCAAAAGCAAAATCTTCTTTAGTCATTGGGGTTGTTTTTTTATTAGTCATAAATGAGTCCTATGGTTTAACTAAATTTGAGGGGAATGTAAATATCTGTTGGCTACCTCCAGGATAAAATCCTTGCGGTGCTGCAGTTCCTTGAATATATACACTTCCAGGCCTAAGCTGAAACTGTTGGATATTCGTCATTTTATTCCAGTCGGAAAGAATTGCCATGCCACTTCTTGTAGATTGATTAGTAAATGTTGGGAATAAAAATGGGCCATTTGGCTTTGCGTCAAAGATATCATAATATCTTAGAGCATAAGTAGCATCACCTGCAACATTTACAGACATGTTTTGTGGATTAAAACTTTGTAAAATTTTAACTCTATCTAACCTTGAAATACCAAGATCCTGTAAATACTTAGAAGCCTCTTTTACCTCTTGATATTGGTTGGGCAAAGAGTCAACTGTTGATACCCCTTTGGCAACATTCACTCTTGGCATCAACGGCAACAATGAAAATCCCGTCAATGCCGTGTTGCCTGCTACATTCCAATACATTTCATCTTTGTGAATGTAGTTTAAACCGCCGTTTCCATCTGGCACCGCATATGCGCCGTATTCATTTGCCTCTTGCCCAACTATCGTCCCAAGGTTCTCAGCAAGGCTTTGCGTCCCCTCGTATCCTCCTAGCATCCCTAATAAATACTGCCCACCAGGGATTGTTGACAATAATAATCCGCCACCTATCATTGCGCCAAATCTTTGTTCACTTTCAGACATTTGCATTACGCTATTGCCCCATCGGTTGGCCATTGCGTCCGTCATGTTCTGCGTCGTATCTTGCGGGTTGTCTACCAGCCAAGCATTACCTTGATTAAATATGCTTGAACCTGCGTCAAATGTCCCTTCCTCCATCATACTGCCAGTATTCATTATAGTCAATGCACCACCGCTTACATCTTGTGCAAAATCACCCAGCTTTCCTGCATAGACCTCATCACCTCCAGACGCGTGCACCATTTCATGTGTGGAAACATTGGCGTATAACTCGTCAGTTTTTACTTTATCTAAGTTTACAACACCTATGTTATCTTTTTGTGAACCGTAACGGCTGTCTGTACTGTTAGCTAATAGGCTTTGGTAATCTTTATCAGCTACTCCATACTTTTTTGCTATTTCAGTTTTAGCATTATTTAAAGCGGTTAATACTTCTTCTTCGCTTTTGCCTTGCATTGTTTCTTTTATGTCATTGGTAACAAGGGCAAACTCTCTTTCCATTTGCATTATATTTATTTTATCATTGACTTCCCCTATACCTCCGCCGTCAAGTATTGTATCGGCTGCAACATAGGTTGTTTTACCAAGGTTTTTGGTTCCGTCAATTACACCTGCCCCTGCTGTTAACACATTGTCTGCAAAGTTCTTTGTGTCATAGGCTATTGATTCTAGGCCTGCACTACTTAACATACGGTTGTCTATGGTTAAACTTGCATCTAATGCCCCAGTTATTTGCTCTTTGGTTAGCTCTTGTGTTTGGCTGATATCGCGGTTAAGGCCTGTTAAAAGTTCGCTGTCTTCACCTTGTTCTTGTCCACCGATTATTATATTGCCTTGGCCGATTGTAGAACGGGTAGATTGTTCCTTTTCACTACCATCGCTCTTTAGAGTTAGGCTGCTGGTGCCACCTACTGCCCCTGTATTGCTTGTGTTAACACCTATATTTACCCCATAACCGCTGCTTTCATTGTTGTTGATATCCTTTATATCTTCGTATGTAAGGCTGTTGGTGGTTATGTTAAGGTTGTTGCCATCTGTGCCATCTTCGGTTATATTGGCTATGCTTGCGCCTGTTAAATCAATTTTATCAGCATTTATGTTTACAGAGTTGTTGGCAATAAGTCCAGTCTGATTATTTACCCAAGCCATATCCGTATAATCACTGCCAGTGTTAAAGCCTACATTGCCACCACTTACGCTATCTGGCATACCAAATTTGTTGCCACCTGTGCTACTGCCAAAACCCACTCCCGCACTTACACCAATTTGGTTCCCACGGGCATAATAAGTATCTTGCAAACTTTCAAGACTAAGCGTTCCACCTACATCTACATTTATATCAGCAGCTTTGGCATTGTAGCCTTGGCCAAGCATATTGTTGCCTACATTATAATTTATCACCCCGCCTGCTTGCGTTGCGCTGTTGTTGTGGGTAGTCCAATTAGCTACAGAGTTGCTCTCATTATATCCCATACTTATGCTACCACCATTACTACCCATACTTACACCAGCGCTGTAAGACTCGCTGCTAAAACGATTTTTACCACTATCTTCACTGGCAAGTAAATTTAAATCTCCGCCGACATTATAGCTTATGTCCCCCTCAGCTCCTACTATACTGCCAACTTGTGTGCTATCCCCACGAGAGTTTATACTAATATTACCACCTGCGCCTAGTAAACTACCATGGTTAAGAACTGTATCATTTGTAAAAATATCCTTACTTACATTCGCATCTACCGCTACATTAGCGTACATACCCGTGCCAAGCCCACTTGTCGCCGCTGCTGCAGCTTGAGCAGCCGCCTGCGCTACCGCTAATGTGGCTTGCGCTAAAGATGCCGTTGCAAGAGCAAGCCCCGCTTTGGCATCATCCACAGCTCCTTTACTAGCTTTGCCTTCATCATACAAATCCTTCATATGTGATAACTTGTCTTTAGCATCATCTGCCGCCTCTACAGCCTTAACTAATGCCGCAACGGCAAAACCAGCATCTACATATGCATTACCCACCCCAACACTTGCTCTTACATCTTGATGCTCGTTCTCTTCTTTATATTTGCTTATTTGCTCTTGCGCTAATATATAAACTTCATCTGCAGTTAATGTTATATCTCCTTGAGCACCTAGATCACTCCCCTTTATTGTTACATTACCCATACTGTCAATATTTAAATTATTACCGAAATTTAAAGAACTGCCTCGTGCTGATTCTGTATATTCTTGCGTAGTTTTTGTGTCAAGATCATAATTAATCCCAGCACTTAAACGCCCCCTATCAAAGCTAATGTCAAACCCACCAAATCCTTTCTCATAATGATACTCTTCGTGAAGGCTGCTCTCTATGCCGGCTAGTAAGTTAAAATTGCCCCCAGTCTCTATATTGCCGTTGCCTTGCGCGCCTATATCGCTAGCTAATATTGTCGCATCTTTGCCGCTTGTAAGATTAAGGTCCTTCCCGGCAAATACGCTGGCCGCTTCTAATGTGTGTATCTCATCATATACTTTGTCTTTACTACCCTCTAACCCAAACCAACTGCTCTTTTCTGTATTACGCATACTCGCTTCATAGTTCTGCCCAGCTAGTATGTTTATGTTGTTGCCCGCATTTATGTTGATACTACCGCCATTTGTATTATCTAGCC
>JAISHT010000063.1 GCA_031262415.1 Elusimicrobiota bacterium | reverse complement strand
TATTTTTGCGAATTTCAAAAAAGTTTGGGTATTGTCTAAAAATTTTATAGAATATTTATAATGCGGAATTTGGCCTTTGAATCATTGCCCTCAACAAATGCTTATGCTAAAGAAAAGATAGAAAGCTTAAGACACGGCGATATTATTTTGGCCAAAACGCAAACTGCCGGCCGTGGTAGAAATAAAAGGCAGTGGCTATCTGAAAAGGGCGGGCTGTATTTTAGCCTTATCCTCAAAGACAACCTTCAAGACAAAAACAAACTAAGTTCTTTTACCCAAGCTATGGCGCTAGCTGTGTGCCAAACAATTAAACAACAAGGCCTGCCTTGCTATTTAAAGTGGCCTAATGATGTTTTGCTCAGCGGCGGTAAATTTTGCGGCATTTTAAGCGAAGTTATTTTTGACGACGAAACTACAAAAGCATTGATTTTAGGCGTAGGCATAAATAATAAACAGCCGCAAGTAAACTCTGATAAACCGGCCGCAACTTTACTTGGAGCGGGGCTAGAGATAGAGAACGAAAAGCTTTTAGAGCTTATTTTAAAAAGTTTTGAAATTTTTAAAACAGCTCTAATACAAAATGGTTTTGCAGCTTTGGCGGATAGTTATAAAAGCAATTTCCCATATTTGGGTAAAGAAATAAAAATTAATACGCAGTTTGGTCAAATTTACGGCGTAGCGCAAGATATAGACAGCCAAGGCCGCTTAGTAATAAAAACACAAGATGGCTTGCAAACAATAAGCATTGGCGATATGGATTTTTAAAATATTTTCATAAGTTTAAATATAAAAATTTACAAATTGTAATTTATAAAAGGAGTTTTTATGGAGCAAAGTCTTTTTGCAATAAGCGTTGAATTAATGGTTGTAGGCATGGGCACAACTTTTGCCTTCTTAATCATATTAGTAGGCGTAATGAAAATACTAGAAATAGTGGTAAACATTATAAACAAATATTTACCAGAAGTTGCCGCGGCTCAGCAATCGTCGGCCCCAAAAAGCCAAGGCTTAAATAAAGCAAAAATTGCCCTAGCCATAGCGGCGGCAAAAAATTTTAAGAAATAATTAAAAAATTAAAAATAATTTGGAAAACAACTAAGGAGAATTCACCAAAATGAAAAAAATTAAGTTTATGTTAACTGCTTTTAGAGACGGCTTTCAATCCGTCTACGGCAGTAGAGTGCTTTCAAAAGACTATTTGCCGGCGGTTGAGGCGGCAAGGCAAGCAGGTATAACCCATTTTGAAGCTGGCGGCGGCGCAGCATTCCAATCGGCTTTCTTTTATAATAATGAAAATGCTTTTGATGTTATGGACGCATTTAGGAAAACAGTCGGCCCGGACGCTAATTTGCAAACCTTATCGCGCGGCGTAAATGTTGTGGGGTTGGATTCGCAACCAAGCGACATTATAAAATTACACGCCGAAATGTTTAAAAAACACGGTATGACCACCATTCGCAATTTTGACGCTTTAAACGATGTCAACAATCTTATTTATAGCGGCAAATGTATTAAAGACGCAGGTTTAAAACACGAAGTTGCCATTGCTATGATGTCGCTAGCCCCGGGCTGGGATAAAACAGGCAAGGTTCACACGCCCGAGTTTTATGCCCAAGTCCTTAAAGATATTTTAAAAGCTGGTATTGCTTTTGACAGCGTTGTTTTTAAAGACGCTTCCGGCACTTCTACGCCCGCTACCGTGCGTGAAACCGTAAAACTAGCCAAAAAGATTTTACCGCCCGAAATTCCCGTCCGCTTCCACACGCACGAAACCGCCGGCAACGGCGCAACTTGCTACCTTGCCGCCTTAGACGGCGGGGCCGATGCTATTGACCTTTCAATGGCGCCTGCTAGCGGCGGCACTTGCCAAACGGATATTATTGTTATGTGGCATGCTTTGCGCGGTTCTGATTTCACTTTAGATATTGATATAGAAAAAATCAAAAAGGCGGAAGATGTGTTTAAAGACTGTATGAAAGATTATTTCCTCCCGCCCGAGGCGACAGCCGTTGAGCCTTTAATTCCTTTTGCTCCTATGCCTGGCGGCGCATTAACCGCCAATACGCAAATGATGCGTGATAATGGCATTTTAGGCAAATATAATGAAGTATTTACCGCCATGGGCGAAACTGTAAGAAGAGGCGGCTTTGGCACTTCCGTAACGCCTGTTAGCCAATTTTACTTCCAACAGGCTTTTAACAATGTTATGCTAGGCCCGTGGAAGAAGTTTGCCGACGGTTATGGCAAAATGGTTCTTGGCTATTTTGGCAAAACTCCCGTTGAGCCAGATGCCGAAATTGTAAAACTAGCAAGCGAGCAAATGGGACTGGAGCCAACTACAAAAACCGTGCTTGAAATTAATGACGCAGACCCTAAAAAAGGTATTGCCCCAGCCAAAAAAATGCTTGAAGATAATAAACTAGCGACAACTGATGAAAATATCTTCATTGCCGCAGCTTGTGGTCAAAAAGGCATAACCTTCTTAAAAGGCGAAGCAAAAACAAATATCCGCAAAGTTGCCCCCGCTGGAGCTTCTAGCGATTTTACTATAACCCTTGACGGCGAAAAATTTGCAGTCTCGCTTAAAGATGGACGCGCTCATGTAAACGGCGTGGAATACGGCTTTGATATTAAAGACGGCATTGACGGAGATATTGCCGCTACCCCAAAAGTCGCCGCCGCTTCAGGCGCAAATACGGGCGCAAGCACTGGCGCAGGCGCAGAAATAAAATCCCCATTACCGGGTGTAGTAATTAAACTTGCGGTTGCTGAAGGCGAAATAGTTAAAAAAGGCCAAGCTATTTTAATTATGGAAGCTATGAAGATGGAAACCGAAGTTAAAGCCCCAGCCGACGGCAAAGTTTCCTTTAAAGTAAGAGCTGGCGATCAGTTGCAAACTGGCAGCTTAATTGCCACTTTGGGTTAAGGAGAAAACAATGGACATCTCTTTTGTTAAAATTCTAGCTACAACGGGTTTTGCAAATATTACCCTGCCACAAATTATTATGATAGTTGTTTGTTTGGTTATCTTGTGGCTTGGCATAGCAAAGCAGTTTGAGCCTTTGCTTTTAATACCTATCGGTTTTGGCGGATTACTTTCTAATATACCGGTGGCGGATATTGCCTCTTTAAGCGTGGTTATGTCAAATGCAGACGGCATTGTGCAAACTATAAAATATGGCGGCTTTTTAGGGCAAATCTATACTATGGGTATAGAGTCAGGTATTTTCCCGCTGCTTATTTTTATGGGCGTTGGCGCAATGACTGATTTTGGCCCGCTTATTGCTAACCCTAGGACGGCATTACTTGGCGCGGCGGCGCAATTTGGTATCTTTTTTACCATTTTTGGCGCGCTGATGCTTGGTAATATCCACCCAGATTTATCTTTTAGCTTAAAGGAAGCGGCTTCTATTGGTATTATTGGCGGGGCAGACGGCCCAACGGCAATATTTTTAACCTCAAAACTGGCCCCTAATCTTTTGGGCGCTATTGCAGTGGCGGCTTATTCTTATATGGCTTTAGTGCCTATAATTCAGCCCCCAATTATGCGCTTTTTAACAACCGAAAAAGAGCGTAAAATTGTTATGGAGCAGCTGCGCCATGTTAGTAAAAGGGAGAAGATTTTGTTCCCGCTGGCGGTACTTTTGCTCTGTATTGTTTTTATACCGGACGCCACTCCGCTTATTGGTATGTTAATGTTTGGTAATTTGGTAAAAGAATGCGCCGTTGCCGATAGGCTTAGCAAAACTATGCAAAACGAACTTATTAACATCGTTACCATTTTGCTGGGGCTGGCAGTTGGCTCCAAACTAGCGGCCGATAAATTCTTGCAATTTAAAACCGTGGCTATAGTTATACTTGGATTGCTAGCGTTTTGCGTTGGCACGGCCTCAGGCGTCTTGCTTGCAAAGTTTATGAACCTATTTTCTAAGAGGAAAATTAACCCGCTTATCGGCTCGGCCGGAGTTTCAGCCGTGCCTATGGCGGCAAGGGTTTCAAATAAGGTCGGCCAAGAATATGATGGCAGCAACTACTTGCTTATGCATGCTATGGGCCCAAATGTTGCCGGTGTAATAGGCTCAGCCGTTGTCGCCGGCATACTATTATCCTTGCTCGGCAAATAATTTTAAAAATCATTTCAAACACCTAAACCCTGCTTTTAGCGGGGTTTTTTGTCTCTAAAAATGGTATTATTTATAGGTATGAAGAAGATATTAAATTTGCAGTGCGTAAATTGCGGGAAAGAATATAAAACTGGCGGGGGCGATTATCTTTGCAGCTCTTGCGCTAGCCCTCTAGAAGTAAACTACAACTATAAACTTATAGGCAAACGCTTTGATTATGAAGTATTAAAAGAAAATACTTCTTATAATATGTGGCGTTATATGGACCTTTTGCCAATAGATAATCACGACGAAATCCCCCCAGTCCAAGTAGGCTGGACGCCGCTTTACGAAGCCGATGAGCTCGCCGAACACCTTGGCATATCAAAACTTTTTATTAAAGACGAAGGCCGCAACCCAACCGGTTCTATAAAGGACCGTGGCAGCGCAGTCGCCGTAGCTAGAGCCTTAGAAATAGGCGCAAAAGTTATAACCGATGCCTCTAGCGGCAATGCAAGCGATTCTTTGGCCTGCCTTACGGCCGGCATAAAAGTAAAAACAGTAATTTTTGCCCCAAAAAACACGCCTGAGCCTAAACTTGTGCAATTATATGTTTACGGCGCGCAGGTAATCCGCATTGACGGCACTTACGACGATGCCTTTGAGCTTTGTAAACAAGCTACCAAAAAATTTGGCTGGTATAACAGGGCCGCAGGCTATAATCCTTATGGCAGAGAAGGCAAAAAGACTTGCGCCTTTGAAATTTGCGAGCAGCTTCAATGGGAAGCGCCCGATAAAGTTATTATAGCCGCAGGCGACGGCACCATACTTAGCGGTATGTGGAAGGGTTTTACAGATTTTAATAAACTGGGCATTATTGATAAAATGCCCCAAATAATAGCCGTGCAGGCAAGCGGCAGCGCAGCTATAGCAAATGCTTGGCAATCTCGTAGCGATGTAGTCGCAGTAGAAGCGCACACTGTGGCCGATAGCATATCAGTAAACTTGCCTCGCGATTCTTTCCTTGCTTTGCAAGCATTGCAAGAGTCAAACGGCATGGCAATAACTGTAAGCGACGAGGAAATACTTTCCGCCATACCAGAGCTAGCCCGTGGCTCAAGCGTTTTTGCCGAGCCAAGCGGAGCGGCAACTTATGCCGGCCTTAAAAAAATGGTCGCCCAAGGCTTAATTAAAAAAGACGAATCTGTCGCAATTATTGTTGGCGGCAACGGCCTAAAAGATATTATGGGCGTTGCAAAATCAATACAAATACCGCCAACTTTAGTAAAACCGGATTTAGATGAAATCCTTAAATTAGGCATAGCTTAAGCGGCCTAACTAGCAAACAGACATATAAGGGGAGTGTTTATGGA
Source organism: Elusimicrobiota bacterium (assembly GCA_031262415.1). Classification (GTDB taxonomy): domain Bacteria; phylum Elusimicrobiota; class Elusimicrobia; order Elusimicrobiales; family Elusimicrobiaceae; genus Proelusimicrobium. The sequence goes on along the minus strand of JAISHT010000063.1, from coordinate 18,164 downwards.
AAAGAACTTTTCTTCCACCGCAGTAGTAAAATTAGATCACGAGGCCGTTAAAAACGCCCAATACGATTTGCCGCAAACTTATGGCAAAACGGAATCTTATCTCTTGCCAAAAGATCCTTCTTGGCTCTTTCTATTTTGGGATATAGCTAAAAATACTTTTGAAGATATTATGGCCCAAAAAGGCGGCGATATTTTTACAAAATCCCGCAGTATTATCCGTGTTTACGATATTGGCGAGGCCGAGAGTTTTGACGGCAAAAATGCCGTTTCCTCTTTTGATATTTCCGTTGTGCTTGACGCTAAAAGCTGGTATATAAATGTGCCGCAAAGCGGGCATAGATATGTTTGCGAGCTTGGCATAATAACCCCAAATGGACAGTTTATTGCCCTAACACGAAGCAATGCCATAACTTTGCCAACAGGCAGAATTTCGGACTCCGTTGACGAAAAATGGATGATGGTTGAAGGCGACTATCAAAAACTTATCAAAATGTCCGGCGCAGAAATGTTTGGCTTAAGCGGGCAAGGCGGCGCAAGCGAAAGATTGCAACATTTCTTATCGCAAAAATGGAAAATTTCGGAATTTGATACATTTAATTTACCTTCTTCTACCAATAGTTCGTGGTCCTCTCACAGCGCAGCAAAAAATACGCCTGTAAATACTGATGAAACCGACGACATTTGGCTTAAGGCCGATTGCGAGCTTATTGTCTACGGCTCGGCCAGCAAAAATGCAAAAGTCTTCATTGATAAAGAGCAAATAAATTTAAACCCCGACGGCACTTTTTCCCTTCGCTTTTCACTCCAGGAAGGCCAAAAAATTATAGTGCCAATTAAGGCAAAACATCACGCTAAAGACAGCATCAAAAGAGCCATAACAATAAAAGCCAGCAGAGAAAAGGAGGCTTAAAAATGCAAGAAAAAGGCTATTTATCACTAGTATTGCACGCCCATTTACCTTTTATAAGGCACCCCGAATATCCCGATTTCCTTGAGGAAGATTGGTTCTATGAAGCTATGGTTGAAACTTACCTGCCGCTGCTTGATATTTACGAAAAATTAATAGCAGAAGGCGTTGATTTTAGGGTAACAATGTCCTTAACTCCCCCGCTTTGCGCTATGATGTCAGACCCGCTTTTAATTAGCCGCTTTAGACATTATTTAAACCAAAGAATTGAGCTAGCCCAAAAAGAACTCACCCGCACTAAAGATACGGAGTTTTTTTATGTCGCCCAAATGTATAGCCAAAAATTTAGAAGATACCGTGATTTGTTTGAAGATTATTATCACGGCAATATTCTAAGCGGTTTTAAGAAATTCCAAGATATGGGCAAGCTTGAAATTATTACTTGCTGCGCCACGCACGGCTACTTGCCGCTGCAAGTGCATAAAGAAAGCGTGCACGCTCAAATAAAAATAGCCGCAGAAGATTACAGACGCAAATTTGACCGCAGCCCGCGCGGCATTTGGCTTGCCGAATGCGCTTATAACCCGGGCGATGATATATTTCTAAAAGAGCAGGGCATACGCTTTTTCTTCCTAGAATCACACGGCATTATGCACGGCGTACCCCGCCCGAAATACGGCATTTACGCCCCTGTTTACACGCCAAACGGCGTTGCGGCTTTTGGCCGTGATATGGAATCCGCCCAACAAGTTTGGAGCGCAGAATCAGGCTACCCCGGCGACCCACACTATAGAGAATTTTACCGCGATCTCGGTTATGATTTGGATTATGACTATATCAAACCTTACTTGCATTCCGACGGCGTAAGGCGAAATATTGGTATGAAGTATTATAAAATAACGGGTAAAGTTTCGCTTAATCAAAAGCAACCATATTATCCAAGCGACGCCCGCAATATCGCCGCCGAGCACGCAGGTAATTTTATGTTTAACCGCCAAAAACAGCTTGAGCATTTAGCAGGCATAATTACCGATAGAAAACCGCTTGTAGTTTCCATGTACGATGCCGAGCTTTACGGACATTGGTGGTATGAGGGCATAGACTTTTTGGAAATGCTTTTTAAGAAAATTCACTACGACCAAAAAGATATTAAACTTGTCACCCCTATGGAATATTTGGAAGCTAACCCCACAAATCAAGTAGTCCAGCCGTCTATGTCTTCTTGGGGCGATAAGGGCTACCACGATGTTTGGCTAAATAGCGGCAATGATTGGATTTACCGCCACCTTATTAAATCGGCCGAGCGTATGGTAGAGCTTGCAAACCGCTTTCCTAATGCAGACGGCGTTTTACGCCGCGCGCTTAATCAAGCGGCTAGAGAGCTAGTTTTAATGCAATCTTCAGATTGGGCGTTTTTAATGACGGTTGGCACCGCCAAAGAATATTCCACCAAACGCACTAAAGACCACGTTCAGCGTTTTATTGCTATTTACGAGATGATTACAGGCAACCGCATTGACGAGGCTTATATCTGGGATTTAGAGCAAAAAGACAATATCTTCCCTGATATTGACTATCAAGTCTATCAAAGCAAAGAAACTCAAAATATTTTAGCGAAATAAAAAACAACACATAAAATCCCCGCTGTTAACGGCGGGGATTTTTTAGGGATTTTTTAAGGTAAAATATAGCTATGCCAGATATAAAATATATAAAAGGCGTGGGGCCAGCTAAGGCCGCATTGTTTAATAATCTTGAAGTGCAAACTGTTAGCGATTTGCTCCACTACTACCCGCGCGCCTATCAAGATAGACGCCAAAATGCGCCGCTATCAGATTTTAAAAAAATAGAAAACATAGCCATGGTTGCAACCGTTTTAAGCACGCAAACCCTTCCAACACGTTACTTAACGATTTTTAAAGCCTTCTTGCAAGACGATAAAAAAAATATTTACGAGGCGGTTTGGTTCCGCAAAAAAACCCATAGGTACGACCCTTTTGCCGCAGAAAAAAAAGATTTTAAAATTGCTCATCAGCTTTGGATAATAGGCAAAAGGGAGGATAAAAATTCCTTTGCTTCAAGAAAAATAACCGTTGATGAATACTATCCCCTAAACTCGCCCGAAGCCAAGTATCACACCGGCTGCCTTACCCCGCTTTATAGCTTAACGCAAGGGCTTACAAATAAATTTTTCCGCAACTCAGTAGCGACGGCTTTGCAAAAATATCTGCTAGAAGAAGAAGAAGTTTTACCCCCCTCTTTACTAGCTAAACGCAAACTTTTAAATATCCGCCAAGCCTTGCCTGCAATACACTTCCCCTCCAGCGTAAGCGAGCTTGAAAATGCCCGCCGCCGTATGGTTTACGAGGAGTTTTTGCTTATGACTATGGCCTGGGGCCTTAAGCAAAAAGGCGCAAAAGCCGAGGTAAAAGAACACAGCTATACAATAAAACGCACGCTACTCACTCCGTTTAAAAAAAGTTTGGGATACCATTTTACAAAAGCGCAAGCTAGGGTTATCAACGAAATTTTTGAAGATATGCAAAAGCCAAAACCTATGACCCGCCTTTTGCAAGGTGATGTAGGCTCGGGCAAAACTGTGGTGGCTATATCTGCTATTTTACTTGCTATTGAAAACGGCTACCAAGCCGCATTTATGGCTCCAACTGAAATTTTGGCAAGCCAGCACTATATAACGCTGCAAAGATATTTAAAAGATTTGGGCGTAAGCGTTGAACTCTTAACCTCAAAAACAACCAAGAAAGAAAAAGATAAAATTTTGCAAAATTTAAAAGACGGTAAAATAGATATTATCATCGGCACGCATTCCTTAATAGAAGACAATGTGGAATTTAAAAATTTAAGATTTATTGTTGTGGACGAGCAACATCGCTTCGGCGTAAAACAACGGGCCAAACTACGCTCCAAAGCAAAACATATTGATATGCTTTCTATGACGGCAACCCCAATCCCCCGCACTTTCGCTTTGGCTTTCTACGGCAATTTAGATGTATCAACTATTGACGAGCTGCCCCCGGGCCGAAAACCCATTAAAACCTTACATGTCGGCGAGCAGGAGGCTTTTAAAACCGTGAGGGCGGAAATATCCAAAGGCCGCCAAGCCTATATTGTTTATCCGTTAATTGACGAGAGCGATAAGCTATCCCTTAAAGCCGCCACGCAAGAATTTGAAAGGCTAAAAACTATTATGCCAGAGTTTAAAATAGCCATGATACACGGCGTTATGAAAAGCAAAGAAAAGCAAAAAATTATGGAAGATTTTTTAGCTAAAAAAACTGATATTTTGGTGGCTACCCCCGTCATAGAAGTTGGCATTGATGTTAAAAACGCTACTGTTATGGTTGTGCAAAATGCCGAACGCTTTGGCCTAGCTAGCCTCCATCAATTGCGGGGCCGTGTGGGCCGAGGGGAAGAAAACTCAACCTGCCTGTTAATAACGCAAAATACCAGCGCGCTTTCTAGCGAGCGCATTAATACAATTTGCCAAACCTGCGACGGATTCAAAATAGGCGAGAAGGATTTAGAACTGCGCGGCCCGGGCGAAATATTGGGCACAAGGCAAAGCGGCGAGTTGGAGTTTAAAGCCGGCGATATTGTAAAAGACAGCCAAGTTTTGCACTGGGCGGTGGAAGATAGAAATTATTTAACGCAAACCGATCCAAACCTTACTAAGGCGGAGCATCAACCTTTTAAAAAACGCTTGCTGGAGCTGTATCAAAAACAATGGCATCTTATAGATTTAGGCTAAATAAAATAATTGTTTAGCCGTCTTTGTCCGTCAACATCATATTGAAAAAATATTAAATTACTGCTATACTTTTTTTATGTTAAGAAAAATACTTTGCAACTTTGAATTTACCACCCCAGATGGCCGCATTTTTAAGGCTTATGATTTTTATCTGGGCGATACCGCCGAGCCTAAAACCGTGCGTCATAAAGATTTTACGCCCGAAATTGTTTGCCAATCTCTAAAAATGTCAGAAGAGGCCTTAGCCAAAAGGTTAAATACCAGTTATTGGGATATTAATAGAGATAAACTTGAGCAAAACGGCTTTACTTTTAGACTGCTTGAAATCTTTTTCTACCCCGACCCCAAAAAAAATTAAAGTATTTTTGGGACAGTATTAGCCCGAATTTTGCATATTAAGCCTGCGTATTAAATCTACATATTAGACGAATTTTATTGCGTCGTAACGAAGAGAAGACGAAACGCTTAGCTAAATTTTTTTGCAAGTATTTGCCTGGAAATTTTAACTTTTATTTGACACGAGGTATACATAGCGCAAGCTTTGCCCGTTAGGGCAAGAAGTATCCGAAGTGGCAAAAAAATTAAATTTACGGCAAAGACGCCACAAAAAACCCCAGGTTTTAGCCCGGGGTTTTTTATTACAGAAAATTATTTGCTCTTAGCGGCTTTGTTTACAAGCTTGGCTAAGCGGGATTTCTTTCTGCCTGCTGCTTTCCAGTGTAAAACACCTTTTTTTGCAGCTTTATCAAGGGCGGAGGAAGCTTTTGAAAGGCTTTCAGCCGTTTTTGTTTTAGCGACGTCTTTGGCAGCTAAACGAGCAGTCTTTTTAAGACCGGTGTTCATTGATGTTCTTTTTTCTGCCTGGCGCTGTGCTTTAAGCGCGCTGGTGTGACGTCCTGTTTTTAATTTTGCCATTTTTTATTACCTCTTAAAGATGAAAGGGCGCACTAACGCTTACTACCCTCTATATATTTTAGCTTTTTCCTAAAAATTGTGCAATAATTTTTATTTTATTATTTTTCATTTGCTTAAAAGTGTTAAAATTATGCCTTTAAGCAAAATTGCGGGCTGGGTTGCGCTTGAAGTTTTAAAGGCCATATCAGCCTCAATAATTTTATCCAAAACTTTAACTAGTGTTTTTTGCGGCGGCATATAAGCGGCGCGGGCAACCAGTCTACCCTCCCACGGCATAAGGCCGCCGCTACTTAAAACCGCTTGAGAGCTAAGCCCCGCAGAAGTCAGCCTTTTTATACGCAGCATTTTAACGGCGCAGGAGCTTATTTTACTAAGCATAGCAACAGGCTCTTCCCCAGCGGCAAGCATAGTATCAACCAATTTCAAACTTAAAGCTTTATCGCCGCCCAAGATTGCATTGCTTAGGGCAAAAGGGTTTTCTTCTTTACTAAAACCTATGCTTGAAAGCACATCTTCGCTTTTAATAGTTTTATCATCAGCTTCTTGCAAATAAATTGAAAGCTTTTCAATTTCGGTATTTAACGCTAGCAAATCCCCGCCAATAAGCTCTTCTAGCATAATAAGCGCCGCCGCGTCAATTTTAAGGCCTTTTTCTTTTATTTTCTCTTCAATCCAAGCGCTAAGCTGAGCGTCCTTTAATTCTTTAAAATCCACAGAAATGCTATTATCCGTCAAAGAATCACCAAGCAAATTATCTTTTTTTAATTTCTTAGCGTCATTGTGCAAAATAACAAAACAAGTTGTATCAAGCGGCGCGGATAAATAAGCGGATAAAGCCTCTGTGGCGGGTTTTTTAAGTTTGTCTGCATTGTTTAAAGTGATTAAACGCCGCTGACTAAAAACAGGCGCAGTATTGGCTAGAGCCAAAAGCTCGCCCATATCGGCGGTGGAGGAATCTTCCCTGATAAAGTTAAAATCATCGGGCTTTACTGTTTCTTTTATTTTTTTAACAAACTCAAGCTTGCGGTAGATATCGTCGCCGGTAAAATAATATACCGGGGCGACTTGCCCCCCCCTAAGCTCTTTAGTTAATTGCGTGGTGGTAAGTTTAGCCATTATTTTGTAATTGTTGTTTGCTGATAATTTACTTGCGCGCGTTGCCGTGTTTCGCTGCCGACGGAGCCAAAGCCGTCAACCGTGCGTTTTACTATCATTTTGGCAAAGTTCTTCCAAAGCTCTTCTCTGGCTTGCTCTTCAGTCAAGCCGCCGGGTAAAGTGGAGGCGGAGTAGGTGTATGCTTGCATAAGAGCGGGCTCTTGCCAAATAGTTTGGCCCGATACTTTATCTATAAAATGTATTTTTACTATAACTTCCATACGATAAAGCGTTGGGACAAGCTGGGTGTCGTATTGTATCGGCACAAGTAAATACCTTAAAATTTCGCCTGCCAAAACGCCATCGGCCTGAGCTTCGTTTACAACATTGTAGCTGCCGTTTCGCAAAAACTCGTCTACAACTTCTATTGTAAGCCTGTCTTCCAAGGCAAAAACTTCCGTCCTGTTAATAAACGGGCGCACATGGATTTTTTTGATATGCTGAGGCATTGTTTGGGCATTTGGGCGGTAGTAAGCCTGCTCGCTAATAGAGGTGCAGCCAAAGCTAAAAAGTATTGAGGCGGCAATTAAAAATTTCTTCATTTTATCTCCTATTTCGGGCGGGCGACTATGCTTACCATTTTGCCCGTTATAACTATTATTTTTATAATATTTTGGCCCTCAAGCAAGGTTTTTATTTTGGGTGAATTTAGGGCGGCCGCTTCGTGCTCTTCTTTAGTGGCGGCGGCGGCAAGTTTTATTCTATCTTTTATTTTGCCGTTAATTTGCACGCCTATTTCAACCTCTTCTTCTTTTAACAAGCTATTGTCATATTGTGGCCAAGGCTCTTGTAAAAGGAAAGTATTTTGACCGAATTGCTGCCAAAGCTCGTCGGTAATATGCGGCGCAAATGGGTGCAAAATCTTCATAAAAACGGCAAAGGTATCAAGGTCAACTTCCTTAAATTTTGAAAGTTCATTAAAAAATATCATCATAGCCGATATTGCCGTATTAAAACTAAGAGCCAAAATATCATCGCCTATTTTTTTAATTGTTTTATGCTTTAAAATTTCAACTTCTTTTGGCAACTTAACATCGCTTATTTTAAGCTCGTCCGCCCAGGAATATATCCTTTTTAGAAAGCGCGCTACGCCCTCAATGCCTTGTATATCCCAAGGTTTTGTAGCTTCAAATGGGCCCATAAACATTTCATAAGCGCGGAAGGTATCGGCCCCGTATTCTGCCAAAATCTCGTCGGGGTTGATAACATTCTTTTTTGATTTGCTCATCTTTTCAACCATAGCGTTTAGCGGCGCGCCATTCTCTTTTAGTTTTGGGTTTTTGCTATCGCTAAAGTCAATTTCGTCGTAGCTGTGGTAATTGCCATTATTATCACGGTAAGAAAATGCAAGTATCATACCTTGGTGGCGCAATTTTTGGAAAGGCTCCTTTCTGCTAACATAGCCCAAATCATAAAGCACTTTATGCCAAAATCTTGCATACAAAAGATGCAAAACCGCATGCTCGGCCCCGCCGATATAACAATCAACCGGGCTATAGGCCTTTTCTATTTCTTTATCTACTAAAGCCTCGTCATTTTTAGGGTCCATATAGCGTAAATAATACCAGCAAGAACCCGCCCATTGCGGCATAGTATTTGTTTCCCTTTTTGCAGGTTTTCCGCAAACGGGGCAAGTGGTGTTAACCCAGCTTTCTACATTTGCTAGCGGAGACTCGCCTGTGCCGCTTGGCTCGTATTTTTCTACTTCCGGCAATAAAACGGGGAGATCTTTTTCCGGCACGGGCACTACGCCGCAAGAGTCGCAGTGAATTATCGGTATAGGCTCGCCCCAATAGCGTTGGCGGGAGAAAACCCAATCTCGCAAGCGATAAGTTGTTTTTGCATGGCCTATATTCTTTTCTTCTAAAAATTTGATAATTTTAGCCTTAGCTTCTTCTACATTAAGGCCGTTTAAAATATCGGAATTTACTAATTTGCCGTTCCCGGTATATGCGGCGGAGGCAACGCCTTCTTTGCTCTCAATAACTTCAATTATAGGTAAGTTAAATTTTTTGGCAAAGGCATAGTCCCGCTCGTCGTGGGCAGGCACTGCCATAATAGCCCCGGTGCCGTATCCTGTAAGCACATAATCTGCAATCCAAACAGGTATTTTTGCTCCGTTTAAAGGGTTAATAGCATAAGCGCCGGTAAATGCGCCTGTTTTTTCTTTATCTACTGCTGCGCGCTCAAATTCGCTTTTTGCGACAGCGGCTTTTTGATAGGCCTCCACTTCGGCTTTTTGCTCTGCCGTCGTTATGGCGGCTACTAAAGAATGCTCGGGCGCAAGCACCATATAAGTTGCGCCGTAAAGCGTATCTGGGCGGGTTGTGAAGACGGTTATTGTTTCCTGTCTGCCTTCAATTTTAAAGATGACTTCTGCCCCCTCGCTTTTGCCTATCCAGTTGCGTTGCATCATTAAGGTTGAAGCGGGCCAATCAAGGCCGTCTAAATCTTCAAGCAAACGCTCGCCATAGGCGGTAATTTGCAACATCCACTGGCGGAGATTCTTTTTTTCTATAGGGGTTTGGCAACGCTCGCAGCGGCCGTTAAAAACTTCTTCATTGGCCAGTCCAGTTTTGCAAGAGGGGCACCAGTTTATCGGCACAGTGCTTTGGTAAGCTAGGCCTTTTTTATAAAGCTGTAAAAATATCCATTGCGTCCATTTGTAATATTTTGGGTCTGTGGTGTCAATTTCCCTATCCCAATCGTAGGCCATACCAAAAGATTTAATTTGGCGGCGGTAATTGTCAATATTTTTTTGAGTGGTTATTCTAGGGTGCACGCCGGTAGCAATAGCATAATTTTCAGCCGGCAAGCCAAAAGCGTCCCAACCCATAGGGTGCAAAACATCAAAACCATTCATTATATGATAGCGGGTTATAATATCGGAAGCGGTGTAGCCCTCTGGGTGTCCGACATGGAGGCCTTGTCCCGAGGGGTATGGAAACATATCCAAACAATAAAACTTCTTGCCCGGCCTAGGCAGGCGGGGCGCGCGGAAGAGTTTTGCCTCTTCCCATCTCTTTTGTTGCTTTTTATCTATTTCTTGAAAGTTTGCTATTGCCATAATAGTATATTATAGCAATTTAGGCCTTGTTTTAAGGGGATTACTTAAGCAAGCTTTTGCTTCTTAGCAGGCGGTTATAGGTTATGGCAAAGCGGTGGACTTCGTCCCGTATTTCCATAAGGAGCCTTATAGCAGGGTCAGCCTTATCAAGTTTAATACTGTCCTTTTTGCCGGGGGCAAAAATTTCCTCTTCCCGCTTGGCAAGCGATATTACTTTAATATCTTCCCCAGCGGCTTTTATTGCCTGCATGGCAAAATCTAACTGCACTTTGCCGCCGTCAATTAAAAACAAATCGGGCTTATTAGCCTTGGGCAGTTTTGCCACTTGCGCTAGGCGGCGGCCCACGATTTCACGCATCATCATAAAATCATCTGCGCCGTTTTCCGGCAGAGCGCTTTGTATTTTAAAGCGGCGATAATGGGCCTTATATTTTTCCCCGTCCTCAAAACAAACCATTGCGCCAACTGGGTGCTTGCCGGCAAGGTGAGAGTTGTCAAAAGCCTCAATATGGCGTATTATTTTATCGCTGCCCAAAACTTCGCTAAGCCGTTTTAATTTGACGGAAGCGTCTATTTTATGGGTTAGTTTATTTTCCTTATATTCGCTTACTTTTACCCTTTCTTTAATATGCTCAAGGGCGAGGGCAAAATCCCGATATTTTGCGGCAAGCTCATATTTATAATCTTTTGCGGCGGCTACCATGGCTCTGTTTAGTTCTGCCAAAAACTCTTTATAATCACCGCTAAAAAACATTTGCGCGCGCTGGGCAATAGCGCGGTAATCTTCGTAAGAAATTTTACCAGCGCAAGGCGCAGGACATTGCTTGGTATGATAATAAATGCAAGAATTTATTCTCTTTTGCGCAAGCGGTTTTTGGCGGCTGAAGCTCCATTTGCACGGGCGAAGGGGCAAATATTTCTTCTTCCACAAAAAAGCCAGCATTTTTTTTATTTCAAAAGAATGCGGATACGGGCCAAAATACGCTGCGCCGTCATGCTGCGGCCTACGGGTCATAGTAATACGGGGGAAGTCTTCTTGTAAGGAAATTTTTACATAAGGGTAGGTTTTGGCGTCTTTTAACATACTATTAAAAAACGGTTTGTATTTTTTTATTAATTTATCTTCTAAGAGAAGAGCGTCGCGCTCGCTAGCGCAAACGACAAAATCTATCTGCGCTATAAGCGGCACAAGGCTGGGTATCTTCCACCCTCGGGAAGCCTCTGCCCCCGTCTGGAAATATTGATGCACGCGCGCGTTTATATTTTTTGCTTTTCCGATATAAATTATAAGCCCGCTAGCGTTCTTCATTAAATAAACGCCGGGCTTGCGGGGCAGTAGGTTTAAATTTATATCCGTAATTTCCATATTTTTTTAATATACATTCTTATTATAGCGCCCCGCTTAAATTTATAAACGGGGCGGAATCAATAAAGCTAAGTAATTAAAAACAAATTTTATTTTTTTAATTATCTTTTTAAGCGATTATCAAGATAGCTCTTTAAGTCGTTAACATCGTTGGAGTGGAAGACCGCTTCTTGATAAGTAATTTTATTTGCTAAATATAAATCCCCAAGGCTTTGGTTCATCGTTACCATACCTGCTTTTTGATTTGTCTGCATAACGTGGACAAGCTGCTCTATCTTTTTATCTCTTATAATAACTCTTGTTGCCGGCGTAGCTAAAAGCACCTCGGGCGCAAGCACACGGCCTTGGCCGTTTGCCGTCTGTAAAAGTTGCTGGGATATAACCGCTTCTAATACAAAAGAGAGCTGGCCCCTAGCCTGCTCCTGTTGAGAAGAGGGGAACATATCAATAATACGGTTTATAGTTTGCATAGCGTCGTTTGTATGCAAAGTGCCAAGGACTAAGTGGCCCGTTTCAGCGGCGTTAAGAGCTTGCTGAGTTGTTTCCAAATCGCGCATTTCGCCAATTAAAATAACATCGGGATCTTGCCTTAACACATAACGCAAGGCGGAGGCAAAATCTTTAGTATCTTGGCCAACTTCACGCTGGTTGATAATACTTTTTTTATGCTCGTGGATAAATTCAATAGGATCTTCCACCGTCATAATATGATAACCATAATTTTCATTAATAAAATTTATCATACTAGCTAACGTAGTTGATTTACCAGAGCCTGTTGGGCCGGTAACAAGCACTAAACCTTTGTTTAAATTTACGATATTATCAATAGCCAAAGGCAGGCCAAGTTGGCGGAAAGTTTTAAACCCAAAAGGTATTGACCTGATGGCAACCGCAACAGAACCCCGCTGACGGTAAACATTAAGACGCATACGGCCAAGCGCGCGCATAGAGAAGGCAAAATCAAGCTCGTTATTAGTTTCAAACCTTTGTTTTTGCTCGTCCGTCATTATGGAATAAATTAGCGATTGCGTCCTATCGGGAGTTAGAGTTTCAAAAGGGGTTGCAAACAAATTGCCGTCAATACGCAAAACCGGCGGCACGCCAACAGTTAAATGCATATCGGAGGCATTTTTATCTTTCATTAACTGAAACAACTCGTCCATAGATACCATATTAAAAACTCCTTGTGCTTGTAGAATTAGAAAGCAATGCAAAAGTTAAATTGTTTAACGGAGCGGTAATTTTACCCTCTTTAACATCAACACGGAAAGAATATACAATAGGCTCGGCCCGCACTTTTGAGGCCGCAAAATCCACTCCGTATAAATTATTAACTAACGGGGTTACCGTCCATCTTGTTTGATAAGAATTATTATAAAGCTGCGCAAAATATTGCCCTATTGTGCCGCGGTTTGCGCTAAGCTGATAGTTTTTTACAATTTCTTCCGCGCGTATTTTGGCAATGGCCTCGTTTTCCTTTGAGCCTGTTGCCAGCGTATTTTGCCCAAGCAGCGGACGCATTGTATTTTGCGCTTTAGCCGCTGGCGAGGCAATGCCCTCGTCTATGCCTTGAGGAACGGGTTTTGGCTGATAGGGCTGGCCCAAAACTTCCTGCGTATCAGTATTTGGCATTGAAATTGTATCTTCTATGTTTTGCAAATTGTTTTGATAATCTTCTTGGCCGTCGTCATTTTTAGTAAAAGTAATAAATAATGCTGCTGCGACTACAAGAAACATAAAGAAAACTAAATACATAATTAAATGATTTTTAGATTTTGGGTTTGCCTTTATATTATTTGAGGAAGAATTTATAATTTGCCCGTCTGTTGTTGGTGAAATGCCCCCCCCGTATCTAATATTTTCTAGCGGAGTTAGGCCTATGGCCTTTGCATTTGGGTTTACTTTTGCGCTGTGGTCAATTGTTTCATCTTTTGCCACGGTTTGCTCCGTTGCTACAGGCCTTTGAACTTTCTTTAAAGCGGGCGTTTCGTTTAATTGTCCGCCTTGTTCTTTAGTGGTAAAAGTTTCTAAAAGTTTAAGATTTTCATCAGATAAACGTATGCCGTCTTCTGGCTGTTCTTTAGGCTCACTTTTTTGCCTAGGCAATTGTTCGGGTGGAAAGGGGAAAGTATCTTCCTCTTTCACAATTACTTGGCCTGATAAAGGCTTTTTATCTTCAAAAATTTCTCTTATTTCTTTTTCTTCGGCGGTTTCTGTTTCAATACTTTTTTTAATGGCCGCTTCTTTATGGCGGTTTTGCCAATTTTGATGCAAAGTAGCGTCAAAGGCATCTGGCACAATATTTCTATCGGAAGAGGCAAAAATGCGGGGCGCGCGTTTTGGCTTATCTGCGGTTATTTTATCTTTTATACTTTCTTCTTCTATTCTGGCAACTAAAGACGGTTTTTGTAAATTGTCCGCAGTTGGGTTTTTAGGCTCGGGCCCTAAAACGGCTTTTGCCGGTATATCGGCAAGCAAATTGTCTTCTAAGGAAGCCGTAATTGGGGAGCGGGTGTGTATGGTATCCTCTGGGCTCACTTCGGAAAGTTTTGAAGCAACTTCTTCTAACGGGATTGGGGCTGGGCTATTTTGCCCAGATATATTTACTTGCGTATTCACTTGCGGCTTTGGCTCTTGCTCGGCATTTAGTCCAAAATCATCGGCATATTCCAGAGCTTCTTTCCAATAGTTTTCGTCCGCGCTATAAGGCTCGGGGCAGACTAAAGTATACGGGGCAAACTCTTCATCTTTTATAATTTCCGCCGCTTCAAGAGGGCCGTAAATATCACCGCCCTTTAAATACCAGTATTTCATCTGTTCCCCTTTTTTTAAACCTTATTTAGAGCAAAGCTCCAAAGCGGCCTCTAATCTCTTTAATACCATATCTTTGCCCATATATTCAAGCATTTTAAATAAAGTAGGGCCGTTTGTCCTGCCAGAAACCGCAACCCGAACAGGGTGGAAAACCTGCCCGTTTTTAAGGCCGTTTTCTTTAGCGGCCTCTTTTGTGGCGGCCTCTATTGGAAATTCCGTAAAATCTGCCAAGGCTTCGTATTTTGCTATAACGGATTTAAGCGCCAGAGAGGCAGTTTCTGCTTTAAAAACTTTTTCTATCGCCGCTTCGTCAAAAACCACTTTATCCGTAAAGAAAAAGCTGATAAGCTCGGGTATTTCTTTTAAAGTTTTATATTTTTCCTGCTCAAGCAAAATAATTTTTTTGAGGTATTCCTCGTCCACACCTTGGGCGACGCCAGTCTCGTCAATAAAAGGTTTGGCGGCGGCGTAAAGTTCGTCTATAGTCATACGGCGCATATAATCGCCGTTCATCCAAAGTAGTTTTACGGGGTCAAAAACAGCGGGGCTTTTTTGGCAGCCTCTGATATCAAACTTTTCCTCTAACTCGCCCGGAGCGAAAATCTGCTGAGAATCAGGCGTGCTCCACCCCAAAAGGGCTAAATAATTTATTAAAGCCTGCGGCAAATACCCTTGCTTTTTATACTCAATAACGCTTGTATCCCCGTGGCGTTTTGAAAGTTTTGTGCCGTCGGGGCCGTGTATCATGGAAAGATGCGCCATTATTGGGTGTTTCCAGCCCAAGGCTTCATAAATTCTAATTTGCATAGGCGTGTTTGAAATATGGTCATCGCCACGGATAATGTGCGACATTTCCATTAAATGGTCGTCAATAACGGCGGCAAAATTATAGGTGGGATATCCGCCTGTTTTTTGTATAACAAGGTCGTACAAATCTTTATTTGCAAAGCGGACTTCGCCGCGGATTAAATCATTAAAAACAGTTTCGCCTTCTTTTGGCATTTTAAAGCGGATAACGGGCCTGCGGCCTTGGGCCTCAAGCTCTTTTTGCTGCTCCAGAGTTAAGCGGCTGCAGCGGCCGTCGTAGCGGGGCGGGCGTTTTTCTGCTATAGCCTGAGCGCGCATATCTTCAAGTTCTTTTGGCGTGCAGTAGCATTTATAGGCTTTACCCTCGGCTAAAAGTTGGTCAATATATTTTTGATAAATACCGGCGTCAGAGCGCGCGGCCTGATAGTAGGGCGCATAGTCGCCTTTTATAGAGCCGTCTGGCATGGGGCCCTCGTCCCAATTTAGTCCGGCCCATATCATACCGTCGTAAATAGCGTTTACTGATTCTTGCGTAGAGCGTTCCTCGTCGGTATCTTCAATCCTTAAAATAAATGCGCCCTTTTCTTTTTTAGCAAAAAGATAATTAAAAAGCGCGGTTCTAAGGCCGCCAATATGCAAATGACCCGTCGGCGAAGGGGCAAATCTTACTCTAATCTTCATATAAAAACCTCTAAAATTTTTTGGACTGCAAGGGCCAAAAGATGCGCCTCTATGCTGTTAAATATATTATACTTATTATTGAGAGGTTTTTCCCGCTTCTAGGAGCGGGGCAATATTAAAATTTAAAGGAGCTTACTATGTCTGTACGCATTATAGCAACCGGCGGAACTTTTGATAAAGAATACAATGAGCTCACCGGCGAATTGTTTTTTACCAAAACGCATTTAACCGAAGTGCTTAACCAAGGGCGTTGCAAATTGCCCGTAAAAATAACCCCCCTTATGTTGATAGATAGCTTGTATATGCAAGATAAGGAACGGGAAAAAATCCTAAAAGCCTGCAAAGCCGCTAAGGAAAAAAATATCGTCATTACCCACGGTACCGATACTATGGAAATTACCGCCCAATATTTAGGCTGCAAAGTGACCGGCAAAACCATTGTTTTAACGGGGGCTATGATACCTTACAAATTTGGCAGTTCCGACGGGCTTTTTAATTTAGCTAGCGCATTATCTTTTGCTCAAGCCTTAAAACCGGGCGTTTATGTTGCTATGAACGGCAAACTCTTCACTTATGATAATGTAAGGAAAAATAAAGGCCGCGGCATTTTTGAAAAGAAAAAATAAGGTGATAATAATGTTTTTTGCCATGATGTTGATAGCCATCTTCGCTATGCATTATGTAGTTGTATTGTGGCTGCTTTTTAACACGTTCGGCGCGCCTGCGCTTTGGCAAAAACTATTGCCTGCGTTATTATCGCTAGTCTTTATCTCCTGCTTATTTCTATCTCGCAAATACGACAATGCTTTTAGCGAAATATTGACGACTATAGTCTATATTTGGCTTGGCTCTTTATTTTTATTCTTTGCGCTTGTTATGGCGCTGATGATTTTGCAGATTATTTTGGCGGCTTTTAAAATACATCTTAGCTTTAGGCTTGGCTATTTTGCTTTGATAGTTGGCTTTTGTCTTTCAGCTTTCAGCATTTACAATGCTTACAAAACGCCAAGTTTAGTAGAGTTTAATTTGGCTACTGGCGGCAAGCTGAAAGAAAATATAAAAATAGCGCAAATTACAGATACTCATCTTGGCGACGGTATCAGCGCAAAAAGGCTAAAAAGAGCAATAGACAAACTTAAAGCGCAAAACCCCGATATTGTGTTTTTTACAGGCGATATTTTTGAACGTGGTAGCAAAGAAACCAAAAATTATATTGAAATATTAAAAGACCTAAACCCTAAATACGGCAAATACGCCGTTTTGGGCAATCACGAATATTACGGCGGAGTAAACCGCAATTTAGCGCTTTGGCAAGATTGCGACATAAAACCATTATTAAATACTAGCGTGGCAACTGACGGCCTAAATATTATTGGCATCAACGACATAAGAACAAGCCGCTTATCAAAAGAAGAATTTTTAAAAATAATAAAAAATTCCGCTTTAGAAAACTACACTATTTTATTATCTCACACTCCGCTTTACCACGATGAGGCGGCAAAAGCTGGGGTAAATTTAATGCTATCTGGCCACACGCATAACGGGCAAATTTGGCCTTTTAAATACCTTGTAAAATTGCAATTTAAACATATAAATGGCATTTATAAAGACAAATTTTTACCTTTTACGCATTATGTATCAAACGGCACTTTTTACTGGGGCCCGCCGATGCGTTTTTTATCCAAAAATGAAATTACTCTTATAAACTTAACTAAAGATGAAACAAAATCTTAAAATATTTCTGCTTTTTTGCCTTATCGTTTTGCCGCTAAACGCTTACGCTCAAGCTACGGCAAAGCAAGCCGCCCCCAAACAAAAAATTTCTTTTAAAGATTTGTCGCTAGAAGATAAACTTGCGCAAACTATTGTTGTTTCTACCGATATTGATAATGCCGCGCGTTTTAAAAACGCAATACAACAAGGCCTTGTCGGCGGGGTTTTGATACAATGGGGCAATTATTCGCTTAAACAAACTAAAGAGCTTATTGATAAATTGCAAGGCTGGGCGGCTAGTAGCCCCAAAAAAATCCCCCTGCTTATTTCTATAGATTACGAGGGCGGCACAGTTTATACCCCCGTTACCTTAGGCTTCCCCTATTTGCCCACAAATATGGCTCTGGCTGCGGCGCAAGATATTGAGGATACTACAACGCTTTTTTATATTGTTGGCAAAGCCCTTAGAAAACTGGGCGTGCAAATTAATTTTGCGCCTGTTATTGATGTTAATATTAACCCCGCAAATCCAATAATCGGCGTACGCTCCTTTGGCTCTGATACTAAAACCGTTTCGCAAATGGGCGTAGCTTTAATAAACGGGCTGCAAAAAGCTGGCGTTGTGGCTGTGGCAAAACACTTCCCCGGCCACGGGGAAACTACGCTAGACTCGCATAAAGACTTGCCTCATTTAAATTCAACCGAAGCAGAGTTTCGCGCTACTCATTTGCCGCCTTTTGAGGCCGCTATTAAAAACAACGTTAAGGGTGTTATGACGGCGCATATAGTTTATGATTTCCTTGATAAAAATAATCCCGCCACATTTTCGCCCGCAATTTTAAACGGACTTTTACGCAAAGAACTCGGCTTTAAAGGCATTATAATATCCGATAGCCTTGATATGAAAGGCGCAACAAAGGGCGCAAATATAATAACTGCGGCGGAAAAATCTTTAGCTTCGGGCGTTGAT
>JAISHT010000109.1 GCA_031262415.1 Elusimicrobiota bacterium | reverse complement strand
CAGCTTTAAATTTAGTTCCCGTGTTAGAAAACACGCATATACAAGGCAAAATTGCTTTATCAAATTCTTTAGCCTTTGGCGGTTGCAATAGCGTAGTAGCGTTGGAGGCTAGCCATGGGTAAAATTTTTATTAATGCGGTTTCTCTAGTAAAAACCGCCGATAATTTGGAAGAGTTTTTTGAGCCTAAGAATTTACGCCGTATGGATTTTTTCTCAAAACTAGCTTTGAAAGCGGCGGCCTCTTGCCTTAGAGAGGTGGGTATAGATTTAAAGGCGGAAAAGAAAATTGCGCTTATTATTTCAAGCGGATACGGCCCGGTTAAAAGAACTTGCGATTTTATGGATTCCATTATTGACGACGGCGACGAATGCGCCAGCCCGCTGGCGTTTTCCTCCTCGGTGCACAATAGTGCGCTAACATCAATTTCAATACTTTTAAATATAAAAGGCCCTTGCCTTACCGTTAGTAATTTGGAGCAGTCTTTTGAGGGCGCATTGCTAACTGCTAAAAATTGGCTTAACAGCGGTTTTGCCGATACAGTGCTTCTTGGCGCCGTGGACGAGGAGCATCAGGTAATTAACTCTGTCCTTAAAAATAATCCGCAAGTGTTTAAAGATTTTACGGATACTAAAACTGACTACGCCTCGGCTTTCTTTTTGCTTTCCAAAAAAGGGGAGAGAGAATTAAAAGAATTTAATGAGGATAAAACCCCAAAAACGCCATTTAACCCCTCTAAAGATGCCTTTGCTTTGGCCAAAAAACATAGCCAAATATTAGACTTGGACGACATTGCCCGCATATCATCTTGCTTCATAAAAACAGAACTTGCAAGAAGCGGGCAAGACATTATGGGCGTTTTTAGCGAGGGTAAAGGCGGCCAGCTTCTTAAAAATACCGAGCCTGCTCTTAAAACAAAAATACTACGCAGCCTAAGCCGCCTGTTTTCTAAAACCGAAGTTGACTTGCAAGAAAACGCTATAGCGGCCGCTTGTTTTGACTTTTTTAATAAAAATAAATTAATCAACTTTTTTACTTCCGGCTCAACGGGCATAGTTAAAAATTGCCTGCATACCAGCAAAATGATAGAAGAAGAAGCCAAAGGGCTTTTGTTTCTCTTTCCTAATATCAAAAGGGTTGTTTGCACTGTGCCAAGCTCGCATTCTTACGGGTTTATTTTTGGTTTGCAAATACCTAAACTTTTGGGGGTTCCCGTCGTACAAAAACCGCCAATGCCAACGCTTAACTGGGCGGAAATTTTGCAAGAGGGCGATTTGTTGATTGCGTTTCCAATGTTTTTAAAGCAGCTAATTTTGGCGGGGGTAAAATTCCCAAAAGGCGTTTTTGTTTTAACTTCCACCGCCCCTTGCCCTGATGAGGTTATTGAAAGAATTTATCAAAATGGCGCAAGCGAGCTAGTTGAAATTTACGGCGCATCTGAAGGCGGGGCAATAGGCTACAGACGCAAAGCGGGCGAGGCTTTTGCGCTGCTTCCATTTTGGCAAGGTGAAATTATTGAGGGGAAACTTACCAGCGTCAAGCGGCGGCAGACAGATTTGTATTTTGAAATGCCAGATATTATTGAAGTTGATATCCACGGCAAATTTAGACCTGTTGGCCGCAAAGATAATGCCGTTCAAGTGGCGGGGATAAATGTTTTCCCGCAAAAAATTGAGCGTTTGCTTAAGCAACACCCATTAGTTAAAGACGCCGCTGTTCGGCTTATGCGCCCGAGCGAGGGCGAGCGGCTTAAAGCATTTATTGTCTTAAAGGACTCTTTGGCTTTGCAAGGCCAAGAACAACAGAGTGATGAAATTTTAAAAGATTTGCACGCTTTTATGAAGCAAAATTTAACCGTGCACGAAGTGCCCCGTAAAATAACTTTTGGCGACAAATTGCCGCTAACAGATTTTGGTAAAAAAAGAGATTGGTAGAAGGAGTTTTTAATGGCTAATTTAATATCTAAAAAAATGAAAATGGTAGATGCAAAATCTTTAGCTCAGCGTATTGCTTTTGCTCCGCTTACTTTCCAAGCGGTGCGCGCTATGCTTGAGTTTGGGCTAATCAAAATTATAGACGACGCTACGGGCGGCCTTACCTTGCAAGAAATTGAGGCCAAATGCCCCCAAACTCATTATACAATCAGCACGCTTTTAGAAGTTGGCTTATTTACGGATATTTTTGAGCTTGAAGACGGCCGCTACAAAACTACTAAAATTGCGCAGTGTTTTCTTTATGATACGATGACAAAAGTTAATATGAACTTTGTGCAAGATGTTTGTTATCAAGGCGGCTTTTACCTTAAAGAATCTTTTGAAAACGCCAAGCCGCAAGGCCTAAAAGTTTTTGGCAATTGGCCGACGGTGTATGAAGGCCTTTCCTCACTACCAGAAAAAGTAAAAGAAAGCTGGTTTGCTTTTGATCATTTTTATTCCGACAATGCTTTTGTTGATGTTATAAAAATTATTTTGGCAAAAAATCCAAAAAGTGTTTTTGATATTGGCTGCAATACAGGGAAATTTGAAAAAGCTTTTTTTGCCTCTGGATATAGCGGCGTATTGACCTTGATAGATTTGCCCCAGCAACTTGCCGTTGCCAAAGAAAATATGATAAAAAACGGCTACGAGGCTAAATGTATTTTTTACCCCGCCGATGTTTTAAAAGCCCAAACCAAATTGCCGCCAAACCCAGACGCCGTGCTTATGAGCCAATTTTTGGATTGTTTTAGCGCCGCTCAAATAGTTAGCATAATAAAAAAAGCCGCTAGCGTTATGGGGCCAAACTCTCGGCTTTATATTTTGGAGCCTTTTTGGGATAAACAACGTTTTGAAGCGGCCAAATTATCTCTAACGCACACCTCGCTTTACTTTACCGCTATTGCTAACGGGGTAAGCAAAATGTATTGCTCAGCAGAAATGACAAGTTTTGTAGAAGCCGGCGGACTAAAAGTAATAAAAACGCACGACAACATCGGCGCGCACGAATATACTTTACTAGAATGCGCAAAATAAAATTTATAGCTAGTATGACGTAAAAAACGGAGCGTGTAGTTTTTGTAATAAGATTTTCTTATTTCTTTTCTATTAAAATATTATAGTGAGAAGATTGGCGAGACAAATCATCAATAGGATTTAAGAAAATATCCATAAGTACCCATTTAACTTTATATGGTTTAAGCAATTTTTCTAACATCGCTTGGTCTACAAAACAGTAAGTAGTTTTATATTGGTCTTTGAAATAACAAATCTTTTCATACTTGCTTGGACCAGGAAGACATTTCTCTCCTTGTTCTTGTTTTGTCAGTTTTTCTTTGAATAATGGGTTGCCCTCTTCAATAAAAACATTTAGCGTAAAGAAAAACCTGCCGCCATCTTTTGTAACTCTGTTCAATTCTGCAATAATTGAGGGTATGGCGTCGCACCCGTTTAAATTTACAACCTTGTTTGCATAAACAAATTCAAAAGATTGATCAGGATATGGCAATTTTCGCACGTCGCCAACTTTTGTTTTTATAGACAGTTTTTTATCAACTGCTATTTTGTCCAACCTGTCCATAGCGAATTTGTTGATATCAATGGCTGAGACATCAAATCCTTTTTCTGCAAAAATAATAGTTTCGTGTCCTTGACCAGCTCCCACATCTAAGATGGTTTTTTTGCCTATTTCAGCCCATCCTCCGTATAAGAGTGTATAAAAAGATGGAGAATGTATTTGGCTCCAATTCTTTATTTCTTCGTTAGAAAAATTTTCCCAATGCCATTCTCCGCTTACTGTTTGTGATGTCAGATTTTTGGTTTGCAAATTTGTCCTTGATGCACAGCCTGCCGCTGTAATTGTGCCAATAACAAGTAATAATATCCAAGTTTTTATGTTCATAAGAATCCTTTGAAAATACGGACAAAACCCAACCTGTCCGAACGCAGGAAAAAATAAAAGAGTCTCCAAATACGGAATAAAAAACGGAGAGGGAGGGATTCGAACCCACGGTGCCATTTCTAGCACACTTGTTTTCAAGACAAGCGCCTTAAACCACTCGGCCACCTCTCCAAAATTGCAATCAAAAACTAGCGTTAAAAAATTGCTATCAATTTGTCTTTATATTTTATCAATTATTGCTCTTTATTGCCAGCTAAACGCTACTAAAACCCCAAAACAAACCCTGCCAAAACCCAAAAACAACCTCCGCAAACCCCATCAACCCCCGCAATTATTACGCTAGAATGCTATAATTTATATATGCAAAACACAGAACCAAAAATAGAGTTAAATACAGAGCCAAAAATAGTATATCGTTTTAAACAAGCGCTTTATATCAACTTGACAAACCGCTGTCCAAATGCTTGCGTTTTTTGTTTAAAAACAAAATTCGCTATGCGTTTTGAAAATTACAATTTAAACCTTTGCGGGCGGGAGCCGTCGTCAGAGGAAGTCCTAGAAGAAATTTACAAAGGCATTAAAGAAGCGCCTATAAAAGAAGTTGTTTTTTGCGGATATGGGGAGCCTACTATGCGGCTAAATGTTCTCTTAGAAGTCGCCAAAACCTTAAAAGAAAAAATGGCTAAAGGCGAGCTAGCAAAATTCAAAATTCGCCTAAACACTATGGGTATGGGCAACCTCGTTTACGGGCGCGATATTACTAGCGAGCTAGCCCAAGTGCTTGATAGCATTAATATCAGCATTAACTCGCCCGACGAAGAAGAGTGGAAAAGCATTGTCCGCCCGCAAAAAGAATATGCAAAAGACGGCTACAAAAGCGTGCTAAATTTTATCAAACAGGCGTCCGCCAAAATTGACGATGTCGTCGTTTCTATAGTTGACAAGCAAGGCATTGACGCCAAAAAAACTGAAGAGCTGGCAAAATCTTTGGGCGCAAAATTTTATTTACGGGAATATATTGATGCAAAAAAATAAAGGCCAAGGCCTTTGTATTTGTTCGGTTTTGTGCTATGGACTATTGATTTGCGCCGCCCTACTTGCTGGCCTTGCGCTGCTTAATAATTACAATGGTTTTATGCAAAGCTACTTTGCCGCTTTAACTATGGAGCCAAAGGCTACCCTGCAAAGCCCCGCCCCGCAAAAATTGGAGGCTTTAAAACCACGCAAAGTAGAGTTTATTTTAAATGATAAAGCCGCCAAAGAGGTTTATTTAAATGCTGATTTTAACCTCTGGGGCGACCATAAAATTATGTTAGAGAAAAACAAAAACGGGGCTTTTACAAAAACCGTAGTTTTGCCGCAAGGCGAATATAAATATTTTTTTGAAGTTGACGGCCGCCCTATAAAAGACCCTAGTAGCAAGCAAAATATCCTATACGAAGGTAAGGAAGTTTCCTTAAAAACTGTTTTATGAAATCACTTATCTTTAACTCCGCCTCGCCGTTAGATACGCAAGCTTTTGCCGCCTTACTCGCCGCCTGTTTAAACGGCGGGGAAATTATTTTTTTTGACGGCCCAATCGGCGCGGGCAAAACGGTTATGGTAAGCGGCATTGCAGCGGCATTTGGCTTTAAAAAGCGGCCCACAAGCGCAAGTTTTAGCTTGATGAAAAAATACAAAAACAAAAACCGCACAATTTATCATATAGACCTTTTCCGCCTATGCGGGGGGGAAATGTTTAACCTTGGTTTTGAAGAAATGTTAGAAGACGAAGCCGCCATAATTTTAGCCGAATGGCCAAAGGCGGCGGCGGATTTCTTCCCAAAAGACAGGCTTGAAATTACTATTAGCCTAAAAAAAAGCAACGGGCGTAAAATAACTTTAAAAGCCAAAGGCCCCAAAACGCAGGAGGTTTTAAAATGTCTAAAAAGCAAACTGACAATAAAAAGCAAACTAGCCAAATAACTTTAGTTCTTGATAGCTCTTCCACGCCGCTAACAATTGCGCTTAACGCCCATGGCAAAACATACACGGCAAAAACAAATAAAATTAAGCAGGAAGAATTTTTGTTTCCGCTGCTACGCCGCTTGCTAAAAAAAGCTGATATTAAACTTGCCGAAGTAAAAAAAGTATTTTTTGTAAAAGGCCCGGGCCGCTTTACAGGTATTAGAATTGGCATTACCCTAGCTTCAATGCTAAGCGAACTTGCGGGGGCGGATATTGCCAGCGCAAGCATTTTTGACTTGCTAAAATTTAAAGCCGCCGCCGCTAAAGAATATAAAACTTGGCTAGCTAAAAATCCTGACGGAAATTTAGCGGTTATTTTGCACGCTTTCCGTGGGGAATATTTTGTCCAAATAGGCCAAAACGCCCCCGTTTGGATAGATGTTGAAGAGCTTAAAAAACTCCTCAAAAAAACTAAAAAACCGCTTTTTATTGTAGGGTGGGGGGCAGATAGAACGCCGCTAGCTGACGCTTTGCCTGCCGCTTATACTTACGGGCCAGTTAAACTTAATTTTGTTGACGCTAAACCAATGCTTGCTTACGCCGCCGCTTTGCCAGATACGCAAAATAAAAAGGAAGTTTTAAG
>JAISHT010000090.1 GCA_031262415.1 Elusimicrobiota bacterium | reverse complement strand
TACCATACATTAAACCAGTTTAAATCAAAAACACCGGCTTTAGGCAGGCAGCCAATTTTGCCGCCGTAAAACTTATGCATTTTTAGCGCAAGTTTTTTGAAGAAAAGAGTTTTTGCCTGAGCTTTTTCATCAGAACTTAAATGGCTTGGTAAAGACTCTTCAACATTATCTAATTTTAAGTTTATTTTCATTTATTTATTATTTAAAGGAGGCGGTGTCACTAGCCATCTCTTTTTTTAACTCTTCTGCTTTTTGTTTTGAAAACTCTTTCTCTCTTTCTTTTGCTCTAGCGGCGCGGGCTTCTTCATCTTTAAAAAATTGATTGATTTGCTTAGCTATTATTTCTGCTCCCTCTTTTGTTTCTATAGCGCCGGGCTGAATTAGTATGGCATTATCGGGATAGGCTTTGGCAACCTGCTCTGAAACGGTCAAAACAACCGTATTGCCTTGGCTAGCCGTTTTATTGAATGTATTTGGGTCCATTATATTAAATGCTTTTATAGATGAAGGCTTGCCTTCTGTTATTATTTTTTTATTTGCCCCGTACAGCCCTAACGCTAGTTCAAGGCCTATTGCGCTTGAAGATTCTTCTGCTGGTATCATATGCCCACCGCTTTCTCCATCAAGGCCAGCATCTAATAAAAAAGCGTTTTGCTTTACAATATCTTGATTTACTTCTTTTCCAGGTTCTATCGTTGTACAAGTATCTACTTTATGCACTTCAGCATTTGACTGGACGGAGGAATTTGTCTGATCTGGGTCTTCAAGTTTAAATTGACTATCTGGCGGTAAAAGAGTTTTTTCTTTTATAGTTTCTGGGTCTTCGCAAGTTGATTTTCTCTCTAAGATTTCTTTTACTGGCCAAGCTTTAGGATCAAATAAATCTTTATGCGTTTGTCCGTTCTGATTATTTTTGCTTTGGTTGCCAAAGTTTATATTGAGATCTGGCCTTGGGCGTTGATTTGTGCGTCCAAAAGTTGTGCCACTGCTGGGATTTGCACCGTTTACATTGCTTTGCCCGCCATTTGCAGTGTTTTGGGAAGAGATTGCTCTAATTCTCGCCATCGTCCTATTTGCCACTTGCGTAAAATCGCCCTGACTAGCGACATTATCAGAAAAACCTGCGCTCATCCCCGAACCTCTAAAACCATCAACTTGCCCGCTGTAGCTGCCATATCCGCCTTGTTTTGGGGCAATACCTATATATTTATTGCCTGAATTTGCTGAGGTATTGTTTGCGGCGCTAGTCCTAGCAGAAGCTAAAAGCGGCGCGCTAAAAACACCTTGTCTTACTATAGAAGGGCCAACTTTCGCATCTTGCCCTTTTAAAGCGGCGTCTGGTGAAAGACCGATAGAAAATAAACCTCCTCGTCTTGCCGCTCTAGTGGCTCGGTTAACTTTATTAATAACCGATGAGGAAACCGTTTGATCCTGCATTTGGGTTTCATAAGGATCTAGAGAAGAACTTTCAAACAAACCTTTTACAGGCGCCGCCCCGTATATTGTTTGCTGCACGGCAGACTCGCTATAATCACTTGCGCCAAAATCATTAAAGACAGCGTCTGCACTGTAAGTTTCTTCTTGATTATCAAAAGAAGCGCGGGTGTCTTTGTTTTTTTTTAAAAATAAAAATGATAAAAGACTGTCGTCTTCTTGCGGCTCCGCTCCATACATTTCGTCATTGTCTTGGGAAGGTGGATTTAAAAGACTATCAACATAAAACCTTTTTAAGCGGCCAGTATAATTTTTAACAAATTTACCCGACTTTGCTGGCAACGCGCCAAGTATTGGCAACATACCTTCTTCTTCTTGCTCTGCGCCGTCAAGACTATAGGCCTCGGCGGAGGTATCATTGATTTTGGTATCTGTTTCAAAAATTAAAGGGAGCGCTAAAAAAACAACCAACGCACTTGCAGATAATTTCAATAGTATATTTGCTTTAAGTTTAAATTTGGGGCTGGACTTCATAAAGACTCCTTTTTTAGCCTAATTAAATTCTATAAATTTAAAAGCTTATTTGAAAGACGCAAAGTTTTTTATTTCGTCTTCTGTTTCTTTTTATTTTGGTTTTGCTTAAGCTGCTTATCTATCTTTTTCATATCCTTTACCAGTTTTTCCTTTTTCTTTTCTACGGAGCTTTCGCTTAATTTCTTTAAGTCAAGTTCTTTTGCTAAGCCGCCTTTAATTGCCGCTAAGACTTTATCAATACTTTGCGGAGTATACGAGGCAAGGTCTTGATTGCTAATAACTAAAACATTTTGCACGCCTTCTTTTTCCAAAATATCAGCAACTTTTTTATCTGTAACTATAGCCATATTGCCTTTGATTTTTAAATTATCGGTAAGCTCTTTTGGAGCAACAGCTAAATAAGCGTGTTGGGTATCTTCAAATTTTTCATTAATCCATTTTGGCGAAATGAAGGGCGAATAAGTATAGAGATACGATTTTGGCGTAGCCACTTTTATACCGCTACCATCATCGCTTTTGCCCAAAACATAGGTTATTGAGGGTATTAAGTTTTTAAGTTCTGGGTTCTTTTTAATTTTTTCAGCAATCTCTTTAGCGTTTTGATTTCGCGTTTTATCAAGATTACGATACTCGTAATCAAGCCTAGCGGCGGCGGCAGGGTCAACTTGCATTTGATTAAGCATATCTTTTAAACCTGTTCTCTCGTAAAAAACTGTTGAAAAATTTTCAGGGCCGTGTTTTGCCGAGGTGTCGCTATATGGCGTCCTCATATAATTTACAAAGACAAAATCATTTTGGCCGTTTCCACCTTTTTCTTGAAGATTTTTTTCAAGAATTCTGCCGTTAAAGAGCGAGAAAATTTTAAATGGCAAAGTATCGCCATTTTCATCTTTTGGAAGTTTTTTTTGAAAATCAGCCCCAGCGTCTTCGTATATGCTTACCGGGATATATTCCTGCATTATATCGTCGCCGCTAATGCCGTATCTCTCAAGATATTTTAAAAAGGTATTTCTTTTGCCGCCGTCAAGAAACATTGGAGCGTTGCCAAAAACCTCTCTATTATATTTGGGCAAATTTGCCTTTGTATCTGGTTCTCTAAATCTTCTTGCGCTTGGGGCAACTTCAAGTAAGAGCTGCTCTGGCGCTTTTTCTTTGCCTTTATCAGCATTTTGATTGTTATCTTCTTGCGTGGCAGAAGCTGCCTGAGTTTGTCTTATCGTATCGCTAATTTCAGCGTATTCTTTGCTCATATCGCCAAACAAAGCATTATTATCCCCTGCGCCATATCTGTTGCCCCCGCCGCTTTGAGCGGATAATCCTTGCGCGCCGCCATAATTTGCGCCGCTACCTAGCCTGCTTGCTTGCAAATTTGCCTGATAATTTTTTAAATAATCTGCGCTTACATAATCAACTTTTAAACTTCCATCTGGCTCGGCAAGATAAACCGCCTGCAAACCCTCTTTAGCGGCGGCGGCTTTATGATATTTCATCAACGCCGTTTCTATAGATTTTTTTAGATTATCGTCTGGATATGTGCCGTTTTGATAATATTCATTTTGGTAATAATAGCCATCAGAATCTGGGCGCACTTGAACGCCGTTTTTCAAAACTGGGTAAGGAGCGACCTGAGCAGAAGACGCAGATATAAAATCCTCTTCACAATAAATATTATCTGCTTTTTTTACATCGTCAACGCCACGCATAAAAGCGTTTAAGACATCCTCTTGCGACATTGGCCCGTCGCTTTCGCTGTAAGAAAATTCCTCTTTTGCATAGCTGTTTCTTTGCTTTTTTAAATTCTTTTTGCCGTAAAATTTTGAAAATTTGCGAAGGTATTCTGCCAGTGGATTTGTAGACATTGCTACAGGCAAGGCGGAGCCTTCCTCGTCAGATTGACTAGGTTTTTTATCCTCGGGGAAAATAATGGGCAGCGAGAGAAAAACTACTACCGCCGCTACGCCCATCCACCATATTTTAAATCTTTTAATTTTTAATGTATCTTTTACAATATTTTTCATTTAAATAACTCCAAAATAATTAATAAAATAAGCAAATTTTTAAGCTAAGGCAAGCCCGCTACGAGCCTATATATAAATATAATCACTTATATTTAAAATGTTTTCAAGGGTAAAAAGGCCTAGTAGCGGTGTAGGCCCAATTGGCAATTTGTTTTGATTTCTACCTTACTTTTGAGCGGAGGGCTTAGAAACTATGCCACGGGAAAGCGGCGTTATGTAAATAAGAGATGATAATAAGGCCGTCGCCCCAAGGCAGATATAGGTAAGTTGAAAAGCGCGCATAATTTCAGGGCTGCCTTGGGCGGCATTATCCCCGCCAAACCACGCTAAAAATGCTGTAGCGGCGGCTATGCCAACGCTCATGGAAATTTGCATAATAACTGAAAGCAGACTGTTGCCATCGCCCATATCTCTAACGGGCAAATCAATTAGGGTTAAAGCGTTCATAGCAGTAAACTGCATTGAGTTTATGGTGCTAAAAACCATCAAAAGAACTATAAAAAACCAATAGGGGGTATCATTGCCAATAAAAGCAAAGGCCGCAAGCAACAAACCTAGTAAAATAGTGTTTAAAGTTAAAAAGCGGCGGTATCCCATACGATTTAAAATAGGGTCAATAGTTGTTTTTGCAATTATGGAGGCAATGCCGGCCGGCAACATTGTCAAACCTGTTTTAAGCGGGCTATACCCCATAGCCGTTTGCATTAAAAGCGGCGTAATAAACGGAAACGCCCCACTGCCAATACGGGAAACTACATTAGTAAGAATGCCTATAGAAAAACTTTTTTTAAAAAACATTCTTACCCCAAACAAAGCCGTAAATGGGTGAGAAAAGGCAAATTGAGTATACAAAAGTAAAAATATGCCGCCAATTGCAAAAAGCATACCGGGCGTTGTCCAAAAAGCGTCTGGGGAATCAAAACTTTCCAGCCCCAAAGTTATGGAAGCAATAGCAATGCTAAATAGAGTAAAACCCCGCCAGTCAAATTTACTTTTGCCAAGTTGCCCGCCGCTTTGCATAGTAAAATAAGTTGCTATAACGCATATTATGCCAATAGGCACATTAATTAAAAATACCCAGCTCCAATGAAAATACTGCACTATAATACCGCCGATAACAGGGCCCAAAATAGGCCCAACTAAAGCGGGGATAGTTATAAAGCTTAAAACACGAACCATTTCGTTTTTTGGATATGCGCTTATGGCGGCTAGGCGACCAACAGGCATCATTAATGCGCCGCCAAGGCCTTGCACAACGCGGGAGAAAATAAGGAATTTAAGCCCAGGCGAAAAGGCGCAAAGCAGCGAGCCTAAAGTAAAAATAAAAACAGCCACTATAAAAACTTTTTTAACCCCAAAACGCTCCGCCACCCAGCCCGATATTGGCACAAGCAAAGCCACTGTTAATAAATAGGAAATTATAACATAG
>JAISHT010000088.1 GCA_031262415.1 Elusimicrobiota bacterium | reverse complement strand
TGCTTACTCTTTGCGAAGAGGCTGGAATGTATGGCTCAAAAGCCTTGGAAGTTAATAAAGTTAAAGGCAGAGAAGGCATAATTTTAGACCATGATGAAAACTTTGACCTTATTGTAAATGCGCCCGAGGCCGTAGTGCTAGATGTTGATATAACCGGCCTTGCCGCCCATGCGGGTATGTTCCCAGAGAAAGGCATTTCAGCCTTGGAAGTTGCCGCTTACGCATTGTCTATAATGAAGCTTGGCCGCATAGATCTTATGACAGTAGCTAACTTTGGGGTAGTAAAGGGCGGGGAATCAACAAATGTCGTTATGCCTAGCTTAATCCTAAAGGGCGAAGCCAGAAGCCGCAACGCCGCCAAACTAAAAAAGCAAGTTCAGCATATGCAAGATTGCTTTAAAAAAGCCGAGAAAAAGTTTACCAAAAAAGTTGACGGCAAAATGGTTAAGCCTAAAATAGATATAAAAATTACGCAAAAATATCCCGTGCTTAATATCCCGCCAAAATCCGCTCTTATTAAACACATAACCGCCTGCGCCAAAAAGCACGGCGTTGCAATTAAGCCCCATTCAAGCGGCGGCGGATATGATGCTAATATACTCTTTGGCAAAGGTTTGCTTACGCCTATTATAGGCGTTGGGTATAGAGATCCTCACACCACCAAAGAGTGGCTTGATATCGCAATGTTTAACCAAACGGCTGATATTGTTTTGGATATTGTCTTAAACTATAAAAAATAAAAAGCTAAATAAAAGCAGGTTAAAATACTTACTCAGTGGGCGGCGTTTTTAATACGCCGCCTGCTATTTTATTATCCCCTTTTTATCTTTTTGCATATTAGGCTTTAAAGTTATATAATGGCTTTAACACCGATAAGGGGGTTTTATGCCAAAATTAGATGCAGCTAAACTTGTAGCCGTAAGGAAATTATTAAAAAAAAATCAAGTTGACGGGTATATAATATCTGACTTTCTTGATACTAAATACATTATGGGCAATGCTTTTATCGTCCCAGATGAAGCCACTTTGCTTATCCACCAAAAAGGCTTGTATATTGTAGCTAGGACTCTCTACCAAGCCCCAATTGCCGCTGCTTACCCAGAAGTTAAAATAGAAGGCGCAGACGAACACCGTGAGGTTAAAATTATCGCCGCCGCCAAAAAACTAGGCCTTAAAAAAGTAGCTTTTGATAGCGAAAAAGAGTTTTATTCCAAAGGCAAAGCCTATGTTAAAGCAGGTTTTAAAGAAATCCCCTCGCTAATAGGTCAAATAAGGGTTGTTAAAACTGATACTGAAATTAAAACTATGGCGACCGCCGCAAAAATACTTTACAAAGCGGTAAAACATATAGAAAAATTTTTAAAAGTTGGCGTTAGCGAGATGGAAATTTGCCAAGAGCTTGAAAGTTTTTGCAAATTGCAAGGCTCAACTGGCGTGCCGTTTGAAACTATTGTCGCTTTTGGCCCCAATACGGGCAACCCGCACCACAGCACAGGCAATACTAAACTAAAAAAGAATATGCCTATCACTATGGATTTTGGTTGTATTTACAAAAACTATGCCGGCGATATTACCCGCAATATTTGGTTTGGCGGTAAGCCAGACGCTGAATATGCAAAAATACACCGCATAGTTAAAGCCGCCCACGACGCCGTTGTAGAAAAAGCAAGGCCCGGTATGACGGGCAAGCAAATTGACGCTATAGCAAGAGATTATATAACCAAAGCCGGCTACGGGGAATATTTTACCCACAGAACTGGCCACGGCATCGGCTTGCAAGATCACGAGGCCGCTGACATCAGCCAAATAAATAATGGCAAAATTCTTGAAAATTATTGCTTTAGCGTTGAGCCCGGCATTTATTTAAACAATAAATTTGGCGCGCGTTTTGAAGATTGCTTTTATATGACGAAAAACGGCCCAAAAAGATTAGGCTAAATATTAAACATACTAGTAAGGTTAAACAGGGTGATGAGATGAATTGCAAGTCTGACAAATTAAAAAACTTTCAAAAATATTTAAAGGCTCAAAAAACGGCTGCTTTTGTAGTAACGGATTTGGAGTCCGTCAATTTTTTGAGCGATTTTGAATTTCTCTACGAGGGCGACGCTAGTTTGCTCATCACCCCAAACAAAGCTTTTTGTTTTGCAAAGCAAATGTATTTGGGGGATTTAGCCCGCCACACTCCATACCTTACTTTAATTGAAAACAATACCATAATAAATATTGTAGGGAAACTTAAAGATTTAAAAATAAAACAAGCTTTCTTTGACCCGACGAAAATGGATTATATTAACGGCAATCTCTTGCATTCTGCCGGGGTAAAAGAAAAGCCTGCGTTTTTGCTAAACGCGCGGGAAATTAAGACGCCTGATGAAATAAAAAAAATAAGCAAAGCTTGCAAAATTTCATCCGCCGCTTATGATATTTTTAGAAAAAAAATCAAAACTGGTATGACTGAAATCCAAGCCGCAAAAATGCTGGAAGATATTATGGCTTCGCTTGGCGGTGTGGGGCTGGCTTTTGATACTATTATGGCTTTTGGCGAAAACGGCGCAAACCCACACCATCGCAATACAAATAGAAAACTTAAAGCCGAAGAGCCTGTTTTGTTAGATTATGGTTGCAAAGTTGGGGGATACTGCTCCGACATTACCCGCACATTTTGGCATGGCAAAAAGCCAACGGCAGAGTTTACAAAAGTTTTTAATATGGTAAAAACCGCGCACGACCTTGCCATAAAAGCCGCGCGCATAGGCATAAGCGGCGGGGCATTAGACGCTGTTTGCCGTGATTATCTTGAAGAACAAACCGGCCGCACAGACCTTTTTATACATAGTACAGGCCACGGCCTTGGTTGGTTTATACATGAAATGCCCCGCATAGCCAAAGGCGAAAAGGGTAAATTACAGGCGGATATGACATTTACCATAGAGCCCGGCCTTTATTATCAAGGCCGCCTTGGTATTAGATACGAAAATTCCGTCCATTTAACAAAAAACAGTTTAAAAATTTTAACTAAAAAGTAAAAAGTAAAAAGAAATAAAAAAATAAAAAACAAAGCGAGGTTATTATGATAGGTACAGGCGATTTTAGGGAAGGCTTAATCTTCCAAAACGAAAACGGAGAATTGGTTGAAGTAATTGATTATCAACATCACCGCAAATCACAAGCGCGCGCCGTGGTAAGGGTTAAGTTGCGCAATTTAAATACAGGCTCCATAACGGAAGTTTCTTATAGGCCGGAAGATAAATTTAAAGAAGTCAATATTGAAAAACGCCCTCATAATTACCTCTATACCGAGGGGGATATGATTTATTTTATGGACGCTGAAAATTATGAGCAAATCGGCGTGCCGGTTGAAAAATTTGGACACAAACAAAAATATTTAGTTGATAATATGGCGGCAATCGGCTTGTTTATTGACGGCAATCTCTTTAATATGGAGCTGCCTATAAAAGTGGATTTAAAAGTAGCTTCCACCGTGCCGGGCGTAAGGGGGGATACTGTTTCTAACCTTACAAAGCCGGCGGTTTTGGAGTCTGGCCTTGAAATTAAAGTGCCACTATTTATCAACGAAGGCGATAAAATCCGTGTTGATACCAGGACGGATACTTATGTTGAAAGGGTCAACGATTAACTTTATTTTTGCTCTATGAAATGCCTAAATAAGTCAAACGGCAAAGTTATTGCGGATAAACTTGTTTTAAAGGCCTCGTTATTTGGGCGGCTTAAAGGATTACTTGGCACAAGCGGGCTTAAAGAGGGCGAGGGTATAATTTTAAAACCTTGCGCTCAAATACATACTTTTTTTATGCGCTACCCGCTTGACGCTATTTTTGTTTCAAAAGATTTAAAAGTTCTTAGCGTTATAGAAAATATGCGCCCTTGGCGGCTTAGCCCTTTTGTTTTTAAAGCTCTCTACACGGTAGAAGTAGCAGGCGGCAGTTTAAAGGGCGGCGTTAAAGCGGGCGATGAAGTCAGTTTTGTAGATTAGGCGGACGCTAATTTGTAAACTATTTTTAAAATTAGTTGCTTTAATAAAGTTTTGCTTTTATAATATATTAAGGAGATGTTAAAATGAAGAGATTTTTTTGTTTAACCGTTTTTATGGCTTTGTCTCTTTTTGCTTTTGCAGAAAATGCAACTTTTGACAATTTTTCAAAAAATATAACCGCAGAAAATTTAAAACCTTTTACTAAAGATTTAGGCGGCCTCCTTGGAGGCTCGGCTTTTACTACCGGGCGTATTTTGGGCTGGGGGGGGTTTCAGCTTTCGGCGCGCGCCTCGCTTATGCCAAAGCCGAGCGAAAAAAATACCGCCCTTGGGCAAGACGCTAAGGCTATGGTAATGCCTTGGGTGCAGGGCGAAATTGGCTTGCCATTTCGCATAGACGGTTTTATCAGGGCTTCGTCCTGGGACGGCCTTACGGTAGCCGGCGGCGGCCTTAAATGGGGCATTACACGCCCAAAAGAAATTTTATATACATTTCAGCCTATGCTAGTTGTTATGGCCCAGTCCGGCGTGCATAAAGATTTTTCGCTAAGCCACTACAGCGCAGATTTTGTGCTTTCATTTAAACTGCCTTATGTTGTGCCTTATATCGGCGGCGGCGTGGACCACACTAAGGTGCGTGTTGAGGGTGCAGATACGGACGCAAGCCTTGTCGGCAAAACCGAGGCTACCACAACCCCGCGCGCAACTGCCGGCGTTAATATCAAACTACCCGCTTATATGGATTTGAGTATGGCGGCAAATTATGCCAATTACGGCTTTGGCGCAGAGGCTAGTTTGGGCGTTCGCTTTTAAATTCAGATT
>JAISHT010000055.1 GCA_031262415.1 Elusimicrobiota bacterium | reverse complement strand
ATTGGTGGACTGATATTATGAAAGAAGTTTTAAAAGACGAACCCGCTATAGATTTTACCGTGCCTGAAGGCATTTCCTTTGCTTTTGTTAATCCCGATACCGGCAAATTGGCCTTACCGGGCGATAAACGCAAAATCCTTGAGGCTTTCAAAAAAGGCACAGAGCCAAGCTCTTTTTAACAATTTAGCTTAACAACTTAGCTTAACAATTTAGCAATATTTTTAGTAGTTTAAATAAGGGCTAGTAGCCCAACAATTTGTATGCGTATTATAACTGGCGTTCCAAATACTTCTGCTAGCGCTTTTTTCATCAATACCCTCCTTAAAGAAAAAAGCGAAGGTATTCTTTTTGTCTGCAAAAGCGACGAAGAACTTGAAGACTTTGCCGCCGCAATACAAACTTTCCACACGGGCAGCCAAGCCTATCCGCTCATAATTTTGGGCGAGGATAAGTTTACTCTATACAGCGGCCTTTATGATATTGCAAATACTAACGGCGCCTGCTTAATTGCCTCTACTTACGAAAATGCGCAAATTGCATTGCCTGGCAAAAAAGATTTTTTAAACAAAATAAATAAAGTGAGTATAGCTCAAAATTTACGCCGTGGGGATTTGCTTGCTGAGCTTGAAGCGGCCGGCTATACCCGTTCTGATTTTACCGAAACCCCGGGCGAATATGCCGCGCGCGGCTCAGTAGTAGATATTTTTAGCCCTAATTACGCTACTCCTTGTAGGATTTATTTTAGCGGCAATACAATTTCAACCATCTCTCTATTTGATATTGAAACCCAAAACACAAGAACTAATTTGGAAGAATTTGTCATAATCCCGCTGAAGTTTGAAGCGGAACTATCCAGCCTAAAACACTGGGCTAAAGATTTTAATATCTATTTGCAAACCCCAAAAGAAGAAGATTTGGAAAATTTTGAGGACGACGGCAAGCTAAACATAATCAATAGCCTGCCGCTGCCTGACGCTACGGACATTGGCCTTAGGCAAAATATACGCTTTAACGCCAATTTAAATTTATTTGACCAAGAGGCCGCTAAACTTTTAGCAGATAATTTTAAAATTACTTTTTACTGCCTAAACCGTGGCGAACTTGATAGATTGCAAGAAGTTTTTTTAGATTACCCCGCCCTAAGCAAAATAAATATAGCCATTGCCCCGCTAAGGCAAGGGTTTATATCCAATTTGCAAAAATTTGCCATTTTTACTTCAGCAGAAGTTTTAAACAGAAGCTACCGCACTTCGGCCTTAATTAAAAAGTTTGACAGCGAGCAAAGCAAACATATCCGATTTAAAGAACTTGAGGTTGGCGATTATATCGTCCATCAAGAGCACGGCATAGGCCGCTACGCAGGTATGGAAACGCTTGAAAATGACGGCGTGCCAATAGATTGTTTAATAGTTGAGTTTAAACGGGGCGAAAAGCTGTATGTGCCTATAAACGATTTTCGCAAAATACAAAAATATATCGGCCTAAAGGGCAAGGCTCCCCGCATTTCATCTTTAAGCGGCAATACTTGGCGTGAAGTCAAAAAAAGAGTTAAAGAAGACGCCCAAAAAACCGCAAAAGAGATTTTAAAAATGGAGGCTTTGCGTCAGGCAAATAAAGCCCTGCCTCTTTTTGGCGAGGACCGCCTTGAGCGTGAATTTGCAGACTCTTTCCCATACGAGCAAACTCCCGACCAGACAAAAGCCATAGCGGAAATAGGTTTAGATATTAACCAAGAGAGGCCTATGGATAGGGTTTTAATAGGCGATGTTGGCTTTGGCAAAACCGAAGTTGCTATGAGAGCCGCCTTAAAGGCCGCTTTAAGCGGGGCGCAAGTGCTTGTTTTAGTTCCTACCACCGTGCTGGCGGCGCAACACTTTAAAACTTTTAGCAAGCGTATGGCTGGCTTCCCCGTGCGCATAGAAATGTTAAGCCGTTTTCAAACAAAAAAAGAGCAAAGGGCTATTGTCGCCGATATTAAAAAGGGACTAGTGGATATTGCAATTGGCACGCATAGACTGCTATCTAAAGATATTGAATTTAAAAATTTAGGCCTTTGTATTATTGACGAAGAACACCGCTTTGGCGTTAAGCAAAAAGAAAAAATAAAAGCAAAAGCTTTGGGCGTGCACACTTTAATGCTTTCCGCCACGCCTATACCTAGGACGCTAAATCAGTCGCTCTCCAGCATTAGAGATATGTCTGTTATTGATACCGCCCCCCTTGGCCGTATGCCTATTAAAACAAGGGTTTTGCCCTATAGCGATGAAATCGTCGCTACCGCGATAAGGGACGAAATCGCCCGTGGCGGGCAAGTGTTTTATGTCTACAATAAAGTTGAAAGTATGCCCGCTAGACTAGCTCGTTTAGAAACCTTGCTGCCCGAGGTTAAAATAGCCATGGCGCACGGGCAAATGAACGAGCGGGATTTAGAAGATACTTTGTGGAATTTTTATAGCAAAAAATTTGATGTTTTACTGGCCTCAACAATAATAGAATCCGGCCTAGATATAACAAATGCAAATACTCTTATAATAGAAAATGCGCAAGATTTTGGCCTTGCTCAGCTTTATCAATTAAGAGGCCGCATTGGCAGGGGGGATACTAAAGCCTATTGTTACTTGCTCCACCCCGATTGGCTTTTAAAGAAAAAGGAAGTGGATTACAGCGTGGATTCTTTCTTTGGCAAAATACCCAAAAAAGAAAAAGATACAACCGAGGAAGCCAAAAAACGGCTAAGCGCAATTATGGAATTTAGCGAGCTTGGCAGCGGCTTTAAACTTGCTCTTAGAGATTTGGAAATTAGGGGCGGCGGCGAACTTTTGGGCGTTAAACAACACGGATATGTAAACGAGGTTGGCCTTTCGCTCTATTGCGATTTGGTTTCAAACGAAGTCAAAAGACTTAAGGGCGAAACGCCAAAACGCACGCTTTATGCAACTACTAATTTGCGTGTTGTAGCCTATATCCCGCCAGATTATTTGCCTAGCGATAACGAGCGGCTTCGCTATTATAAAGAGTTGCTAGCCGCTGACAAGGAGCAAAAGGCGCAAATTATAAAAACGCTTGAAAATTTAAGCGGCCCCGCTCCAAAAGAATTATTGAATTTAGTTGAAGTTATGCAAATATCTGCTGACGGCGGAGCATTAAATATCCGCCACATAGAAAATAGCGGCGTTTTTACGGAAATTTTCTTTACTCGCGCTTTTAAAATGCCGCAAAGCGTAGTGGAAGAGCTTTTAAATAGATTTAAAAATAATATTAAATTTTTACCCGCCCCTAACGGCGACGGCGTGCGTATTTACCACCCCGCCCAGCCGCCAATAGAAATAACCAAAAAACTCCTTGCCCAACTAGAAGGCATTTTAGAAAAATAAATTAAATAACATAATTTACACACTGTGCTAAAAGTGCTAAACTTTATTTATGAAGAAATATCTTGCACTAACCTTACTTCTCACTGTATTTTGCGCTTGCCAGGATAAACAGCCCGTCCCCGCCGAGCCTGTTGACGCTTTGGCTATAGTCGGCGGCGTGCCAATAACAGAAGAAATTTTTGACGAAAAAGCCGCTATGCTTGATGACGACTTCCAAAAATATGTAAACACACCCGCAGGCAAAGGAAATTTTTTAAATCTAATAATTAATGAAGAGCTTTTGCTTAAAGCCGCAAAAGACGACGGCCTTGATAACTCCGACCAGTATATAGACGAAATTTCCGCTCTAAAAGCAGAGCAGGCCCGAGCCTTGCAAGCTGCGCAAAATTTTACACTTACAAGGCTTCTTATGGAAAAACTGACGCAAGAGGGCGTCATTTCTGTAAGCGAGGACGATATAAAAGCCTACTACAAACGCTACCCATATCAAATAACACTTTTGCAGATTTTAATGAGCGACCCAGAGCAAGCCGCCGCAGTTATGCGCGCAATGTCCAAAGTCAAAAGCGTTGCTAAATTTAAAGAGGCTGTTAGGCAATTTTCTATAGACCCTGCCACCAAAAAAAGCGGTGGGCAATTGCCTCCATTTATCCCCGGCGAATATATGACGCAAATTGAAATACCTGCGGCCAACTCCCCAATGTTTCAGCCGCAAGGATTTATCAAAACACCGCAAGGATTTCATATAATAATGAAAGTGGATGAAGAAAGGCTGCCCTATGATAAGGCAAAAGACAGAATTAAGGAAATTTTGGAAAAACAAAAAATAGACGCGTATTTAAATACTTTAAAAACTAAATATGGCGTGGAGGTAAAAGATGAAGTTAAATAAAACAATAGTATTTGCAGTCGGTTTTTTGCTTTGCGCAAATTTGCTTAGCGCAAAAGTTATTGAAACCACAGTCGCCACCGTAAATGGTAAAGCTATTTTAAGCTCCGATTACGATAAGCTAAAAAAAGCGGTATTAGAAGAATATCAACAAAATGCGCCGCAACTTTTGGAGAAAAAAGATAATAGAACCGCTTTGGAAGAAGAGGTTTTAAACCAAATGATAGCCGATAGCCTTTTAATCCAAGCCGCAAAGCAAGAAGGTATTAAGGTTAAAGATAGCGAACTTGCCGAAGGCGTAAACGAAGTTAAAGCCCGCTTTGCTAAAAACTCAGACGGTAAAGAAGTTTCAAAAAAAGAAATGGAAAAGGCTTTTAACGCCGAGTTGAAAAAAGAAGGCATTACCTATAAACAATTTGAAGATAAAATAAAAGATCAAATTGCCGTTAAAAAAATGCTAGATTCTGTCGCCAGAGCAAATGTAAAAGCCCCGACAAAAGCAGATGTTGAGCAGGTTTATAACGATATACTCGTTATTATGAAAGGCGACAAAAAAGCCATTGAAAAATTGCCTAAAGAACGCGCTGAAATTGCATTGCCGCTAGCCGCTAAATTAAATCAACTTACGGCGGAGCGGGTTGTAATATCCCCATTATTTTTGCGTGTTGACACCAAAAACGCCCCAGAAATTGCAAAAGATAAAGAAAAAATGGCTCGCGATATCAAAAAGGATATACAAAGCGGCAAAATAACTTTCCTTGACGCTATTGAAAAATATTCCGACGATAAAGCGCCATTAGCTAATGGCGGCGAGCTTGTTTTAATCCGCGGTATGATGCCAAAAGATTTTGATGATAAAGTCTTTAAACTTGAAGTTGGCCAAATTAGCGAGCCTATTAAAACCGATTTTGGCTACTACATAATAAGGGTAAATTCAAAAACCGGTAAAAAAGATTTTAACTTGCAGATGATTTCCGAAGAGTTGGAGCGGTATCTTACCGCTGTAAATATGCAAAAAGCTACCGTGCAGTTTATGGAATCATTAAAAGACAAGGCTGAAATCAAAGTTATGGTTAAATTTGAATACGAGGGCCAAAAAAATCGGCCCTCAGATAAACTTGCTGAAGTTAAGACGCCAGCCGCTAAGCCTGTCAAGGCGCCGCTGCCTAAAGCAAGCAGTACCCCAGTGTCTAAGAGCGAGCCTGCTAAAACCACAAAATAAACTTTAAACGAAAAAGGCGGGTTAATTAAAAAGCCCGCCTTTTTTTTTTACCTTTCTTTAGCAATTATTTATGAAAACAAAAAATATAATTATAACCGCGGGCGACCCGCTTGGCATAGGCCCAATAGTGCTTGTTAAAGCCCTAAAAAAATTTAAACAAAACGAGGGGAAAATAAGGGGAAAAAGCCAAAAAAATGCGGCCCTAAATTTTGTTGTAATTGGGGAGAAAAGTTCTCTGTTAGAAGCGGGCTGGCATATCGGGCTTGGCAAATTAATTGAAGTAAAAACCAAATATAAAAAACCTGCCAAAATAGGGCCGAGCAAATACGGCGGCGATATTTCTTTTAAGGCTTTGCAAATGGCCGTTGAAATGATGCTAAACGGCGAGGCTAAAGCGCTAATTACCGCGCCTATATCAAAAGAAGCATGGAAGATGGCGGGCGTTAAATTTACCGGCCACACTGATTATTTACACGAGGTCGCCGCTAAAGAAGGCGCGCTTATGATGTTTACAAGCGGCCGGGTAAACGCCGCTTTAGTTAGCGAGCATTTAGCAATAAAAGACATCAGCCGCAACTTAACTAAAGCTAAAATTATTAAAACAGTTGAAATTTTTGCTAAGGTTTTAAAAACAAAAAAAGACATCGCCATTGCCGCTTTAAACCCGCACGCTGGCGACGGCGGCAAGCTGGGCGATGAGGAAATAAAAATTATTCGCCCGTCAATGGCGGCTTTGAGCCAAAAGGGCTATAAACTAAGCGGCCCGTGGCCAATTGACGCTCTATGGGCAAAGCACGCAGCAGGGCAATTTAAAGGCATTGTGTGTATGTATCACGATCAAGCCTTGCTCGGCATTAAACTAGCCGCCAAAGAGCCTATTGTGCATACAACCGCCGGGCTTAAATTTCTACGAGTATCGCCAACGCACGGCACCGCTTTTGACTTAGTGGCTAAAAATGATTTAGCCACTAAATCAAAAATTAACAAAACTCACATTGAAAAACTTCTTGACGCAAGTTCTATGCTTGCCGCAATAGAAACTGCTGTAAAGTAAACTGGTAATTGCCACTACAATTGTGCAATTTATATAAACGCTCTTGTATAAAATCTGTCCGAACTAGAAAAATAATTATCCTTAAAAATTTAAAATAATTATTGTTTAAAATTATTTGCTTGTAACGGTATTTTGGACATTTTTGACCCAGTCGCTAAGAGAGCTGTTAAATCTTCCAGAGGGGGTTGTTGCGCCTATGGGGATAAACCCAAGCAATATTGTCGGACATCCTGCATTTTGAAAACGTTGTTTGTTTATCAGCTCTCCTGTCGCAACATCATAAACATTTATTGTTACATCTAATGAGTCCGTTTTGGGGACATCCAT
This sequence comes from Elusimicrobiota bacterium, assembly GCA_031262415.1. Taxonomy (GTDB): domain Bacteria; phylum Elusimicrobiota; class Elusimicrobia; order Elusimicrobiales; family Elusimicrobiaceae; genus Proelusimicrobium. Next base: position 1,505 of record JAISHT010000055.1, on the reverse strand, counting down.
TTGACCACCGTTCGTATATGGCTTACATGTCATGTAAAATTCATCATTCCACTCATCAATATCAAAAGCAATCATATATTTATCTCCACGGGCTTTTGCTTCTCCTAGTCCTTGAGATACGGACATGTTTTCCTCACTAATAACTAAACTGCCGAATTCTTTGTGGAATTTTTCAAAAAATGTATTAACCACTTCTCTACCGCTACCCTTATTTTCAGTTCTTTTGTAAGTAAAATAAGCTATTTCGTGCCCATCTTTTGGAACGAGTAGATAAAAACTGGCTTGTGTATCTATGATATTGTTTTGATCAAATTTGTTTACATTTTTAACAGTACCGACCCAAGTACATCCTACAAACAAAAATACAAAATACATTGCCAAAATCAGTGCTTTCTTCATTTAAGAACTCCTTTTTATTGTTTTATATTATAACAATATTAGTTTGCTTTTTAGGGAATAGTTTAGTTATGTCAACGAGAACATTCCCTTATTTCTTCTCTATTAAAATATGGTAGTGTGATGGGCGGCGTGTTAAATCAACAGGGTTTAAAAAAGTATCCATAAAGACCCATTTCACTTTATATGGTTTAAGCAGCTTTTCTAACATCGCTTGGTCTGCTGCACAATAAGCAGTTTTATACTGATCTTTAGAAAAACAAATAGACTCATATTTATTAGCGCCGGGGACACAATTTTCTTCACCTAAATTTACCTTGTTATCTTTAAATAATGGGTTGCCGTCTTCAACCAAAACATTTATAGTAAAGAAAAAGTTACCACCGTCTTTTGTAACTCGGTTTAATTCTTTGATAATTGAAGGCATTGCGGTGCATCCGTTTAAGTTTACAATTTGATTTGCATAGACAAGATCAAAGGATTTGTCGGGATATGGTAGATTGCGTACATCGCCAACCTTTGTTTTTATAGACAGCTTTTTATCTGCTGCTATTTTGGACAGTCTATCCATAGCAAATTTATTTATATCAACAGCGGATACATCAAAACCGCGTTCTGCAAAAATAATACTTTCATGGCCTTGACCTGCACCTACATCTAGAAGTGTTTTTTTCCCTAACTTTGGCCATTGATATATGAGAGTGTAAAAAGATGGGTAATGCTTTTGGCTCCAGCTGTCAATTTCCTCGTCAGTAAAATTTTCCCAATGCCATTCGCCACTTGCGGTTTGCAATGTTATGTTTTTGGTTTTCAGATTTGTCTTTGATGCACAGCCTGCCACTATAATTGTGCCAATAAAAACCAATAATATCCATGTTTTTTTATTCATAAAACCTCACTTGAAACCACGGGCGTAAGCCCGTGGAGGGAGTTCCCCCTGAATCTTCTGCTACAATATAGATATGGAGCTAAAGAAACAAGGACACTGCATGTACCACTGCAAATATCACGTAATACTTACGACCAAATACCGTCGCAAAGTATTTCGCGCAACAGGTGTACATGAATACTTCTCCAAAATAATACTACAAATCAAAAGCCATTACCCC
>JAISHT010000041.1 GCA_031262415.1 Elusimicrobiota bacterium | reverse complement strand
GGTTTTAGGGCGACGGCCCCGTTTTGACAGTAAATTTCAATTAAGTTTTTTGTAAGGAGGCCGCTTAACCCGTTTTCTTTTGAAAGCATTTCAATGAAGGCGGCGTTTTCTTGCAAGATAATAGAGGTTTTTGCCTCTTGTTTTTGGGCTTGGTCTATAAGGGTATCTATGACGGCGGCAAATTTTGGGTTTTGTTTAGTTAAATCCAGCGGTAAATCTTTACAAAGCGTTTCGTATTCCTGTATAAAAAGCGTTTTGCTTGCAAGGGCGGCGTAGTGATTTAAAAGCAGCTCTATATATTGCTTATCTAAAGCTAGGGCGGCAGATATTTCTGCCACGGCTTTTTTAGCTTTTAAAACCTCTACTTTACGACGGGCCGCTAAAGGAGATTGTTCAAAAAGTAAAATGGAGATAATTAAATCGTCGGCATTAATATCTTGCGGCAAATCAATTTGTTGTTTTATGTTTAAAACGGCGGCTTTTAAAGTATCCAAATTCTCAAATACGCCGATATAGGAAAGCAAATCAAGCATATATGCGCTTGCCCCGGGGAATAGGGCCGCTAGTCCCGCCATAAGCTCTTGATTTATTGATTCTGCTTCCATAATCTGCGCCATACTAAAGCCTAGCAAAATTTTGAGAGGAAATTAATAGTTTCTTCTAACTTTGGCTTTAAATTATCTTCAATATATGGGATATTAGCCTTTATATTTTCTATGCCGCAAGCAATAGAAGCGCGCAAAAATATTTTTGAGCAGGCTAAATCTGAAATTAATAGTTTTGATATTTTGCCCTCTATTTCCTGCGCTTTTTCTAAGGCGGCAAGCGCTTTTTTAGCGGTATTTACAGGAGCTTGCACGGAGAGCATTAAAGATTCTTTTAAAGCCTCGCGCCGCTCCTTTGTATCCTTTGGGAGTTTGCGCGCGCTTACGACGGCGCCGTAAGCCTTTGCGTCCGCTTGGGCGGCGGCTTTAAGCTCATCTCTAAGCAGCATTAAATCGTCAAGATATTTATTTAAATCTTTTTTATCCTCGGCTGGGGTTGCTTTCATTTTTAAGGTAATTGCAATTGCCATCATAGCAAGGCCTGCGCCCGTTGCTCCCGCTACAGCGGCCGCAGCGCCGCCGCCGGGCGTAGCATTGTCTGAAGCTATTGCGTCAACAAAAAGTTCTGCGCCTGTCTGCCAGTTTATATTTTTCATAGTAAAGTCCCGGATTCTAAGTCGGAATATTTTTTTATTCTAAACATTTTGAGCCTTTGCTCGTCAATGCCTGTGCGGCTAAAAAAAACATGCTCTATTGCGCTAGCGGGCATTATATAGGAGCCTTTTTCAACGCCTTTTGGGTCGGCCGCTAGGCCAAGCCACATAAGCCAAAGTTTGATGTTTTTAAAATTTTTCTCGTGCAGTTCGGCTGCGGCTCTTAGTAATTTTTCTCTGTCGCCTAGGCCGGCCTCGTCCACAACGGCATTATGGAAACCATTTTCTTTGGCGGCGGTTATGTCGGAGGCGGTGTCGCCAATAACATAAACATCGCCTTCTTTAAATTTAGCTTTAAATTGTTTTTGAGCGTTTTTTACAGCCTCTAGTAGCATAGCGGGCCTGTTTGGGGCCTTGTCGCCAAAACCGCCGGTGGTAAAATATTTGTTTAGGCCGCTTGGCGCAAGTTTAATGCGGGCGGCTTCTTCAAAATTACCTGTTGCTAGGGCTAATTTAACTTCTTTAATAGCGGATAATTTTTTTAAAAAAGCTTCAACGCCGCTGATAACTTTAGTTTTTTTACCTTTGGCTTCAAGCGGTAAAAGTTTTAGATATTCCGCCTTTAAAGCGGCAAATTGTTTTGGCGTTGGATTTTTTTTGAAAGTTTCTTTAAAAACATAATTAAAGTTATGCGTATCCGTCTTACCGGCGAGGAAAGCGTGGTCGTATTTAGGCTCTTTGCCGTATAAATTTTTGATAGCTTTGTTTAGCGATATTACGCCGTAAAGGCCCATATCTAAAAGAGTTCCGTCTAAATCAAATAATACTAATTTCATTTTTAATTATCCTTTTTATAAGAGTGTTTTTTAATCTGGGATAGTATTTTCGTAGTCCAAGAAAATTTCCGCAATTTCAGCGGGCGATTTTGAATGTAAAAGCCGCTCTTTAACAACTTTGTTTGAAGATATGCCCGCAAGCTCAGCCAGCAGTTTAAGCTGGGTTGCAGGTTCCTTAAACGGGGTTAAAATTAAAAAGATTATTTTAACGGTATTGCCGTCAAATAAAACGCCTTTTTTACTTATGCCGACTGCTACCATAGGCGTGCTTAAAGTGGCCACCCTTGCGTGCGGAAAGGCCACGCCTTTAGTTAAGGCAGAAGACATTAGTTTTTCCCTATTGCGTATAAAATCCCTTGCCTGCTCCTTTGCAAAAAGCGGACGCTCTTTATAGACGGCGTCTAAAAGCTCGTCAATAGCGGCGTATTTTTCGGTTGAAGTTAAATTAATGGTTGAGGCTTTTGGCAAGAAGAAGCTGCTTAATTTTATTGTGCTTGGCTTATCGTATTCGTCGCGTATTTCGCCTACGAGCTCTTCCAAAACATCTTCTAGCGTTAATAGCCCAACAACCTCGCCTTTTGCATTTCTAACTAAGGCTTGATGATTTCTGTTTGCCTGAAACTCACGCAAAGCCGCCTCAACGGGGGTGCTTTCGTCAAGGTTTAAAATGGGATAGGTGTATTTTTCCTCTATTGGTTGGGTGGAATTTTCGTTTAAAGCTTCTAGGGACATTTCTTTTATCAAAACATATTCCCTAGCGTCGTCAATAGTATTTTCGTAAAGTGGAAAACGGGAGAATTTGCGTTTTTTAATAATTGCAAAATTTTCCGGCCAGGTGTTTGATTTTTTTAAGGCGAGGATATTTTCGCGTGGCGTCATAATTTCTTGCACTTTAACTTGTTCAAAATCAAAAAGATTTTCAAACATCATTAGGCGGCGAAGAGAAAACTTCCCCCCTTCTTGCGATTTAGAAAACATTAAACGCAATTCTTCTTGTGAGAGCGGGGTTTCTTCGGTATGCGGGTTAATGCCAAAAAGCTCCAAGGTTTTATAAGCAATAGCCACAAGTATACGGCGGAAAACTTTTGTAATAATATAAAAATAATGCAGCGGCACTATAACCCAAAGAAGGCTTTTCTCGGGGAATTTAATTGAAAATAATTTTGGCACTTGCTCGCCAAAAATAACATGCATAGAAGTGATGATAAGGAAAGATAAAATAAAAGAAATTGTGTAGAGTAGTGACTCGGGCAAAAACGGCGCAACTGAAGGCAGCAGCCACGATAGTAATTTGCCCACAGAAGGCTCGCCAACCCAGCCCAAAGCCAAGCTAGCCATAGTAATGCCTATTTGCAAAGAAGAGAGATAATTGTCAATATTTTCCTGAGCGTGAAGGGCAAGTTTTTCTTTGTAGCCGCCGTTTTTTGCAATTTCAAGCAGACGGGTATGGCGAACTTTAACTAAAGCGAATTCCCCAAGGACGAAGAATGCGTTTAAAAGTATTATAAAAATAGCGACTAAAATATAGATGAGTGTTGTTATCATGCAGTTGATTTTTATAAGAGTTGCGCAGGGGGGGACTCGAACCCCCAAGCCGTAAGGCATGCGCCCCTCAAACGCACGCGTATACCAATTCCGCCACCTGCGCGGCAACTTATCGTATATAAATTATATCAAATAAAAAATATTTTGCAAAATAATTTGTAAAAATTCAAATATATGTTTACAAAAAATATTTTATTTTAAGCCTATAAAATAAAAAACGGCCCTCGTTAAAGAAAGCCGTTTTTCAAGTCTGTTAAAAACTTTTACTTACAATTCTACATTGGGGTTGCTGGCGCGGTGGCGGCCGGTATATCTTGGGAGTCAACCACGGAAGACATACCGCGTTTTGATACATTTATCGTCAAGAAAACAGAGGTAAACATAATAAAAATTGCTACGCCTGCCGTTAGCTTGGTAATAAAAGTTGTAGCCGTTGGGCTTGCAAAAACGCTATCGCTGTTTGCGCTGCCAAAAATACCCGCAGCCGAGCCTTTGCCGCTTTGCATAAGGATAAGCATAATCAACAAAATACAGGCTATGAAGTGAAAAACTAAAACTAATGTATACATTTACTTAAGTCTCCTATTATTTATTTTTTCTTTAATAAAGCCGTAAGGCCGGGCAATTCTTTGCCTTCAACAAATTCCATACTTGCGCCGCCGCCCGTTGATGCATGGGAAACTTCGCTAGTAGATATTTTAGCTTTTTTAAGCACATTTAAGCTATCGCCGCCGCCAATTATAGTTATAACGCCTTCTTTTGTAAGCCTTACAAGCGTATTTGCTATGGCAAAACTGCCTTTTTGGTAGCTGGGCATTTCAAAAACGCCGACGGGGCCATTCCAAAAAATAGTTTTGCATTTGGCTAGTTCTTCATCAAAAAGTTTTATGGTTTTTGGGCCGATATCAAGGCCCATATAGCCGGCGGGGATATCCTGCCCGTCGGTTATTATAGTTGGCACGCATTCTGCAAATTCAAGCGCGCAAAGATGGTCAATGGGTAAAAGTAGTTTTACGCCTTTATCTTTTGCTTTTTGCATAATATTTTTGGCTTCTTCCATTTTGTCTTCTTCTAAAAGCGAAGTGCCAACAGTATAGCCCAAAGCCTTAAGGAAAGTATAGGCCATACCGCCGCCGACAACCAAAACATTTACCTTATCAAGCAAATTATTAAGCACCATTATTTTATCTGATACTTTCGCCCCGCCGATAATAGCGGCAAAAGGCCGCTTTGGGGTTTCAAGCGCGCCGCCCAAAAACTCAACTTCTTTTTGGATTAAAAAACCCGCCGCGCTGGGCAAAAATTCCGTTATTGCGCTTGTTGAGGCATGGGCTCTATGCACGGTGCCAAAAGCGTCTTGTATAAAAACTTCGCCGTGTTTGGCAAGTTTTTTTGCAAATTCTTTATCGTTAGCTTCTTCTTCTGGGTGGAAGCGGAGATTTTCAAGCAAAACAATTTCCCCCCCTTTTGCGGCGGCGACTACTTCATCAGCCTCTGGGCCGATACAGTCGCTTGCGAAATGGACTTTAACGCCCATAGCCTTTTCTATTTCGGGGACGAGGGGAGCGAGAGAATACTCTTCCACAACTTTACCTTTTGGGCGGCCAAGGTGCGACATTAAAACAATACGGCAGCCCTTTTCAAGCAGATATTTTACGGTTTTTTCCGTAGCGGTAATGCGTTTTGGGTTATCAACTTTGCCGTCTTTAAGCGGCACATTATAATCAACCCTTACGACGACTTTTTTATTATTTAAATCCAAATCCTGCATCTTTACAATATCATTAAGGTTCATCTTTATCCCCGTCGTTTACAAAATTTACTACGGGGCCTCTTTTTTGACGAGGCCCCGTTTGCTAAAAATACTTATTTGTTGACTGAAGCCATATGCGCAATTAAATCGCAGCATTTGGTGGAATAGCCAACTTCGTTATCATACCAAGCGGCGACTTTTACAAAAGTATCCGTCAAGGCAATGCCAGCTTTTGCGTCAAAAACTGAAGTAAGCGTGCAGCCGATGAAATCGGAAGAGACAACAGCGTCTTCCGTATAGCCTAAAATACCTTTAAGCTCTTGCTCGCTGGCGCGTTTCATTTCGGCGCAGATTTCTTCGTATTTTGCGGGTTTTTCAAGGTTAACGGTCAAGTCAACTACTGAAACATCAACCGTAGGAACACGCATAGACATACCCGTAAGTTTACCGTTTAAGGAAGGTATTACTTTACCCACGGCTTTAGCTGCGCCGGTGGTAGAAGGAATAATATTTACAGAAGCCGCCCTGCCGCCGCGCCAATCTTTCATAGAAGGCCCGTCAACAGTTTTTTGCGTAGCGGTTATGGCGTGAATGGTTGTCATTAAACCGTCTTTAATACCCCATTTGTCGTGTAAGACTTTAGCGATAGGCGCTAAACAATTGGTTGTGCAGGAAGCGTTTGAAACAATTGGCGTGCCTGCTTTGTAAGATTTGTCGTTTACCCCGGTAACGAACATTGGCGTATCGTCTTTAGACGGGGCGGACATAATTACATATTTTGCCCCGGCGGTAATATGAGCCTGCGCTTTGTCTTTGCTTAAGAAAAGGCCTGTGCATTCCATAATATATTCTGCGCCGACTTCGTTCCATTTAAGTTCAGCTGGGTCTTTAACTGCGGTTACTCTAATAGCTTTACCGTTTACAATAAGTTTGCTGTTTGGTATATCAACTTCAATTGTGCCGTCAAACTTACCGTGGACGGTATCATATTTAAGCATATAGGCCAAATAATCTACTGTGCCAAGGTCGTTGATGCCGACAATATCAATATCATTGCGTTTCATGGCGGCCCTAAAAACTAAACGGCCGATACGGCCAAAGCCGTTAATACCTACTTTAATTCCCATAATTGCGTCCTCCTGAGTGTTGCAAGAATTTTTGACATAAGTTAATTATGTCTACATCATACTACTTTTTGAGAGTTTTTTAAAGATTTTTCCCCTTATCTTCCTCTCATAATACAATACAACACGCATTGACTGCTGTAAGACGCCAGTTATAATGCGTGTTGCGCTAACAAAACGGTATTTAAAAATCAATATCAAACTAGTTTTGTTGATATGCTCTTGTAAATGTACATGACACAGAGGTGTTTGGTATAACATCCCTAACCAAATTACAACCCTCGCCAAGACAACCCTCATCTTGAGTGATAAAGTTTCTTGTAAGGGTATATTTATCTGTATTATTTATGGCGATGATGCACGCATCTTGCATTTTGTAAACGAAGTCAGTAATCGTTATGCCGCTTTGCGTTTTAGCTGTACTTCCAACTAGACCAGAAACTGGTGATTCAAGTTCACTAAAACTTGTTGCATAAACACCATTTTTTATAAAATAATGTTCTTGATTTAAAGTGACCATTTTTATAACGCTAAGACAATCACTAACCTTACCTTTACGCATAGTTTTAGAATAGGTTGGCAACACAATTGCGCTCAGTATAGCCATGATGGAGACTACAACAAGCAATTCCATCAAGGTAAATCCTTTTGAAAAATTTCCAAATTTCGTTAAGGCTTTAAGCCTTTTTTTAATTCTCTTCACAACATCTTCCCCTTTTATAAAAGGACAGAATATTTTTAATTGTTCTTTTAATAGTCCTCTTAACTTTTCCCACAGCGATTTGTTGATATTTTTTAGTTAACACTTAAATGTTTTTAGAAACAAATATCTGCCCTTCTAAAATACAAAATTATTATAATAATTACAATAGGTTAGTTTTTTTAGTCTCAGAGAAAAGACGCCGTTTTTTTAACGGCGCCTTTTTTGAAACATCAATTTTTAAAACATCTTTCAATTTGCTTTGCAAAAGAAACGGGCTAGCTTACATCATACCGCCCATACCGCCGCCCATGGGCATTTGGGGCATGGCGTCTTTCTTTTCTGGCAAATCGGCAACTAGAGCTTCGGTTAAAAGCACGGTGCCTGCAATAGAGGCGGCATTTTCAAGCGCAGTTCTAACGACTTTTGCTGGGTCAACAACGCCGGCTTTAAGCAAGTCTTCATAGGTGTCGGTATCGGCGTTAAAGCCTTCGTTGCCTTTTAAAGTTCTCACTTTTTCCACTACTACAGAGCCGTCTAGGCCGGAGTTTTCGGCAATTTGCCTAAGAGGAGCGGTTAAAGCTTTTTTAACTATATTAATACCAGTTTGGATATCGCCCTCTTCTTTTAAGTTTGCTAAAGCCGCTTCGCATCTAGCTAGCGCAACGCCGCCGCCGGGGACTAAGCCTTCTTCAACGCCGGCTCTGGTTGCGTTTTTAGCGTCTTCAACTTTAGCTTTTTTTGCTTTGAGTTCGGTTTCTGTCGCCGCGCCTACATTAATTACGGCTACGCCGCCGCTTAATTTAGCCAAACGCTCTTGCAATTTTTCTTTGTCATATTCAGAGGTGGACATTTCAATTTGTTTTCTGATTTGGGCCGTTCTTTCGGCAACGGCTTTTTTATCGCCTGCGCCGTTGACAATGGTGGTGCTTTCTTTATCAATAATAATGCGTTTTGCGCTGCCAAGCATTTCTGGGGTGGCGGTTTCAAGTTTAAGGCCGCGTTCTTCTGAAATTACTTCGCCGCCAGTTAAAATGGCAATATCGGCAAGAAGGTCTTTTCTTCTATCGCCAAAGCCCGGGGCTTTTACGGCGCAGCCTTTTAAGGTGCCTCTTAAGCGGTTGACTACTAAGGTAGCCAAAGCCTCGCCTTCAACATCTTCGGCAATAATAAGGAAGTTGCGCCCGCCTTGTACAATTTTTTCAAGCAGCGGCAAAAGTTCCGACATGGCGGAAATCTTTTTATCTGTTATAATAACGGCGCATTCTTCAAGCACGCATTCCATTCTTTCAGAATCCGTAACGAAGTATGGGGAGATATAACCCCTATCAAATTGCATACCTTCAACAACATCTAAAGTGGTGGAGGCTGTTTTGCCCTCTTCTACGGTTATAACGCCCTCGTGGCCGACTTTATCCATAGCTTCTGCAATCAAATCGCCAATAACTTTATCATTGGCGGAAATTGTTGCAATTTGGGCCTTTTCTTGTTTGGTCTTGACGGGCTTTTGCATTTTTTTGAGTTCTTCTTTAACAGCGTCAACAGCCTTTTCAATACCTTTTTTTACTAAGGTGGGGTTTGCGCCGGCGGTAATATTTTTGATGCCCTCGGCCAAAAGCGCATTGGCTAGCACTGTGGCGGTGGTGGTGCCGTCGCCTGCTATATCATTGGTTTTTGTGGCGACTTCGCGGATTAACTGCGCGCCCATATTTTCAAATTTATCTTCAAGCTCAATATCTTTGGCTATGGTTACGCCGTCGTCAATGATTAAAGGCGAGCCGAATTTCTTTTCAAGCACAACGCTTCTGCCACGGGGGCCTAAGGTTACTTTTACTGCATTTGCAACTTTTTCAATACCAGTTTTCATTTTTGCTCTGGCTTCTTCTGAAAAAATAATCTGTTTTGCCATAAATTACTTTGCTCCTGTTTAGTTTAATATTATTTGCTTAATTATTTACCTAAAATGCCAAGGATATCTTCTTGATGCATAATTAGGTATTTTTCTTCGTCAAGTTTAACTTCTGTGCCGGAGTATTTGCCGTATAAAACGGTGTCCCCTTCCTTAACGTCCATAGGCTGCCTTGCGCCTTCTTTGGTTAATGCGCCCGGGCCCACTGCTATTACTTTACCCTGCATTGGTTTTTCTTTTGCGCTATCGGGTATGATGATACCGCCTTTTACAACTTCTTTTGGTTCAATTGGGCTTATGATAACCCTGTCGCCTAAAGGTTTAATTTTTACGGTTGACATTGTTATAACTCCTCCTCTAAAAAATTATTATTTTAAAGCGGCAGAACGCCGCTTATGAATTTACTTTAGCATTATTTTTTATTTTTGTCAATCAAATTGTGCGAGTGCTAATTATAAAAAGCCGTCTTTATTTGGAAAACAGCCTTCTAAAAAGCGGTTTTTTAGTTTTTGGCAGAACTTTCATAACAGCGGCAGAAACATTATCTTTACCGTCTTTAGCGGCCGATACTTTTACTATAGCGTGGGCAAGTTTACCCGCGCTTAATTTGCGGCCCAAAATCTCTTCAATTTTAGCGTCGTTTATGCCTTTATTAACGCCGTCTGAGCAAAGCATATAAACATCGCCGACTTGCGGGGCAAGTTTAATAACATCGCACTTAATATCTTTACGAAGGCCAAGGGCTTTGGTTAAAATGTTTTGGATTCTAGATTTATCAGCCTCTTCTTTTGTTAAAAGCCCGCGGGCCACTTGCTCCATAACATAAGAATGGTCTAGAGAAATTTGGGATAGTTTGCCCCCTCTAAGCAGGTAAATTCTGCTATCTCCAATATGCACGGCGGCGGCGTTTTGGGCGTCTTCTACATAAATTGCGCTTAAGGTAGTGCCCATACCCCGCCTTTTATAAGATTCCGTAGCCAAAGTGTGAATGCGCAAATTAGCTACCGAGGAAGCATAAAGCAGTTTACGGGCTATGCGGGGCAGTTCTGGCTCAAAGTCCGAGGGTATATCAACTTTACGGGTATTTAAATCAAGCAGAGTTTGGCGAAGTATTGAAACGGCTAAATTGCTTGCCACCTCGCCGGCATTATGCCCGCCCATACCGTCGGCAACGGCGCAAAGGCAAAGCTCAGGCACTATTATTACGCTGTCTTCATTTTTTTCCCTTATTTTGCCTATATCGGTATAGGAGCCTAGTTCTATGTCAAATTCCATCTTTTCTCTCTTATTTGAATAACTGAGATAATAAAAGCAAACAGGCCGTAAATTATTAAGCCTATTATTGCAAATAATGCCACATTGTCAAAATGCGCTTGATAGTAGGCTTTGACAAAAGGTTCTTTTAGGGCGTATCTCCAAATTAAGTTTTGCAAGGTATCTTGGTTAACATCGGGCGAAACGGCAACCGCTTGCTTTATAAAATTGGCCCTAGCTTCTTTGGGAGTAAGTAAGGGGGCTTGCTCTATAGCCTCGTCTTCTTCGTCCGCATCGGCGACTTCGGGTTTAAGCGAGGCTTTTTGAGCGGCGCTAAACTGCGCTTTTTGCGCTAGTTCATCAGGCGTTAATTGTAAAGTATAAGCGGGTTTGGGTCGGGATAATTGCTCCTCAATTTCGTTAGAAGAATAATAAGCATTGCCGCTTGCCTGATAAACCCAAATGGAAGCGCAGCTAGCTGCAAATATTGCCCAAGTAGCTAGACGGAAAATATAGCTGCCCCGCAGAAATGGTAATACGCAAGTTGCGCAAACAAGGCCTGCCGTTGAGTAAAATAAAGACGCCGTTAATTCCCCCCGTAAAACATAAAGCGGAGCGCAAAATCTATAAATGCACAAAAAGCTAAATGCAAAAAGAGCGGAAGATAAAACCCTGTAGACAAATGGCAGGGAGTTAGAATCATCAATTTTTATAGCCAAAGCGGCAAAAACAAAAGCAAAAACCAACATATAATTGCTTGAGTTATAAAAAAGTTTAGCGTCTACAGTCGTCCAGCCCATAAAACCTGCCAAATAGGAGGCTAAGGCAACAAGCAAAATAAGCGGGGCAGCTTTCTTTATAATATCAAAGAAGAAGAGCGATATTGTAGCCACCAGCATAACAAAACCCGCCGAGGCTAATGGAATTTGCCCAGGCAAATACGGCCTTGTAATCCACGGGGCAAGGGCAGCCTGCCAAAAATTTTTGCCCGTTGTGTCAACGCCGTGGCAAATAGCGCCGAGTTTTAAGAAAATAAATACCGCCGCTATCATCATAAATACGGTCAAAATTGTAAAGAGTAAACCCTTTAAAAAAACTTTGTTTTTATTGGTATTTATAATGGTGGACGGGTCAATATTAGGCTGTAAGTGGCTTTGGCGCAAAATCATTTTTTTACGCTCTTCAATTTCCCGCTGGGTATCTGTAATTTTTGGGATATTTTGCATTTTTGGTTCATCTTGTCGCCACTGACCTAGTGAGGTTGCAGTTTTTTTAGGAGAGCCTAAACCCACTAAAGGTATAGACGGCGTTCTATTTGATTTTTTTACTGGGGTATTGTCCATTTCCATATTAAAGCGGTTTGTATGTATTTGGGGTTTACGCTCATCAAGTCTTGGCGACGTGCCCATATCCGTAGTGCTGATTTTAAGCCCCATTTCGTCTGAAATATTTAGCCCTTGATTTATTTTTAGCTGGTCGTCAGCTCGCATTTTTTGGAAATAAAGTAAAGTTTCCCCGGCGGTTTGAAAGCGGTCTTTAGGGTCTTTACTCATAAGCTTTGTAATAGCGGCAGATAGCCATGGCGGTATGCCCTTTCTGTAGCGGGAAACTTCCGGTACGGGTTCGTTAATATGCTTTTGGATAATATCCATAGAATTTTTGCCCGTAAATGGGTATTTTCCCGTTAAAACATAAAATAAACTTGCGCCGACGGAATATAAATCCGCCCGAGTATCAATGGAGCGGCCCAAAGCCTGCTCTGGCGATAAAAAGTAAGCGGTGCCGGCAAGCTCGGTAGTTTTGATGGAGCCTTTATCTTTATCAATTTTTTTGGCGATACCAAAGTCAACTATTTTTGGCTCAAGTTTTTTGTTAATTAAAATATTAGAGGGTTTTATATCTCTATGTATAATGCCTTTTTGATGGGCGGCTTCTAGCCCTTTTAAAATGCCGATAAAAGTTTCCACAACAAAAGAAATTGGCAAATTGGGGCGTTTTCTGACGATAGAGGAAAGACTTTCCCCCTCAATAAAGGACATTACTATAAAGTAAAAACCCCTCTCCCGCCCGACATTGTAAACAAAGACTATATTGGGGTGGTCAATTTCGGCAATAGCTCTGGCTTCCGTTAGAAATAAACCGACGGCTTTTTTATCACTAGCCAGGGCTGGGCTTAAAATTTTGACGCAGACAATTCTATCTAAAGCTTTATGTTTTGCTTTAAAAACGGTGCCCATACCGCCTTCGCTAATTTTTTCTAGTATTACGCAGCCAGAAATTTCCTGCCCGATAAGAGCAAGCTCTGGCTTTTTGGGCGGAGTAAAGCTAGGTGTTTGGGATTGCGGATGCGGAGCAGAAGTAGCTGGAGTATTTGAAGAAAGCTGTATAGGCGCTTCCTGCTGGGCAGGCTGCGTATTTTGCGGAGTTTGCGCTGCCCCATTTGAGTTTGGTTGCGTTGCTTGATTATCTTGCGTTTTATTCTCTTCTGCTTTATTTTCTTCTGCCATAATAATTTGCGCCCTATTTTTTTATTTATTTTCTTTTAAGTATGCGTCTGTTTTTGCAAAAAGATCTTTAATTTCGGCCATTTTATCTACGGGCAAGCGTATGCCTTTTTTAGTCCAGCCTGTATAGGTTTCGTCTTCTTGCCACTGACGCAAATCTATGCCGAAAGTTCCCATATAGGAGCTTATTCTTAAAATAACAGAGAGGCCTTGTTTTTTGGCGTATTTGCCAAGCTCGCCTTCTTTTATTTCTTTGGGGTCGCTAGGTAAAGCGGCGATAACTTCATTAATTTTTGAAATCATTTCAGGCGAGAGGGTAATGCCGGCTTTTGTCGGCCCGCTGTAGGTATCAGAGGTTAAGTATTTACGCACGGAAATATATTTATGCCCTTTAAAAGAGTCTACCGAAAATTTTACAATGCTGCCCTCTTCCACCGGGAAAGAGCCTATTTCCGCCAAGATTTGAAAACTTGATTCTGCCATAATTTTTATCTCCTTATTTTCTTTATTTTACTTGTTTTACTTATTTTACGCCCGCTTTTATTTAGACTTCTTTTTAAGCAAACCGCCAAGGCCGCTTGCTATATCTTTGACGGTATCGGCCGTAGTTTTAACTGCGCCTGTAGCAGTGTTTACCCCGCCTTTTGCTACATTGCCCGGCACCGTTACCAGCGAGGCTACTGTAGAAACAACATCTAGCTTAAAACTAGGGTCGTCCAAATTGCCGCTTACATTTATAACAACGGGCTTAAAGCCGCTAGAGGTAACTTTGCCGAGGTGGCTTTCAATCTTCATAGCAAGTTTACTGCTTACAAGGTTAATATTACCGCTTGCTTTTACCGTAGTCAAATCTGATACTATTTGCGATTTATCTATATTAACTAGGCCATTGTTTAGGGTATAAGCCCCCTCAATAGTTGAGTAGGACACTTTGCCTTGGCCTATAGAAAACATTTTATCAAGTTTTACCACGCTAAACGCTTTTTGCACAATGCGAACGGAAGTAAACAAAATTTTAAAAATTATGGAAGAAGACATTAATTTATCTAAATCCCTAATTTCGCCGTTTACGGTGGAGAAGGATAAAGTTCCGTTTGCCCTGTCCATAACATTATCAAAGTTTTGTATATCGGCCTTTAGCGTAAGCTCGTTTGTGGTAAAGATATTGTTTGATACTTCGTGCACGGCAATATTAGCTTTAAAGTTTATAGGGTCTGTGCGCTGACTGGCGACTTTTTGCACGGAGTCCGCATCTTTGGCATTTGTTTTTGCTTCTGGGGCGGGGTCTGATTTCTTGGCAAGAAGTTCGTCAAAATTAATATCGTCAAGCGTAAACTTATCCATATCAAAAAAGAAGTCTATATTTGATGTTTTGCCCTGCTTTAAATACGCAAGAGATGTTTTAAAAGCCGAGGAGTCAAAAGAGCCTTGTATTAAATTGGTTTTAATATCATCTATGGAGTTAATTGTAATAATACCGTTTAAGCCTTGCAACGGGCGGGCTAAAACAACTGCGCCTAAATCCTTAAAGGTTATTGAGCCTTTAACATTAGGCATTGTTTTGCCAGAGGCTGCGCTTAAATGCCCGTTAATTGAGCCGTTTAGGTTGAAAGCGGCAAGCATTTCTTTGGCAATATCGGCAATTTCTTTTAAAGATATTGATATGTTTATGTTGGAATTATATTCAAGCGCTGGCTTAGAAAAATCAATATCGGCCTTTGCCGTAATATTTGAGCTGCCAAGCGACGCGGCTAAATTAGTAATTTTTGCCGTGCTTTTATCAAG
>JAISHT010000126.1 GCA_031262415.1 Elusimicrobiota bacterium | reverse complement strand
ATCTAGATAGCGAATAAATAAATTAGCCCTAAACTTAAAAGAATTTTTTATGCGCGGTAGTGTCTTTTATTATTAGACACATTGCCAAAGGATATATAGCCAAAGCGGCTATTTTTATTAGTAAAGCGGTATTGCCAACACTGTCCACTCCGCCAAAGTATAGGTTTAAGAGAAGCATTAAAATAGTTGCCGCCGCCATAAGCGTTAGTTTTCTGTATTCGTAAATTATCGGGTAATTGCGTTCTAAGAAAATAAATAAGCTAGCGGCCATAACAATATAGCTTGTTAAAATAGCCCAGCCCGCGCCAATTATGCCAATACTAGGCACAAGTATTATATTTACCACTATGCTGGACAGCGCGCCAAGCAGCGTAATCCACATTAAAACCCTTGTTTTTTTTGTTAAGACGGGGGCAACCATAAAATTTATATAAAAACCGTAAAATAAATAGCCAGCCAAAACAAGCGGTATTATGCCCATGCCGCCCCAATAGTTTGGGTGTATCAAGTGAACTCCAAAAAATTTAGTTTTTATTATAGTTGGCATTAGCATAGTAAGGCCTAAAAATATCCAAGTGGCTAGGGCGGTAAAATAGGTAAGTATTTTTGCAAATAGTTCTTTGTGGTCCGCCTTGCTTGCTTGTTGAATAAAGAAAGGCCGCCAGGCTTGATCAAACATAGAAACAATAAGCATCATAAAAATGCCTATTTTGAAATTTGCTTGATACACCCCAACCTCGCCAAGGCCAGCTAAATGCGAAAGCAGCGGCTTATCAATAACATTTACTAAAATGCTAGCCATACCAGCCGGGATAAACGGCCAAGAGAAGGCAAACATCTCTTTAAACAGCGGCTTGTTAAAGCGAGGGACAAAATCTTCCTTTATCACGGGGATTAGTAAAATAAGCGAGGTTAGCGATGCAAAAATGCCCGCAATAAAAATACCGCTAAGGCCGGCGCTCAGCCAAGCAAGCGCAATAATATTGCCAGCCACATTTACCAAAATAGATAATGTTCTCGCCGCCACAAAATACCACGGGCGGTGCGTAAAACGCAGTTTAGCAAAAGGCACAATATTTAAAGCGTCAAAGGCCATAACGACGCAGGCAATTTGTATAAGGTAAGCGTTTTGACGGCCAATGCCAAGCAGGGCGGCAAGCCAAGGGCTAAGCAGACAAATAATTGCTGAAATTAAAATTGCGCTTACTAAAACCGCTATAAAAGGCGTTGCAAAAACATCTTTGCCGTCTTTATCTTTGGCAAAGCGCAAATAGGCCTGATCCATACCGTATTGATAAATAATATTCATAAGAGCCATAAAGGCAAAAACGGTAGCTATAATACCATAATCGGAGGTTATTAAATAATAAGTATATACCGGCACTAAAAAGAAATTAAATAACCTCGCCACTATTGTTGAAGTGCCATAGATTAAAGTTTCTTTGCCAAGCCTTAAGATATTATCACGCATTATATTTTGGGTATTAAGTCTTCAAGTATTTTTTTAAATTTGCCTTCTATTTTTTTAGTTTCCGCTAAAGTTTCTTTGTGGCTTAGCGGTTTTTTTGAAATGCCGCTAGCTAAATTTGTAACCCAAGCCAGCCCGCAAATTTGCATACCCAGCTGACGGGCGACAATAGACTCCGGCGCAACCGACATACCTACAACATCAGCGCCGAGCTTTTTAAATGCTTGAATTTCAGCCGGCGTTTCAAAACTAGGGCCGCTTACGGCAATATAAACGCCCAGCCCGCAGGCAATTTTATTTTGTTTAGCTACTATCAAAGCCTTTTTAGTAAGAGCTGGCGTATATGCGGCGGACATATCGCTAAACATAGGGCCAAAGGCGGCGTCCCAATTATTTACAAGGGGGTTAACGCCCATAAAATTGATATGGTCTTTTAAAACGCAAAGCGCGCCCGGTTTTAATTTAGCGTTAAGCGAGCCTACCGCCCCAGAATTTAAAAGCGTTTTTACGCCAAGCTTGCCCAAAACCCTGACAGCTATGGCAAGGGCTTGTATCGGGTGGCCTTCGTAGTAGTGAAAGCGCCCCTGCATAACCGCAATTTTTTTGCCTTTATAAACGCCAAAAATCAAATTGCCGCTGTGTCCGATGACGGTGCTTTTTAAAAAGCCGGGTATATCTGAATATTTCAAAACTATTTTATTTTTTAACTCTGGCACAGAGCCGGCCAGCCCGCTGCCTGTTATTAGGGCGATTTCGGGCTTAAAATTATTTGTTTTTTTGTTGATAAATTTTACAGCGGTTTCAACGGTTTTTAATTGCGTCATTTTTTGTCTTCTCCTAAAAGGTAAATCTTAAAAAACAAATTTTTAAAATAAAATCTTAAAAAGTAAAGCCACGGGGGGCAAAAGCATTTTGTATATGCTCTGCTTTGCCGTCTGTTATGGCTATTATATCAAAGATTACGCCGTCAAAAGTGGGTTTATTATGCTTGATATATTCTATAGCGGTTTTTGCAATGCGGTCTTGTTTAGACGGACCTACGGCGGCAATACCGCCGCCAAAAGAGGCCGTTGAGCGGGTTTTAACTTCAACAAAAACAAGCGTTTTGTTTTTTAGGGCAATTATATCAATCTCGCCAAGTTTTGTTAAATAGTTGCGGGCTATTATTTTGTAGCCTTTTTCTTTAAGATAAGTAGCCGCTAAATTTTCCCCGTCGTCGCCGTGTAAACGCTTTTCTGTCTTCATTTTACGGCCTCCGTTTGTTGGCTAAACAAACTAAAATAAAGCGAGCGTATTGGCTCAAAACTCTTTCTATGCTGAGGGCAAGGGCCGTGTTCTTTTATAGCGTCTATATGCGTTTTTGCGCCGTATCCTTTATGCCCGCTAAAGCCGTAAAGTGGATATTGTTGGTGCAGGGTTTGCATAAAATTATCACGGCTGACTTTTGCTATAACGCTGGCCGCCGCAATAGATAGCGATTTTGCGTCCCCGCCGATAATAGCCTCCTGTGGGCAAGATAGAGAGGGTATTTTGTGATTGCCGTCTACAAGGGCCAAGATATTTTGGCCTTTAAATTTAGCTAGCGCGCGGCGCATAGCAAGGAAAGTAGCCTGCAAAATATTTATTTTATCAATCTCTTGACTGCTTGCAAAACCCACGCCGTAAATTATGGGTAAATTTTTAAGTTCTTCGTAAAGTTTTTGGCGTTTTTTTGGCGTTAGTTTTTTGCTGTCGTTTATTTGCGCTAGCGTTTCATTATTGTATAGGAAAGGGGGGATAAAACACGCCGCCGCCACTACTGGGCCAGCAAGCGGGCCGCGGCCGGCCTCGTCTATGCCGATTAGCTTGGCGGCTATGTTTTTTATTTGCAGGGTTTTATCAAACTCGCTTAAACTAAGTAAACTCATAAGATAATTTTACAAAATAAAAACCCCTGCTTTTATGGCTTTACGCAGTATTGAAACTGCAATTGATTTAACAGGGGTTTTAAAAGCTTATTTTACTGTTATTTCTACACGACGATTTTTTGCCCTTCCTTCAGCAGTTTTGTTGGAAGCTATAGGCATTGTTGAGCCTTTGCCGCCGTATTTAATTTTAGATGCGGGGATACCGTTATCTCTAAAGAAATCGGCCACAACTTTTGCACGTTTTTCAGATAAAGCCTGATTAGTTGCAACAGAACCAATACTATCCGTGTGGCCTATTATGGACACTGAAGTATAGTTAAGAGATTTAAGCTCTTGCGTTTTGCCTTGTAAGTAATTGGCAAGGCCAGGTGTTAAATCTGCTCTAGCGGGGGCAAAGTTTCCATTTTCAATAGTGACGGTTTTGCCTACTGCCATTCTCTGTTCAGGTGCTTTAGCTGGCGCAGTATTTGCTACTGGTTGCGGTTTTGGTGCGGGTTGTTGGGCAACTTGTTTTACTGGCTCTGGTTTAGCTACTTTTTTGCAATTGCTGGGTTTACAGCAATGTCTGTTGTCTTCTTTGTCTTTGCAGGCAAAGAAAGGTTTCCAGGTATCATTCGTCATCATATAGCAGGAAGCTTGGCGCTTACCGTTACGCTTAACAACTTTTGCATCTTTGTAATTTTTGATGCTTCTTTCAGTCTTAGCCTTATTTGGTTTTGCGTTTTTGCAGACTTTGCCGCAAGGACACTTGGCGTTTAACGCCACGGTAAAACATAGGGCGAAGACCATAAACAATATTTTCTTCATACTTAATTTCTCCTTAAGGTTGTAGTAACGCTTATTAAATGATATAAATATTTTAGACTTTTTTCCATTATTTATTTTAATCAAATTAGCTGGTATGCTGATAGGGAGCGATAAAATGAAAATAAGATTTATTATTTCTGTTATATTTGCCGCATTTTTTATCTATGGGTGTTACGATAACCCAAATAAAAAAGTTGTCACAACCCCCGATGCTGCCTATGCTAATATAACCACGGATGCACAAAGTGCCGTTGAAACTATAACTACCTCTAAAGACTATAAAGATGATTACAAAAAACTACTTGAAAACAACACTGCTTGTAACATTGACGAGGATTGTATTTCCGTGCCCAAAGGATGTTGTTTGTGCGATGGCAGGGCAGCTGTAAGAAGAAGTGTGAAAAAAGAGCTTGGCGAGTTGCAAATAAAAGCTTGCTACAGAGCGATATGCACTATGCAGATGTGTTATATGGATATAAATGTCGCTTGTAGGGATAAAAAATGCGTTGGCGCTTTAATACCGAATCAAGGTATTAAACAGAGTGTAAAGTAAATATTAACCCAAATTATCTTAAAATAGCAAAAATTTTATATAAAAATAGGCCTAAAAATACAAAACCCCCAGCATAAGCCGGGGGTTTTGCGTCTTTCGTGAAAACTAAAAACACTTTAGTTTATTTTGTTTCTGTTGCGTTTGTAGCCTCTGTAGCGGGGGTTTCTTCAACCTGTTTTGGGGCTACATTTGCTTCGGTAACGGTTTCAACTTTAGTGTCTGCTCCTGGCGTAACTCTGGCCTTTTCTTGCAAGCGGGCCGCTTTGCCGGATAAATGTTTTAAGTAATTGAGTTTTGCCCTTCTTACTTTGCCGATTTTTAGGACTTCAATTTTCTCAATCCTAGGCGAGTGAAGGGGGAAGATTCTTTCAACGCCTACGCCGAAGGAAATCTTTCTTACTGTAAAGCTTTCGCTAATACCGTGGCCTCTTTTAGCTATTACTACGCCGTCAAAGAGCTGGATTCTTTCATTGTCGCCTTCCACTACTTTTACCGATACTCTTACGGTATCGCCTGCTTTAAAAGAAGGGACATCTTTTTTTAATTGTTGTTCAACTTCGTGAATATTCATACTTCTTTTTCTCCTCGTGTTTCTTTTTTGTTTCGTTTATCGCTTGTTTTGAGAGGTCTATTATCAAGCAAATCAGGCCTGAACTGCCTGGTTATTTTTAAAGCTTCTTCTTGCTTCCATCGCTCTATTTCTTTGTGATTGCCGCCGAGCAATACTGACGGCACCCGTTTCCTTCGCCAAACTTCCGGCCTAGTATACTGCGGCGCTTCTAGTAGACTGCCTTCAAAGCTTTCGCTTGTGGTAACATCGTCTTTTTTAAAAGTGCCGGGCAGAAGCCTTGTTATAGCGTCTATCATAACGCTTGCGGCAAGTTCGCCGCCTGTTAAAATAAAATCGCCTAAGGAAACTTCTAAGTCAACTTGGGGGTATATTCTTGCGTCAACGCCCTCGTAATGCCCGCATACAAAGATTAAATGCCTTTTTTTAGCCAATTTTTTGGCTAGGGTTTGGGTAAATCTCTGCCCGCGGGGGCTTGTCATAATTACTAAAGAATTTTGCTTCCTTAGCTTTTTGATAGATTTATACAACGGCTCGGCCTTCATCAACATTCCCGGCCCGCCGCCATATGGCCTATCGTCAACAGTCTTGTGTTTATCTTTTGCAAACTCTCTGGGGTTTTGATAGCTTACTTTTATTATTCCCTTTTCCCTTGCGCGGCCTATTATGCTGTTTGAGAGCGGGGCCTCCATAACTTCGGGGAACAAGGTTATAATATCTACTTTAAGCATTAATCTTCCAGTTTAAGGGATACCTTTTTGTTTGCTTTTGAAGCGGTTGCGCTAAGCACGGTTCTTACTGCTTTTATAATGCAACCGTCCTTGCCTATTACCTTGCCTTTATCGGCAGGGTCAACCTTGGCTGTCAAATAAACACTATTTTGCTCTTCTCTTTCCTCTACGATAACAGCGTCTTTATTTACCGCTAAGGATTTAAGCAAAAACATCGCCATTTCTTTCATATTTTGCTTCCTTGGCAATTACTTGCTTGCTTTTTTGATTAAGGTCGCCACGGTTTTGGACGGTATTGCGCCGGCTTTTACCCAGTGGTTTACTCTTTCAATATTGAGCGTGAGTTGCTCATTTTCTTTTACGCAGGGGTTAAAAGTCCCCAACACTTCTTTTGCTTGGGAGCCGACTGCGCTTCTCTTTTCCGCAGCTATAATCCTATATTGCGGTTGTGTGCGTTTGCCGGTTCTCTGAAGCCTTATTACTACTGCCATGTTTCCTCCTGTTCTCCTCAAGCCTCCGTTATGGAAACCGAAGGAAAACTTTTATTTAGTTAAAATTTATTTACTTCTCTTCGCTTAGCTTTAAGCGTTTATAAAACGCTTAAAGCCGCCTGCCTTATTTCTTTAATTGCTTTTTCTATGTCGCCTTGACCAAAGACGGCATTGCCCGCAACTAAAGCGTCTGCTCCGGCCTTAGAGGCAAGTTTAGCGGTTTCTTTATTAATGCCGCCGTCTACTTCTAGCCAAATTTTGCGGCCGGATTTTTGTATTAAATCCCTAATAGCGGCTATTTGACTAGGCCCTTTTTCAAGGAAGCTCTGCCCGCCAAAACCGGGGTATACAGTCATCACTAAAACAAGGTCAATAACATCTAAAAAGGGTTTTATTTCCTCGGGCTTGGTATCGGGTTTTATTGATATGCCGCTATGCAGGCCGCTAGCTTGTATTTTTTCTAGCATAGAGCGCAAGTCGCCTTTTGATTCTATATGCAGCGTAAGCCCGCTTGCGCCAGATGTTGTAAATGCATCAATAAAATCGCCGGGCATTTCCACCATTAAATGCACATCTTGCGGGAGCAAATTTAGTTTGTTAATATACTTTACAACATCTGGCCCAAAGCTTAAATTAGGGACAAAATGCCCGTCCATAATATCTATATGCAACCAATCTGCTCCGCCCTTTGCGGCGAGTTTTAAAGCCTCGCCAAGGTTAAGTAAATCTGCCGATAAAATTGATGGCGCTATAGCCAATGAGCCGTTTGGTTTTGGTAAATTTATCATTTCATCTCTTTTTCGCGCACTAAAATGCCGTCAACATAAATTCGGAATGTGGCATTGCCGCCGTATGGCACGGTTACATCTATTTTTGAGCCGGGTTGTCGCATTTCGTTTAAAATTTCCCGCTCGCCAATAGTATCTAAAACTACTATTTTAACCCTGTTGGGGTTTTTGCCTTGCGGCAATTCGTAGTGAATGCGGTGCAACTTTTCGTCGTCGCTTGCAGGGCGTGTGCTTACCGTTATGGAAAGCTCCGACATCGGGGCGACTTCTGTATCAGGCGCAGGGTTTTGTTTTACCACGGTGCCGTTAGGGAAGAGAGAGTTTTTATCCTCAATAATTTTAACTTCCATATTTGCGCCAGATGCCCAATTGTTTACATCTGAAAGTTTCTTTTGCCTAAAGTCCGGCATAAGCACGACGGTTGAGGGCGGCTGACCGTTAGAAACAACCAAATCAACACTGTCGCCTTTTTGTAAAAGTTCAAGCGGCAGGGGGGTTTGGGAAATAATAAGCCCCTTTTCAACTGTAAGTGAAAATGCGACATCTTTTTTGCCGACATTTAAGTGATTTTGCCTAATTAAAATTTCAGCATTTCTAAGAGGAAGACCCGTTAAATCTGGCACTTCAATATTTTCCGCGCCTTGGCTTAGCCAAACTCTTATTACTTTACCCTCACGCACTACAGTGCCGGCGGGAGGTAGTTGACGGACAACCGAACCTGCGGGTAATTCTGGCTGAGGCTCTTCGCCTGCTTTTTTTAAGGCTAAATTAGCATTTGCAAGTAAATCAAGAGCAGTATCTAAAGATTTTTTTGTAATATCAGGAACGGCGGTTTCTTTGCGGCTGTGAACAAAAGCGGAGAAGGCCCAATCAAAAGAAAAGAATGCAAAGATTGCCAAAAAAATGGCAATGATAAGCAAGACTGCGCCAGTTTTTGCTATTGATTTTAAAACTATTGGTTTATCGTCTAAAAAATCGTCCGAAATTTGTTTGTTTTCTTCTGTCATAAAAATCACATAAAAAATTACGAAAATATAACCGCGCCCAAAGCCAATTTTTTGCCGTTGTAATAATCCCAAGCGGTCATTGCGCCTTTAGCGGACGGGCGGATATTTTCTATAAATAAAATACCCTGTCTACATTGTACAAAAAAGCCGAGGCCTCTTTCAATAAAAATAATTGAGCCGGGTTTTGCGGGCTCGGCCGTATCTCGTGGAATAGGGCAGTGTTTTACTGAGGTTTTTAAAAGTTGCACGGTTTCTTCGTTTATAGTTTTTGCTTTTGCATAGGCGGGCAGCCCGCTTGCTAGCCCACGGACTTTATTATTAATTTCTTCAGCCGTCATGGTGTTAAAATTTACTATAGTTTCTTCTTTTTTTATCATTGGGGCTAGGGTTGCCTCGCCAATTTGGGGTTGTTTTATAATATTGCCGCTTTCAATATTTTTTGTTGTTTCTTCTACAAGTTGCAGGCCCAAATTTATAAGTTTTTCAAAAAGAGTTATAGAATTATCTTGCGGTAATATTTGCGTTTTTGCTTGGGCGGCAAGCGGGCCGGTGTCAAGGCCTTTATCTATCCAAAATGCGCTTGCGCCGCTTTGGCTTTCTCCATTAAAAAGGGCATATTGCACGGGCGCTGCCCCGCGGTATTTTGGCAAAAGCGAAAAGTGTATATTTATTATCCCGTATTTAAAAGCCTCAAGCATAGGCGAGCGAAATATTTTGCCGTAGGCGACAGCTAGGCCAAAATCAGCTTTTAGGGCAAGGATTTGGGCTATTGCGTCGTTTAAATTTTCGGGCGAAATTACGGGTAGCCCAAGTTCAAGAGCTTTTTGTTTTATGGGGGACGGTTTTAGCGACAAGCCACGCCCGCTTGGTCTATCGGGCTGGGTTATGACTAGGGCGACATTGCTTAAGCTATGCAATTTTTCTAAAAAAGGCACAGCCGTTAGCGGCGTGCCAAAAAATACCGTTTTCAACATATCTATATTTTAGCAGATTATAAGCAAGGTTGTTTGGTAGATTATAAGCCATTAAAAAACCCCCTAAAGGGGGCTTTTAAAATGGCGGAGAGGGAGGGATTTGCCTTCCGATAATTTCCCTGACGGGAAATTTCTGCAGGCCGGGCTCGCGGTTTTTGCCTTTCGCCGCCCAATAAATGCGGCTCAAACAAAAACATCGCTCCGCCTTTCAAATCCAGCCAAATATAAAGCAGTTTATATTTGGCAACCAATATCAACCATTTAAAAAACCCCCTAAAGGGGGCTTTTAAAATGGCGGAGAGGGAGGGATTTGAACCCTCGAGGCCTTGCAGCCTACAGGTTTTCGAGACCTGCTGTTTCAACCACTCACACACCTCTCCAAAACTACATAGTTTAATTATATAAAACTTAAAGCGCGCTGTGCTTGATAATTGCATAAATGCAAAAAACTTAGCAAGCAAATTAAATTATGCCCAATAATACCATAAACCGCAATGAAATTATGTCAAAATGCTCTAAAAAAGGGCTTATTTGGCTAGAAGTTATCCACAAAAACGGCCTTTTTTAAACTGTTAATAAAAGCCTAAATAATAATAAAAATTAATAACTTTTACCGTCTTAAAATACTTCTTTAAAGCGGCCTCTTTCCTCCGCCCCCTATAGGGCGCAAAACGGAGTTATCCACAGATTTTATCCACTATCAACAGTTTTTTTGATTAAAGTTCCTTAAATTTACTTAAAAGAGCATAAAAAAAGCCCATTTTTCTAAAAAAAAGCCTTAAAATAATAAAGTTATCAACAGTTTGTGGATAAATGTGGATAACTAATATTTTGCCCCTAAGCGGCAAATATTGACAAATAATTTGCAAATAGTTAGCAAACAAATCTCAATAATTAAGCGAAATAAAAGACAATTCTTTTTGTATAATCTATCTAAGAACTACAATAAGAACTACAAAGGGAGGTTTCTTTATGATTAACTTTGAGTCGTATAACCCAACAAAAATTATTTTTGGCAGAGGCGCGCAAAAAGAAGTGGGGGCAAAACTAAAAGAATATACAAATAAAGTTTTATTTCACTACGGCGGCGGCAGTATTAAAAAAAGCGGCCTTTATGACGAAGTTATTGCCTCTTTAAAAGCCGCAGGCATTGAATATGTAGAGCTGGGCGGGGTGCAGCCAAATCCAAGGCTTTCTTTAGTGCACGAAGGTATCAAAATTTGCCGTGAAAATAATATCAAATTTATTTTAGCCGTCGGCGGCGGCAGCGTTATAGACAGCTCCAAAGCCATTGCCGCAGGCGTTGAATATCAAGGCGATGTTTGGGATTTCTTTATGGGCAAAGCGCAGCTTAAAAGCGCATTGCCGCTTGCCACAATTTTAACTATTCCCGCCGCCGGTAGCGAAAGCAGCAATAGTATGGTTATAACTAATGAAGAAACCTCTATGAAGCTTGGCCATCGCACCAATTTAATAAGACCAAAATTTAGCATACTTAATCCAGAGTTTTGTTTTACTTTGCCAAAAGAGCAAGCCGCCTACGGCGTTTGCGATATGATGGCCCATATTTTTGAACGTTATTTTACTAACACAAAAAACACCGAGCTTACCGATAAACTTTGCGAGGCTACTTTAAAAACCATCATCAACAATGCGCCTAAAATTATGGAAAACCCAAAAGACTACGACGCTTGGGCCGAAATTATGTGGGCTGGCAATATTGCCCATAATGGTTTGCTTGGCACCGGCCGTCAGGAAGATTGGGCATCGCACGGCATAGAGCATGCGGTAAGCGCAGTTTACGATATTGCTCACGGCGAGGGCTTGGCTATTGTCTTCCCCGCGTGGATGAAATATGTTTATACCCAAAACATTGCCCTATTTGCGCAATTTGCGGTTAATGTTTGGGGCGCAAGCGATCCTTTTACAGACGCTCAAACGCTGGCTCTAAAAGGCATAAAGATGACGGAAACTTTCTTTAAAAGCCTAGGCTTGCCAACAAGGCTAAGCCAAATTAATGTAAAAAAAGAAGACATTGCGCTAATGGCCGCTAAAGCTACTACATTTGGCCCGCTAGGCTTCTTTAAAAAGCTGGAAGATAAAGACATTGTTGCAATTTATAATCTAGCTTTTTAAATCGCAACAAAAAGGCCTATAAAAAGCCTTATAAAAAAGTCATAAAAAAAGCTTTATAAAAAAGCTATAGACAAACGCTCTAATAAAGGTATAATAAAAAGACATAGGGCACAGATATCTTTTTTTTCTGTGTTCTTATCATCTAAAAGCAGTTCATCTAAAGGAATGGAGTTTATGAAATTAAGCGAGTTATCTAAACTTATTGGGGAATCCCCAACACTAAATTTAAATGCAAAAACTGCCGCTTTGAAAAAAGAGGGCAAACCAATAGTCCACTTAGGCGGGGGCGAGCCTGAATCCCCAGCGCCATTAAGCGCAGTTGAGGCTATAATAAAAAAGGCGCAAACTAGGCAGATAAAATACTCGCCGACAACTGGCGGCGTTGAGCTTAAAAAAGCAGTTTGCGCTTATACCAAACAAAACTACGGCCTTGATATTGGCAATGCAAATGTAATAGTTTCAACAGGCGCAAAGCAAGCAATATACAATTTTTTACTCTGCGCAGTTAACCCGGGCGACGAAGTTATCTTCCCCGTGCCTTACTGGGTCAGCTACCCCGATATGATAACGCTTGTGGGCGGCGTGCCGGTGCCGGTAAAAGCCGCTAGCGGCATTGAAGTAAGTTTTGAAGAAATTGCCAAAGCCGTAACCCCCAAAACTAAAGTTATTATGTTTAATAATCCCGGCAATCCAGCCGGCATTGTTTACGGGGCTGATTTTGTTAAAAAGCTAGTTGAATTTTGCGAGCAAAAAGGCATTTATTTGATGACTGACGATATTTACCATCAACTGGTTTTTGACGGCGTTAAAACGCCTTCCCCTTTTGCTTATGCAAAAAATCCAGATAATATTGTGGCGATAAACGGCGTGTCAAAAGTATACGGCCTTACTGGTTTAAGGATAGGCTGGGCTGTATCCACAAATAAAGAGATGATTGCCGCCATGGGTCGTATGCAGGCGCAAACGACAAGCTGCAATAGCGATGTTACCGAAGCCGGCGCGCTTGGCGCGCTAGTCGGCCCGCAAGATTGTGTTGAAGAATTGCGCAAAACTCTAGAGAGCAACAGAAACGCTCTAATAGAAGAACTGCGCAAAATAGAAGGTTTAAACCTTACTATACCAAAAGGAACTTTTTACTTTTTCGTTGATTTTAGCTATTATAATAAAGACTCAAATGCATTAGCCGCTTTCTTGCTTGAAAAGGTAATGGTTGCAACCGTGCCGGGCGCATCTTTTGGCCTTGATGGTTATTTAAGGATAAGTTATTGCGCTAGCAAAGAAAATATATTTGAAGGCATGCGCCGCATACAATGGGCCTTAGATAAAAAGGCAACTGGCGAGCTTAAAATAGGCGAAACAATTATAAAAAAGGATTGGTAAATACCAAATGGCGAAAACAAACCCTACGGCATACCAAAGCAAATACGGGCTAGAGGAAACTTTAGGCCTCAAAAACAATAAGACGGTTTATTGGAACCTTCCCACGGAATCCCTTTATGAAGAAGCTGTTTTGCGGGGGGAAGGCTCTATAACTTTTGGCGGGGCGTTTACTGTTGATACCGGTACGCACACGGGCAGAAGCCCAAATGATAGATTTTTTGTGCAAACAGAAGATGTCAAAGATAATATCTGGTGGCACGAGGGCAATAAAGGCATAAGCGAAGAGAATTTTGACAAGGTTTTAGCTAAAGCCCTTAAATACGCTCAAGGCGTGGACCTTTTTGTTAGGGACGCTTATGTCGGCGCAGATAAAAAATCCGCCTTAGCAGTGCGTGTTATAAATGAATACGCTTGGCATAATCACTTTGCCAAAAATATGTTTATTGAGCCTAGCCTTGATGAAATTACTAATATAAAACCGCAGTTTACAATTTTATATTTGCCCAATTTCCAAGCGGACCCTGCTGTTGACGGCACGGCTTCCAAAACCGCTATTTTAATTAACTTTAAAAAGAAGATTGTTGTAATAGCCGGCACGGCTTATGCCGGCGAGTCAAAAAAATGCGTCTTTACGGTTATGAATTATCTCTTGCCGCTAAAGGGCATTATGACTATGCATTGCTCGGCCAATGTCGGCCCAAAGCAAGATAGCGCATTGTTTTTTGGCCTATCAGGCACAGGCAAAACCACGCTTTCGGCCGATCCAAACCGCGGCTTAATTGGCGACGATGAACACGGTTGGGACGATAATGGCGTCTTCAATTTTGAAGGCGGCTGCTATGCAAAAGTTATCAAACTTTCCAAAGAGGCCGAGCCGCAAATATACGCCACAACGCAACGCTTTGGCACTGTGCTAGAAAATGTGGTCTTTGACCAAAACACTAGGCGCCTTGATCTTGATAGCGACGCCAAAACAGAAAATACCCGCGCTTCTTATCCGCTTTCTTTCATAGATAATGCGGTAGAGGGCGCAAAAGGCCCGCACCCAAAAAACATTATATTTTTAACTTATGATGCTTTTGGCGTGCTTCCCCCGATTTCCAAGCTTTCCAAAGAGCAGGCTATGTATCACTTTATGAGCGGATACACAGCTAGGGTAGCAGGCACGGAAAAAGGCGTAAAAGAACCCCAAGCGGTCTTTAGCACTTGCTTTGGCGGCCCTTTTATGGCTTTGCACCCGTCCAAATACGCCCAATTGCTTA
>JAISHT010000098.1 GCA_031262415.1 Elusimicrobiota bacterium | reverse complement strand
TATAATCCAGCACAATATAATCTACCACCACATATAATCTAGCAGTACACTATAAGCTAACACCACAATATAATCTACCACATACTACAAATATAGTCAAAAACAACCCCATTGTCAAGTTGTTTTCTGCATATTTGTGCAAAAAAAAACTCTCAAAGCTATACCAAGCAATAAGTGGGAGCAACGGAGTGGGATAAGTAAAGCATAAAATTTTTGTGTAAAAAAATCAAGGTATATAAGAGCAATAATTAATGATTTTTTTATAAAATATTTATGTAGGTATTTTTAATATTAGGAGATTCTTTGAAAAATGGAAAACATAAAAAAATATATTGCTGAATGCATTGGTACTATGTTTCTGGTGCTTATGGGTTGCGGCAGCGCTATGATTGCTGGCCCTGAAGTTGGTAATCTTGGCATTGCTTTTTCTTTTGGCTTAACGGTTATGGTTATGGTTTATGCTATAGGGCCTCTTACTGGGTGTCATATAAATCCGGCAATTACTATTGCTATGTGGGCCAACGGTAAAATGAAAGGTGAAGAAGCTTTTGGATATATAGTGGCGCAGTTTGTAGGAGCGGTCATGGGAGCAATCTTATTGTTTGCAATTTTATCTGGAGGTGCCGCATATAATCCTTTGATTGATGGTCTGGGACAGAATGGTTTTGGCCTAGCCTCGCCTGCGGGTTATGGAGTTTGGGCTGCAATAATTGCCGAATTTATACTTACGGCATTATTTCTGTTTGTCATTTGCGGCGCTACTGCTCCAAAAGCTCTGGCTGGTTTTGCTGGAATAGTGATCGGTTTATGTCTTACTTTAATACATATTGTTGGCATACCAGTAACAGGCGTTTCCGTTAACCCAGCAAGGTCTTTTGGACCTGCGTTTATTTTATGCATGGGTGGCAATTGTGTAGCAATGTCGCAAATATGGCTGTTTTTAATAGTTCCAGTGTTAGGTGGTTTATTTGGCGCTTGGCTTTATAAAACGGTAACTAAATAAAACATCTGTTTAATAAATATACATATAAAAGACGGAGTTAAACACTCCGTCTTTTACTATTGTATACTTGCATTTTTTAGCCTAAAATAAGGAAACCCCCAAAGCTATACCCAGCAATAACTGGGGCCAAAGGGAGTTTCTAATTAAAGTATAAAGGCTTTTGGTAAAAAATCAAGGCCTAGGAATGCGGCCTAGTATGCAAAAAATAAAAGCAAGCGCGCAAAGACGCAAGCGGAAAGTTATTTTTTTACCCAAGCGGCAAAAAGCTCAACGCTGTCAAAAATATGTAAGGGGGATTCTTGTTGAAGCTTTTCTTTGTCCACCGTTGGGAACCACGCCGCGCTTAGCGGATTTACGCCTGCGGCCCTAGCGTCGCGCACATCATTTGGTATATCGCCAAGGTAGTAAGTTTTTTGTGGAGCTTGGCCCCATAATTGTAAAACTTCTTTTATGCACTTTGTTTTAATGCTAGCAAACTCGCTACCGGTTTTGATATGCTCAAAATAATTTTTTATACCGGTTTTTTCTAATATTGCTAGCGCAGTATCCTCAGCGCGGCCGGTAACTAGGGCGGTTTTTATATTATTATTTTTTAAATAATCCAAAATATCTTTTATCCCGGGGAAGAGTATTTGCGGCGTGGCGACCCTTTCAAAAAACTCCTTGTAATATTGGGCGGCTTTTTGCCAATTAAGGGGGGAATAATGTTTGAAGAGGCCTGTTTCTGACTTGCCAAATTGCGAGATGATTTCATCAAAAGTCAGCTCCAAATTTTCCGCTTTTTTTGCGGCTTCTTGCGCTCCAAGCAGCGAAATGTTTAAAGTATCTGTTAGAGTGCCGTCTAGGTCAAATATTATAGCTTCGTCTTGTTTCATTTTTTATACCCTTATTAATTAGCTATGTAGCTTATATACCTATTTAAATTATATAAAAAAACTTCATTTCAAATTATTTGTACTCGCTTAATCTATACATATGTTATTTTTCCATTCTAGCCTGAGTGGTGTAAAAAAGTTTTTTCTCTTAAGTTTTTCTTAAGTTTAAAATGTTTTAATATGTTTGTAGCAAAAATAAAACAAAAAAGTACAAAGGAGAAATAGTATGAAAAAAACAATAAAAACCACATCTTTAGCGATAGCGACAGCACTGATGCTTGGGGCGAATCTATTTGCTCAAGGGTTTCCGCCGCAATCTACACAAGGTGGTTTTCAGGGACCTACCATTAATTCAACCACAGTTGCTGATGCAAAAAAACTTAGAGATGATACAGCAGTTATATTAATTGGTAAAATTGAAAAGAGCCTTGGTAATGAAAAATATTTTTTCAGTGATAATACTGGCTCTATAATAGTTGAAATTGATAATGAAGATTGGGGCGGACTTACTATAACACCTCAAGATACAATTGAAATTCATGGCGAAATTGACAAGGATCTCTTAAGTATTGAAATAGATGTAAATAGAATAGTAAAGAAATAATAAATAAAAACAAAAGGTAAAATAAATGCGCATTTTATTGATAGAGGATGACAAGCTTATTGGAGATGGACTCAATGTCGGGTTAAGTAAACTAGGCTTCGTTGTGGATTGGATCCAAAATGGATTTGAAGGTAAAGAGGCTGTTACGCAAACCGCCTATGACGCTGTTATCCTAGATATCGGCCTTCCTGGGCAAAACGGCATATCAATATTAAAAGAATGGCGCGAAGACGGACGCCCTGAGCCAGTTTTGATATTAACCGCTCAGGGCGATGTTAACCAACGCATTTTGGGTTTAGAAAGTGGTGCCGATGACTATATGTCAAAACCATTTTCCTTAAAAGAAGTGGCAGCCAGGCTCAATGCTTTAACCAGGCGTCGCTACGATGTTCTTACCCCCATAATTAAGCATGGTGATATTACTTTTAATTCACAAACAAAAGCTGTTTTTTTAAAAAACAAACAAATAGTAATGTCGCCTAAAGAAACTCTTTTATATGAATTGCTATTAATGAATAAAAATAAAGTGTTATCAAAATCAGTTATTGAGCAAAAACTTTATTCTTGGGACGATGAAATTTTAAGTAATGCTATAGAAGTGCATGTTCACAATATCCGCGCGAAGTTGGGGCGTAATGCTATTAAAACAATAAGCAAAATAGGATATCAAATAGGTGATTTGTGAAGAAGCTAAGCATGAAGCAGCGTCTCATTATCTCATTAATTGTTATAACTACAGTTATATGGTTTATAGCGGGCGTGTTATCCTGGTTTAATACAAGAGAAAACCTTAATGAGTTCTTTGATACATACCAGCTTTTGCTTGCTAAGCAACTTTCTGGAGCTAATCTTGATGATTTAAAAGCAGATAATCAGCAAAGAAGCGATGAGACTATAGAAAGACTTTTAAACGATGGGGAGGAGGATGACGACGCATTAGGATTTGCTATATTTAACAGGCAGGGGGATATTGTTTTTCATGATGGTAATAACGGCAAAGATTTTCACTTTAACCAGAATCCAGTTGGTTTTATAGATCAAAAAGTTGGTGGGGATAAATGGCGTATAATTTGGGTTTTAAGTGCTGACAAACAGTTTGTTGTTGCAGTAGGACAGGAAGCTGAATTTCGCAAAGAAATGGCCTTTGAAGTCGTTAGCAGTTTTTTTATACCGTGGGGTATTGGACTTTTATTTTTCATTTTAGCATCTGTAATTTTAATAAGCAGAGAATTAAAACCTGTTAAAGATGTCGCAAAAAAGATATCGGCTAGAAAATCTGACGATTTATCCCCAATTATAAGCAGTAATATGCCAAAAGAAATACAACCGCTTATTAACGCGATGAACCATTTCTTAGAAAGGATAAGCGTTATGTTGGAACATGAAAGAAGTTTTATTTATAATTCAGCGCACGAGCTTAGAAGTCCACTCGCGGCGCTTAAAGTGCAACTTGAAGTTGCTTTAATTTCTGGGAATGATTCGTTCACACGAAATAACGCATTGTGTAATTTGGAAATAGGTATAGAGCGCCTTAGCAGGTTGGTTGAACAACTGCTTACTTTATCAAAACTTGAGGGCGGATCAACTTATAATATTGATGAGGAAATTTTAGATTGGCCCCAAATAATAAATGAAATACTCTGCGATAATGAGGATAACGCTAAAGCCAAAAATATAACTATTGAGATTTCTGACAGTGGCAGATACCCACTGCAGCACGGTAAAAATATTTTGTGGTCATTATTGCTTAGAAATTTGATAGATAACGCCATAAAATACAGCCCAGTAGAAGCGAAAATAAAAATTGAGTTAACTAAGGACCATTTAATTGTATCAAATACTGGGGTTAAGGTAGATAATTTGAATATAGAAAAACTCGGAACACGTTTCTTCAGGCCTTCAGGGCAAGATGTTGACGGAAGTGGTTTGGGCTTATCCATTGTAAAAAAGATAGCTCAAATACATGAATGCAGTGTGGATTTTAAAAATTTTGAGCAAGGTTTTTCTGTTATAATAAAAAACAGATAATATTTTGTTGCATACTAAACCAAAAATTTAAATATAGTTAATTGTACAATAAAAAAAAGATTTTCAAATATATTTTGAAAATCTTTTATAAATTGGCGCCCCCTAGGAGAATCGAACTCCTCTCACCAGATTGAAAATCTGGTGTCCTAACCGATAGACGAAGGGGGCGTATATCAGGAAACTGCGCCCGGTGAGACTCGAACTCACGGCCCCCCGCTTAAAAGGCGGATGCTCTACCACTGAGCTACGAGCGCGTTTCCAAAAAATTATTTAAAATTGTCTTTAAAAAGAGCAAAAAATAATTGGGGCTTAACCCCAACAAATATATTTTACCAAAAATAATTTTACTTGTCTATAAAAATTTATTTTAAGTAAATTTCGCCGTCTTGTTGTCTGCCGTCTTGTTATCTTAAGGCTTAATAAAATTATACAAAATTTTTATACGAAGCGTAAATTTGCCCTGCCGCAACATTGCCGTCCCCAATGGGCAAAGTATTGTTTGCATAAACTTTCAGGCCTTTTGCTTCAAGGCCTTTTAGGCAACTAGATAGCAATTTTTTGTTTTGGAAGACGCCGCCGCTAAGCAAAATTGTTTTTACGCCTGTTTGGGCTGATAACAAAGCGGCGCATTGGCATATCATTTTAGCTAAAGTATTGTGGAATTTTGCCGCCGCTAGCGCGGTGTTTTGCCGTTCTTCGGATAAAGCTGCTATAAGCGGCTTTGTGTCAATTGTTGTAAAACCTTTTTTAGTTTCTACGGTAAATGGATATGCGGCCTGTGTTTTTGCGCCGTTAGCGGCTGCTTCAAGCTCCATAGCGCCCTGCGCTTGATAAGTTGTTTTAAGGCAAATGCCGAGCATTGCGCTAACGGCGTCAAACAAACGCCCTGCGCTGCTAGCCGTGTAAGAATTTAACCCTGCGTTAAGGGATTTTAAAGCTAAGTCAAGAGTTTTTGTTGGTATTTTATTTAAAATCTTTTTAATTTTTTGACGGATTAGGCCTGAAGCCGCCATATAAGAAAGGGCGCATTTCCAAATATCAATTGTTGCGCTTTCCCCACCAAATATTTTTATTGGTTTAATGTAGCCAAGTCTTTGCCAATTATTTTTATTTATTAACAAAAACTCCGCTCCCCAAATGGTTTTATCTTCGCCGTATCCCGTGCCGTCAAAAACAAAGGCTAAAGCCTTGGGTGGCAAATTATGCTCCAGCGCAACGCTTAAAGCATGGGCGAGATGATGTTGAACTTGCTTAGCTTTTGGTTTAAAATGCGCTCCAAAATAGGCGGGGTGCTTATCTCGCAAAAACACTTGCGGCTTAATATTTAATAGTTTTTGCATTTGACTAGCCGCCTGCTTAAAGTAATTAATATTTGCGGGCAAGTCCAAATCCCCAATATATTGGCTGGGGTAAATTTTATTGTCTTTTGCTAAGCAAAAACTGTTTGTAAGATTACCGCCCAAAGCTAGCGTATGGCGTTTAAGTTTAGAGGGCAAAGTTATTGCGCTTGGCGTATATCCGCGCGCACGGCGCAAAAAATAAGTTTTGCCGTTAAGTTCAAATAGGACGCTATCGTCAATTCGGCTGTAAATGGCCCTGCTATGCAGCAAAAAGCCATCGGCGATATTGGCAAGTTTTTGCTTAGCCTCTTCATTATCTATACAAATTGGCTCGCCAGATATATTGCCTGAGGTCATTACTAAAGGATTTGGGCCCAAAATATCAAAAATTATTTTATGTAGAGGCGTATAAGGCAGCATTACGCCAATGGTTGCAAGCCCGTCGCTAATAAGCGGGATATTTTTGCGTTTTCTTAAAAGGGCAACGGTTTTTTTGTTTAGAGCGTCGCAAGCTAGGTGAAAGCCGCCTATGCTTTTTATGGCTATTATTTTGCCGCTTTTTAAGGCGGCGGCCGCTTCTTTAATGCCGCCAGCTTGCTTATTTTGATAAACAAAATTTACTTTTGGCCCGCATACGGGGCAGCAATTAGGCTCGGCATGAAAGCGTCTATTTGTCGGGTTTTCGTATTCTTGGCGGCAGGCTTTGCACATCTTAAAAGGGCGCATGGTGGTTTTGGCCCTATCGTATGGCAAGCTTTTTATAATAGTGTAGCGCGGGCCGCATTGCGTGCAGTTTGTAAAGGGGTATTGATAGCGGCGGTTATCTTTGGCGGCAATATCACGGGCGCAGCTTGGGCAAAGGGCAATGTCGGCGGGGATAGTCGTTTTTGTCTTTACGCCTTTACTTGGGATAATGGCAAAAGTATTTTCTTTTTTTACCTTAGTGGATTTTATTTTTACTGCTTCTATTTTGCTTAATTTAGGCGCATTTTTTTGCAAAAGCAATACAAATATTTCAATATTTTCTTTTGAGCCTTGGGCTTCTATTACTACGCCTTGCTCGCTATTGTAAACTTTGCCGCTTAAATTTAGCCGCTTTGCCAAATTGTAGACAAAAGGCCTAAAGCCGACGGCTTGCACTATGCCTGTTATTAAAAGTTGTTTGCGTATCTTCATAATTAGCAGATTCTTGGCAAAAGTTCGCCAAGCGGGGCATTAAGCGAGCGAAGCGGGCCAAGCCGTGTTTTTAAGCGCACTTTTCCTCTTACCTCTTTGCTTGCTAGGCCAATTATTTCGGCATTTTTGCCATATTTGTTTTTTTTAATAATTTGCAAGGCTTGCTTTGCTTTAGCGGCCGATACCACGCATAAAAACTTGCCTTCATTTGCCATTTCAAGCAAATCCAGCCCAAGCAAACGGGCGGCGGCGGCAGCAGATTTTGAGGAAGGGATTTTTGCTTCTTCTACCACAAAGCCAATTTGGGGGGAAGTCATTTCGTTTAATACAGAGGCTAGGCCGCCGCGGGTAATATCACGCATAGCTTTAATATCTTTGCCTAAAGTTTTTATTAATTCTTGCGTAATTTTATTTAAAGGCGCGCTATCTGTTTTTATATTACTTTTAATGCCAAGGTTATGGCGTGCGTTCATAATGGCGATGGAATGGTCCCCAAGGTTGCCGCTTACTATCAAAACATCGCCATTTTTTATATTTTTAGCGGCTACATTTGCATTTTTTGGCAAAAAGCCAATGCCGGCGGTATTAATAAAGATTTTATCTGTTTTGCCCCGTGGCGTTACTTTTGTATCCCCGGTAGCTATAATTACGCCCGCCTCGCTGGCTCTTTGGCGCATACTAGATAAAATGGCCTTAAAATCTTTTATAGCAAAGCCTTCTTCTATAATGAAAGATACCGATATATACTTTGGCTCTGCCCCTTTTACCGCCAAATCATTTACCGTGCCGCATATTGCAAGGTCGCCAATATTGCCGCCGGGGAAGAAGATGGGGTCAACTACAAAGCTATCAGTTGTAAAAGCAATTTTGCCAAGAGTATTAAGCACGGCGGCGTCTTCTAACTCGTTTAAAATAGGATTGCCAAAATATTTTAAAATCAAGTTGTTTATTAAGTGGCGGCTTTGCTCGCCGCCTGCGCCGTGGGCGACAGATATTTCTTTCATAATTTTATTTTAGATTATTATACCAAGCCGCGCATGCGCCCTCGCTAGAAACCATACACGGCCCAAGCGGACTAGTCGGCGTGCAAGTTTTGGCAAAAAACGGGCAGAGCGAAGGCTTTAATTTGCCCTTTAAAATTAATGCGCAGCGGCATTTTGTTTTAGTTTCTTTAATTTTTTTTATTTTAAAAACTTTCTCAGCGTCAAAATTTTTGTAGCTTGATTTTAAAACTAAGGCCGAGCCTGCTATTTTACCAAGCCCACGCCAAACCCCGTCGCCAATACTAAATACTTTTTTGATTGCTTTTTGCGCTTCCTTGTTGCCTTTGGGGCTGGCCCAGCGGTAAACGTTTTGCGTCTTTGGCGTTTTGGTGGCAAGCAACATTTTTGCCGCCTCAATAATTTCTTTTGGGCTAAAACCAGCCGCTACTGCGGGCTTTTTGTATTTTTTGGAGATAAAATCAAACGCCTGCCAGCCTGTTATTACGCTTACATTGCCGGGTAGCAAAAAGCCGTCAATATCATTTTTTTCATCTAGTATGGTTTTTATGGCGGGTGTTATTGTTTTAAGGCAAGAATAAATAAAAAAGTTTTTAAGTTTCAGCTCTTTTGCTTTTAAAATGGCGGCGGCTATAAGCGGTGCGGTTGTTTCAAAGCCAACGGCTAAAAAAACTACTTGTTTTTTTGGATTTTGCAAGGCAAAAATTACAGCGTCAAGCGGGCTATAAACTATTTTTACATCTGCGCCGCTTTGCGCCGCCCCTTGCAAGGATATTTTACTGCCCGGCACACGCATCATATCGCCAAAAGTCATTATTGTTATATTTGGCATAAGGGCTAGGCTTATCATTTTATCAATATCACTTTGCGCGCTCACGCAAACGGGGCAGCCTGGGCCGCTGATAAAGTCAATTTCGCCGTCAAAAAAATCCTTAAGCCCGCTTTTTGCAATAGCGTGCGTATGCGTCCCGCAGACTTCCATTATTTTTAAAGGCTTTTTTGTTTTCATTTGATTTTTTCGTCTAAAACTATTTTGTTTCTTCTATAGCTTTTAATGCTTCTTTGGCTTCTTTTGGCTTCATTATTTCTATAGCAAAGCCGGCGTGCACCAAAACATAATCGCCCGTTTTTGCTGTGGGCGTTAAGGTTAGGGAAATTTCTTTTTGTATACCGCTGAAATCGGCAAGGGCGGTATCTTTTTGTATTTTTTTTATTTTACCTATAAGGCTTAAGCACATAATATCCTCGTTTATATAATCACTTCATCGCCGTCGTAAGGGGCGTAAGTGTGCGCAAAAATATGGCCGGCCGCCGCTATAGCCTTATCTCGCTTTTCTATTGTATTGTAATCATCGGCTTTAAAGTGGATAAGCGCAAGCAATTTAGCATTTGCCTCTAAAGCTAGTTGGGCGGCCTGCTCCGGGTTTAAGTGGTTATTGTTTGGCGACTGTCCGGGCAGGTAAGAGCATTCTGTTATCAAAATATCAGCGTCGCGGGCAAGTTCTCTAGCATTTTCACTTACGCCGGTATCTAAAGCATAAGTTAAAACTTTGCCTTCGGCTTCTATGCGGTATCCTATAGTCGGCACAATATGCTCAAGTCTTTTTGTAGAGAGCAAGAAGGGCAAGTCTTTTGCCGCGGATACTTCAACAATTTCAACGGGCATATTTAAATCTTTCGGCGCGGGCATATATGGCAGGCGCATAATATTTTCAAGCTCTTTTTTATGCCCGTCGCCAACAATTATTGTTGCGCCTTGTTTCCATTTAAAAAGCGGCATAACTTGCAACCCTTCAATATGGTCCATATGCAAATGAGAGAGCAAAATATAAACGGGTTTATGCTCTTTTATCAAATCAAAAGCTTTATATAGGCCGCCGCCAGCGTCAAGTATTATATAGGCGGCCGCCGTCTCAACAAAAGTGCAGGTGGTATTGCCGGTATGCGTGTTAAACCAGCCGTTTGTGCCTAGAAAATTTATCCTCATAAAACCCCCGAGTTTTAAAATTTTTCAAAATCTACTTCTAAATATGATACTTTTTTTATACCATATATGTATAAGCTGTTTATTATGAAAGGAGATTTTATGGGAAAGAAAACGATTTCAACTGACAAAGCCCCCAAAGCAATAGGGCCTTATTCGCAGGCTATTAGGAATGGCTCTTGGGTTTATGTATCTGGCTGTTTACCCGCAGACCCCGTTACAGGCGAACTTGTCCCCGGCGATATTAGGACTCAAACCCAACGCGTTTTAGAAAATATGAGAGAAGTTTTAAAAGCCGCTAAGGCAGATTTGGACCATGTCGTAAAGACAACAGTTTTCGTAACAAATTTAGCTGACTTTGCCGATATGAACGAAGTTTACGGCACATTCTTCAAAAACAATCCGCCAGCAAGAAGCACGGTGCAAGTGGCAGCTTTGCCAAAAGGCGCATTGGTTGAAATTGAAGCCGTAGCCCGTCAGTAAATTTAAATATTTACCTAGCCCCGCCTAAAATTTAAAAAGACGGGGCAATAGGCAAAAAACGCATGGGGTTAAAAATGGCAGTAGATTTAAAAGATAATGAACTTATAAAAACAAAAAGGGCTGGCGTATTGCTGCCTTTATTTGCCATGCGTAGCGCAACCGATTGGGGCATTGGCGACATGGCCTCTCTAAAAGAATGGATAAAATATTTAAGTGGCGAGGGCGTTAAAGTTTTGCAAATTTTGCCTATTCACGAAACCGCCCCCGAGGAAAATTGCCCATACAGCGCGCTTAGCGCATTTGCTATTGACCCCGTCTATTTAAGCATAGAAGATGTGCCCGAAGTTAAGGCCGCCCCAAAAGCGCAGGAGCTTATAAATAAATTTAGAGCCGAAATCAACCTCTGGCGCAGCCAAAGCAGCGTAAGTTTTAAATATATAAAGAGCGCAAAGTATAAAGTTTTGTGGGCCGCTTACGAGTATTTTTTAGAAGAAGAAAAAGCAAAAAACACCCCAAGATATTCAGCCTTTTTAGCATTCCAAGAGCAAGCCGCCCCGTGGCTTGTGCCATATTGTCTATTTAGGGCGGCAAAAGATATTTTTGGCTGGGCAAGCTGGCGGCATTGGGCAAAAGAATTTCAAGATATTAATGTTAATTATCTTAAAAATTTCTCTATTGAAAATAGCAAACAAATTATGTTTTTTGGCTATATTCAGTGGACTTTGCAAGAGCAAATAGAAGAAGTTAAGGCCGTTTGCAAAGAGCATAATATGATGCTTTTTGGCGATATCCCCTTTGGCGTTAATTTTGATAGCGCAGATGTTTGGGCTAATCAAAAAAAATATATTTTGGACGCTGAAATTGGCGCTCCGCCAGACGAACTTTCAAAAGACGAGCAAAAATGGGGCCTGCCCGCCTATAACTGGTCCGAAATTATGGCAACAGATTTTAGGCTTTGGCGTAGTAAAATAAACCGAGCGTGCGAAATTTATGATGTCTTCCGCCTTGACCATCTTGTCGGCTTTTTTAGAACTTGGATTTTTGACCCCGTCCATACAAAAGGCCATTTTGATATTGAGGACGAGGCCGCCCAAAAAGAACGGGGAGCAAAATTTATTGAAGCGGTTGTAGAAACCGCAAAAGGCAAAATGCCCGTTGGCGAGGATTTGGGGCTTATTCCAAATTATGTGCGCCAGTATATGAAGGAAATTTCCCTGCCCGGATACCGTGTGCTTAGGTGGGAGAAGGACAATGAAGTCTTCCGTGAACCTAGAAATTACCCAGCCGCCTCTCTTGCCACAACTTCCACGCACGATACCACAACCCTAAAAGAGTGGTGGGAAACTATGCCAAATTGGGAGCGGGCAAATATTTGGGAGATGATTTCCGCCGAAAAAACCGACGGCAACATACTTTTTACCCCATTTGTGCATAAAGCTATTTTAAGTAGAGTAATGGGTAGCGGCTCGTGCCTAGCTATTTTCCCATTGCAAGATATTATTGGCGATAGCACTAGGGTAAATGTGCCCGGCACAGTTTGCGCGTCTAATTGGACTTGCCGTGTAAACTACGAGCCTTTGGAATTTAAG
Source organism: Elusimicrobiota bacterium (assembly GCA_031262415.1). GTDB lineage: Bacteria > Elusimicrobiota > Elusimicrobia > Elusimicrobiales > Elusimicrobiaceae > Proelusimicrobium. Next base: position 3,776 of record JAISHT010000098.1, on the reverse strand, counting down.
GCTAAGTATCAAAACGAAATGCGTGTTTTTAGCGAACTAATAAAAGGAGCAGGTAGATAAAAGTTAGTAAACAAAAGCGTATAGCAATAGTTAATTTGGGTTTAAAAACAATAAGGCCGATAATTATTAAAAAAATTATCGGCCTTATTATTTAAAATTTAGTTTTGGCTATTAAGAATCAATTGGAAGATTATTTATTTCGCAATATTTTTTATATGCTTTTGCATCCGCTCCAGAGGTAAGGCGGCAGTGAAAGCTTCCATTTGCATATCTATCATAATGTCCACCGTTACCGCCTTTGAAACCAAGAACTGCGCTAACAATCCCAGTAGAAGCGCCTGTTGCCCCAAACCCAATATAAAAATCACCGCAAGGCCAGAGAAGAGGCCATCCAGAGGCAGTGCTGAGGGTTGCTTTTTCATTGTTGCAACTTTCAGGAAGGCCCCAAGGGAGTTTGGTCGGGTCTGTTGGATATGTGCCTTTGCCGTGGATAAGTTGATATTCGTTTAGCGCGCTAGCAAGGCCGCTTAAGGCAATTTCAACCTTTTTCATTTTGCTATTAAACACAGCTTGATTATATTGCGGTAATGCAATAGCGGCGAGTATGCCTATGATTAAGACGACTACTAATAATTCTATTAAGGTGAACCCAGCTTGTTTTATGGTTTTTAAGGCAGTAATTTTGCGGCAGACTAATTTATAGACTAACTGACTGACTGACTGACTGATACACTCCCCTTTGGAGCGTTGTTTTGTTTTTTATTTAGCATCATAACCATCTCCTTTTATTAAGATACATATATTATACACAATTTAACATCAATTAATCGTAGATTATTGCAAGAAGGCGGCCGCTTTTTATTTCAACTTTTATCTTGTCTTTTAAAGCTACATTGCTTACCGCCGTTTGCCCAATTGTTAAGGTAGCGTCTTTAAGCGGATATTTTAAATTTGTAAGCGTTATGCCACTGGCTTTACCCATAGGTATTAGGCTTACCGTTGCGCCCTTTTTGCATTTAAAGGTTGCTGATTTCTCAAGCGGATACAAACGCCAGCCTTGGCCTTTAAATACTATATTTAGCTTTTTTGTATAGCTAAAAACTGACGAGAAATTGCCTAAAGTAAAATCCAAACGGCCGCCCGTTGCGCAAACCACCGTTATACTTTGCGGCTTAATATAAGTGGCAAAATTTAGGCCTTTTTCAAAATCAGTATTATCTTGGCGGGCTATTTTAAAAAGTTTTATAGCTGGTATTTTTGCTTTGGCGGCGGGGGATATTGAATCAAGGTCCCCAACAACAGCGTCTGGCATTATTTTTGCTTTTAAGGCGGTATCGGCCCCGCCGTCAAGGGCGAGGATAAAATCGCTCTTGCTTGCTTGGGCTTTTAGGAAGGCGGCGCTCTCTTTTTGGCCGTTAGCTATTATTAGTAAATTATTTATTTTGCGCATATTGTTTCCTTGTTTTAAGTATAGCAAAACCTAATATTATTATGTTAAATAATACGCCGATGTAAAAACCCTCTATCTCGCCAAGCAGGCCGCTTTTGGGGATAATATTCCAAATAGTAAGAGCGACGGCGGAAACTACGCAAGATATTGTAAAAACATTGTCTGTTATTCGCCGTGGCCAAATGTGGCCAAGCAGCATAGGTATAAGCAAACAGGCCGACATATAAGAGCCCATAATAAACCAAATTTTCCTAAAATTACCGTCAAAGAAAATAGCCAGCAAAATAGCAATGGCAGCAACTAAGAAAAAGAAAATTTGATTTGCCAATATTTTGTTTTTAAATTTATCTTTAAGCAAATCATACCCCAAAGTATTTGAAGCAATAAACAAAAACGAGTTTAGCGTTGATAAAATAACCGCTAAAATGCCCGCTACAAAAAACCCGCGCAGGCCATCGGGCAAAAGTTGCAAAGCATAAAGAAAATACGCATGCGCGGGGGCGGCGCTTGGCATAATGGCCCTTGCGTAAAGCGCGCCGGCGGTTGTGCAAATATCAAAACAAAACCAAACGAAAGTGCAAATAAAAATACCTATTTTGGCGGTTTTAGCGTCTTTGGCGGCAAAGCACCTTTGATAAAATGCCGGGTCAACCAAAGTTGCAAGCGCAATTGCGCCCCAAACAAAAGTAGTTAGCCAGCTGTTGCCGCCCGTTAAAGAAAAATGGCTTGCTGGCAAATTAGCCTTTAAAAACCCAAGCCCGCCAAATGCTTGAGCGGAAAATAAAAGCACTAAAAACACCGCTATACACATAACCGCAAATTGCACCGCGTCTGAAAATACTACCGAGCGCAGCCCGCCCCAAGCCGTATACAAACAAACAAAAGCCGTCCCCACAACCATACCTTTTATAATCCCAATGCCAAAAACCAAATGTAAAAATATCCCAAGGCTTAAAACATAGCTTATAGGCAAAATGCCAAAAAAAGTAAAAACCGCCGCCGTGTAAGAGGCTTTTTTGCCAAACATTTGTTTTGCCAGCTCCGGCATAGTAATGCTTTGATATTTTTTGATTTTATCTACAATAAAAAGCGCAAAAATTATATAGGCAATGTACCAAAATAAACCTTGGGTTATGAAATTATAAATGCCAAAATTAAATGTAATTTCATTAACGCCAAAAATGCCGCCATACCAGCTAGCCGCTAAAGTAGCCACAAAAAGCGGCAGCGATAATTTGCGCCCCATAAGCATATAATCAAGGAATTTATTTGCCCCTTTAGCCCGCCTATAATTGCCCAGCAAAACAACTGCTACCGTCAGCGCAAGCACAAGCGTAAAGACGGCAATGTCCCAGCCAGACATTGCTTCAAGCACATTTATAACAGGTTTAAAGGCAGTTTTTTGCATATAAATTTTAGACTACATAAGCTATATAACTTCAGTTTACCAAATAAAAAAGGGCCCCGTTTGGGGCCCTTTAAAAAGCTACTGCCAGTTTATATAATTTGCTATCCAAAGGAAAATAAAAGACATCATAAACCAAACAGAGATAAGCGGCATAACAAACTTAAACCACTTTTGAAACGGTATCTTAGCCATACCTATAACGCCTAGCAACACTGCGCTTGTTGGTACGCAGACATTTGTCCACCCGTCGCCAAACTGATAAGCCAAAATCATAGTTTGACGGCTAATGCCAATAAGGTCGGAAAGGGGAGCCAAGATAGGCATAGTCAAAACGGCTTTGCTGGAGCCTGATGGTATAAAGAAATTTATAATTGCCTGCATTATAAACGCCGCCCAAGAGGCTACGGTAGAGTTAAGCTGTGATATTATGCCAGCCATATAGTGCAAGATTGTATCAAGAATATGGCCGTTTTCCGCAACTATTATGATGGCTGTTGCTAGAGCAAGCAAAAAGACAATTTCCGCCATGCCTTTAAGGCCGTCGTAAAATGCGTTGGTTGCTTCCGATGGTTTTAAGCGGCCAAGCACGGCGGCTACTATGCCAAGGCCTAAAAATAACCCGCCGATTTCTGTTATATACCACTCGTATTTCAAAACGCCTACTACTAAAATTATCATAGTAATGGCAAAAGCGGTAAGCACGAGTTTGCGGGGCAGTGTAAACTTTTCGCCCGTTCTATCGTCTAAATGAAGCTCGTGTATTTTTTCTTGGTCAAAGTCATAAGTTAAACTGGCTTTTGGGTTTTTGGCAATTTTCCTAGCATAACGCATTACAAAGATAATAGCCGCTAGCGTTGAAAAAGCCCAAATTATAAGCCTGTAGGTAAAGCCGGAGTAAAGCGGGATTTCGGCAATGCC
>JAISHT010000062.1 GCA_031262415.1 Elusimicrobiota bacterium | reverse complement strand
CCATAACATTTTGCAATAACGTCTTTACGGAAAGCGGGTATAGTTTCGCGCGCAACTATTTTGCCGTTTACACGGGCCTGCACGGCTACTTCAAATTGCTGGCGGCCAATAAGTTCTTTTAGTTTTTCCGTAAGTAGTCTACCACGGGTAGCGGCCCTATCTTTATGCGTAATAACAGAAAGAGCGTCAACCGGCGTGCCGTGTATCAAAATTTCCATTAAGACGACATCTGCGCTGCGGTATTCGTCAATTTCGTAATCAAAAGAGGCATAGCCTTTTGACACAGATTTTAGCTTATTGTAAAAATCAATAACCATCTCGGCCATGGGCATATAATAATTGATAACCACCCGTTGGCTGGAAAGATGCTCAAGGCTGATAAATGCGCCACGCTTATCTTTAAGCAAAGTCATAACTGCGTCCATATAGGCAATGGGGGTTACCAATTTTATTTTAATAGTCGGCTCTTTAATATCCAAAATATCGCCGTATGGCGGGAAATTAGCCGGGTTGTCTATCCATTTATAACCACCGCCGGCATCTGCCAAAGCGGCAAGTTCTTGCGGGTGGCTTTTGCGTGGAGTAAATTTTACTTGATAAATAACATTGGGGCTAGTGGCAATGAGCGACAAATTAAATTCCCGCTCCAATCTTTCTTTAACAATTTCAATGTGAAGCAGCCCCATAAAACCAAGGCGAAAGCCAAAACCTAAAGCTTTGGAAGTTTCGCTTTGATAGCTAAAAGAAGAATCTGATAAATTTAATTTTTCTAGCGCAGTGCGAAGCAGCGGATAATCGGTAGAATCAATTGGGAAAATGCTTGCAAAAACCATCGGTTTAACATTTACATAGCCGGGCAAGGGTTCTGAGGCTGGGTCATCGGCTAAAGTGATGGTATCGCCAACTTGCACTTGATGTATATCTTTTATGCCTGCAACAACATACCCCACCTCTCCGCTATCAAGCGCCGCGCCTTTTTCCATCTTTGGCGTCATATATCCAAGCTCTTCTATTTTGGAGCTAAAATTTGCCCCCATTAATTTTAAAGTTTGCCCTGTTTTTATTTTACCGTCAACCATTCTTACATAAAGAATAATGCCGCGGAAAGGGTCGTAAAAAGAATCAAAAATAAGGCCGCGCGCTTTGCCAGCTGGGTCGCCTTGCGGAGGCGGCACATCTTCTATAATTCTCTCTAGCAAATGGTCAACGCCTTGGCCTGTTTTTGCGCTAACGCGTTCGGCGGAAATAGGCTCTTTTAATACTTCCCAAATTTGCTCTTCTGCAATATCGGCGTCGCTTTGGCTTAAATCAACCTTATTCATAACGGGTATAATTTTAAGCCCTAAACTTTGCGCTAAATGCGCATGGGCCACTGTTTGCGCCTCAACGCCTTGGGAAGCGTCCACAAGCAGCAAAACGCCCTCGCACGCGCGAAGAGAGCGGGCGACTTCGTAAGAAAAATCCACATGGCCGGGGGTATCAATAAGATTTAAAATATAATCTTTGTATTTTAGACGCACGGCTTTAGCTTTTATGGTTATGCCGCGCTCCCGCTCCAAATCCATACCGTCAAGGAGCTGCGCCTGCATTTTGCGTTTTGGAACTGCGCCTGTATCTTCTAATATCCTATCGGAAAGCGTCGTCTTGCCGTGGTCTATGTGGGCTACAATTGAAAAATTACGTATTTTCTTCATCAGTTTTATAATATTCTTTGAGTTTTTTAATGTCTGCGCTGCTAGATAATAATATAGCCGCCTGAGCCAGATTGGAACAATCTTTAAAATTCAAATTCCTTAAAGTATTTTTTATTCTTAAAAACATTCTAGGCGATACGGATAAAATATCCACGCCGATACCTACCAAAAACGGCACCATTTCCGGGTCTGAGGCCATCTCGCCGCAAATGCTTACCGTCTTACCTTTTTTACGGGCGGCCTGCACTACAAAATTTATAGTTCTTAAAACGGCGGGGTGGTAAGCGTCATATAAATCGGCCACTTCCTGATTTGTCCTATCTACCGCTAAGAGATATTGTATTAAATCATTAGTGCCAATGGAAACAAAATCTACTTGCGGCAAAATGCCGTCAAGCGATAAAGCGGCCGAAGGCACCTCTATCATAACGCCTAAATCTATTGGATTTTTGGGGGTAATGCGCTGGGCGGAAAGCTCGGCAAGAACAGTTTTAAAATATTTTTTAACTTGCACAACTTCTTCCACTGATGAAATCATCGGCATCATAAGTTTTACTTTTGCGTCAACTTCGGCCGCTGTTTTTACTATTGCCCGCATTTGCGTAAGCATAAGGTTTGGGTATTTTAAAAATAGTCTAATACCACGGTTGCCCATAAAAGGATTATCTTCTTCCTGCGAGCGGGCAAGGCCAAGTTGGGAAATTTTATCGCCGCCAAGGTCTGCAAGACGCACGGTAAAAGGACGCACATCAAAGCGGGAAGCGGCTTTTTTATAAACGGCGACTTGTTCTTCCTCGCTAGGGGGGTCAAAGCGGTCCATATACAAAAACTCAGTTCGTAAAAGGCCAAGGCCTTCTGAGGTAAAAATATCCATTTCTTTAAAATCACGACGTGGGTCATAGTTAACATAAAGCGATACTCTATGCCCGTCTTTAGTGATATTTGGCAAATCATTTATATCTTTAAGAGAATGCTCAACCTTTTTTATTTTGCCTTGTTCTTTTTTGTAAGCCTCCATAGCCTCGGGCGTTGGATTTATTACAAGAAGGCCGTTTTCGCCGTCAACTATCACAATATCGCCATTTTTAATTTTTTCAGCCGCCGTTGAAAGGCCGACAACCGCCGGCATTTGCATACTTTGAGCCAAAAGGGCGGTATGACTTGTCTTACCGCCGACATCTGTGGCAAAACCAAGCACTTTTTTACCTTTTAGATTAATAGTATCGTATGGGTAGAGATTATGCGCTATAACTATGGAAGGCTCTTTTATAGCGGCAAATTTATTTTGTTTTTTAAGGGTGAGATTTTCAAACAAACGCTTTGCAACATCTGCAATATCAAAGCGGCGTTCGCGGAAAAATTCGTCTTTTATAGCTTCAAATTTTGCGGTAATTTCCTGCACGGCGGTGTAGAGCGCATACTCGGCGTTTATCATATCTTTTTCTATGCGGGCTGGCACGCCTTGGGAAATCATGGGGTCTTTTAAAATAAGTTTATGAGCTTTTAATAATTTTGCATAGGCTGCGCCAAAAAGCTCCTGCGCGCTGGCTTCGGTTTTATTTAAATCTTCTAAAGTCCGCTCAATTGCTTCTTGATAGCGGCGAACTTCCCCCTGCACGTTGGCGGCGGGGATTTTCTTTTTTTCAAATATTGCAGTGTCTGGCGTTAATATAAACGCCGGGCCTATTGCAACGCCGGGGCTAGCTGCTATGCCTTTTATTGTTATCATTCTTCCTCAAATATTTTATTAAATACGTCTTTTAGCGAAGCCATGGCTTCCTGCTCGTCAGCGCCCTGCACAGTAAGTTGAACACGGCTACCCTGCTCGGCCGCTATCATCATTATACCCATAATACTTTTGGCATTAACTTCCATACCCTCTTTAGCTATAAAAATATCGCTTTGATATTTGCCAGCTTCTTGCGCCAGCATAGCTGCGGGGCGGGCGTGTATGCCAAGCCTATTTTTTATTTCTATTTCTTCTTTTATCACGTTGTCTTCTCTCTCAAGCGAGAAACGATGCTATACCAAAAACTATTGCCGCAATAATATATAGGAATATATTTGGTATATTAAGTTTCTTCATAAAAATGCTTAGTATTATAAAAGCTACTAAAAGCGACATTCTTGCAATAGAATCTGGGTTCAAAGACGAATTGCCAAAAACTATGTAAATGCCGTAAAAAATAATGAAAACCGTAAAAATTTGCCCTAGCGTTTTGAGAAAAGTTATTGCCTTGTTCCAATTTAAATTAATTAACCCGTAAAAATTTTCTTCATTGCCTTGGTAGCTATCTTTTAAACCTCTAAGACGCACCGCTATTGACGGGATATTATAAACTAGCAGCGCCGCTAAGACGGCTAAAAATACTTTAAGGAGCATCTCGCCCTTATAAATCTCTTCGTGGATTACTTGTATTTCGCTAGCAAATAAAACAAGAATACAAAACACCAAAGAGAGCGGTTTTAAAGTCGCCCAAAAGAGCCTATCGCCGATAGAGGCCGCTGTATTTGCCGTGGTCGCTCTAATTATACGCCACTCCCGCTCCTGCTCTTCAAAATCTTCTTTTTTGCTGCTTGCTAAAACTTCTTCTTGGCGTATCATTGCGCCTATGCTATACGAGCTCATAACCGGATTTGTGTTAAAAGTTTCCATATTGCGAACAAGCGCGCGCAGGTAAGCGTCGCTACCCGGTTTATAAAGCCGTTTAAGCGTTGTATCCATAACGAAAAGCGCGCCAAGGTTTTGCATTTGGCTAAAATTCCAAAAGCCTTGTATTAAAAAAGTTCTTAAAAAAATTGAAAACCTTTTCATAATATCCTATCAATCCGTTTTAGGTTTAGTGCTAAAAGAAATAAACAAAATTGAAAGCCCAACCCACGGCACTACAAAATAAGAAAACTTAAAAGCTATGTGCAGCTTTTCCGGTATATCTTGATTAATGAGCGAAAATAAAGGCCCAAAAATTGTTAAAGCCACTAGCGCAAAAGCAAACACCGCTAAAAATTGAAAAATAATGCTTTGCAACATAACTTTGCCTATAGAGGTTTTGCCCTCGTAAAGAGCGCGCTCTATCTTTGGCAATAATTTGGCGCGGTATCTGCGGATTTTCCTCTCAACAAAAGAAAATATTATGCCGCATAAAATGCCTATAAAAAACGCAAAATAAATATCCATAGCAAAAATATGCGCCATAAGCACCGCTATGCCTGCGCTTATCGCCCCGCTTGGCGGAACTACGCCGCCTATTGGGATAAAATCAAGGTAAATAAGCTCTGTAAAAATACCAAGTTGCAAACCTATAAAAAAATTACCAGTTAAAAAACCTAGCGCGCTGCCCACTACAAGCGGCCTTGATAAAAGCACTTGCCCTAGGTAAGTTGTATCAAGCTCCAAAAAAGCTAAAACAGCGCAAAATAGTAGCAAAGCGCCCATATTAACCAAGCCTCACAGAGAGCGAAGACGGCAAAGCTCTTACATCAAACTTTATATTTTTGCCCTGTAATTTTTTTATCATAGATAAATCTTTCTCGTCCAAAAAAACCCCATTGCCGTATTCTTTTTTGCCTTCTTCATACTTAGTATTGCCAACATTTACCACTTGAGGCAAAATGCCATTTTCTGCCAAAATTTCCAAGGCGTGGAAATCTTCCAGTAAAACTAAAACTTTTGCTTCATTATCTTCTTTAAGATAATTAGCCGCTTCTTTTGCATTAAAAATGTTTAGCCCATATCCTTTTGGCAAGGCCATACGCAGCATTTTACGCATAAGATTGCTTTTTGCCGCCGTGTCAGATATTACCATAACTTCCCCCACATCTAACGAAGGCAGCCAGCCCTCAACAACTTGGCCGTGTATTAAGCGATTATCTATGCGAAACAAAACTATCTTCATAAAATTTATTTAAGCCTTTGCGTTACATTTACTACTGCTTTTAGCCCGTCTTCTATAACTTTTTTTGCAAGTTCATCAGAAGTCATTTTATCACGGTTATTTAAAGCCGCTAGCAGCATATTTAAATTTACGCCGCTTACAACATTGACTCCATCTATCCCGTGGGTTAATGTCGCCGCCATATTACAAGAAGAGCCGCCAAAAACATCTACCAAAATTAAAGCCCCTTGTGCGCCAAGGCTGCTTTTAATTTTTTTTGACAAGCCTTCCCAATTAACACAACCGCTTACAGTAAAAACATCTACTGATTTAGGGTCAAAAGGATAAATCTTTTCAGCGGTATTTAATAAAGCCTGCGCCATATCGCCGTGTGAAACTAAAATTATTTTTACCATACTTCCTTCTTTTCTATTTCAATATCTCTGTGAAATTCAGAAACATTAAACCCCTTCTCTGCAAGCGTATGGGCCAAATTATGCGCCATAAAAACGCTTCTGTGTTTGCCACCGCTGCAACCTATTGCTATTGTTAAGTAAGATTTGCCTTCTTTTATATATTTGGGAATTAAAAACATTATTAAATCGGTAAATTTTTCAAGGAAACTTAAAGCATTTGGCGCTTTTGTTATAAAATCGCTGACTTCAGGGTCAAGGCCGGTTTTGTTTCTAAGCTCGGGTTGATAATACGGGTTTGCTAAAAAACGCACGTCCATTACTATATCTGCTTCAAGCGGGATACCGTTTTTATAGCCAAAGGAAATTATAGAAACTTTCATTTCCTGTGAGCGTTTAACATTTAATAATTTTGAAATTTCTTCCTTAAGCTCGCCAAGCGTTAAATTGCTTGTTTCTATAACCGAGGCCGCCTTACGTATTGGGTCAAGAAACTCCCTCTCCTGCTTTATAGCCACAAGCAGTTCTTGAGCTAGAGGGTGTTTGTGTTTGGTTTCAGAAAACCGCCTTACCAAAACCTCGTCGCTAGCGTCCAAAAACACTAGCTTAGCGTCAAAGCCTTGGGCGGAGAAAGTTTTAATCATTTCGGGTAAATCTTTTATACGCTCGCCTTCTCTTATATCTATGCCAAGGGCAATATTTTCAAGATCGGCTCTATTTTCTACATAAGCGGCAAAATCTCTAAACAAAGCAAGTGGCAAATTATCAACGCAGTAAAAGCCAAAATCCCCAAGTATTTTAAGCGCTTGCGTTTTGCCCGCGCCGGAAATACCCGTTATGATAAAAAATTTGCCCTTTTTATTTGCTTCCATTCTTTTTACCTTTCATTTTTGTTAGAAGTTTTTGCGTAAATTCTTTTGCCGAGCTTATCCCCTGCCCTTTAAGCCTTTGGTTTAAAGCGGCGACTTCTATTAATACGGCCAAATTCCTGCCCGGCGTTACGGGAATAGTAAGGGAATTAATTTGCGCCCCAAGTAAGCAAGTTGTTTGTTGCTCTATGCCAAGGCGGTCTATTGCGCCAGTTGGCGCAACAAGGTTTACTTCCATTTCAATAGTTGAAGTATCAATAGAAGAGCCAACGCCAAAGAGAAGTTCAATATCTAAAATACCAAGGCCGCGCACTTCCATATAATGCTGAAGCATAGGCGGACAAGTGCCAATTAAAACATTACCACGGCGGCGTTGAACTTCAACAATATCGTCTGCAACTAAAATATGGCCTCTTTTAATAAGCTCAAGGGCGCATTCGCTTTTGCCTATGCCAGCGTCCCCACGGATAAGCACGCCCATGCCTGATACTTTAACCAAAACGCCGTGCACATGAGTGCGGGGCGAGGTGGCTTCGTCCAAGTAAGCAATAAGTTCCGCCACGAAAGATGCTGTATCCATACTAGTAGAAAGCAGCGGCACATGATGCTCGCAACACGCTTTTTTTATGGACGGCAGCACGCGCATACCCGCAGTTATTATTATGCAAGGCACAGCTCCGCTTTCCAACATTTTTTTGATATTTAATTCAAGTTTTTTGGGCGGCAATTTTGCGCAAAAGGCATATTCCCCACGGCCTATAATTTGGATAATTTCCGCGCGGTAATTTTCCATATGCCCGTCAAGAGCTAGGCCTGGGCGGTTAACGCTTGCTTTAGTAATTTCCCGCTCAAGTCCTTTTTTGTCAGCGCAAAGCAGCTTGAGGCTTAAGTCTTCGCCTTTGGCCTCAAGCAACTTTGCAATAGTTATACTGCGGGCAAATTCAGGCACAAAATACCCTTATTTAGCCTTAATAGGCTGGATTAAACCGTAAGTCCCGTCAAGCCTTTTGAAGATGAGGTTAATTTGTCTAGATTCTTCGTCAAGGAACATCCAAAAGGTATAGCCAAGCCTTTCCATTTCATAGGCGGCGTCTTCGGGGTTCATCGGCAAAGCTTCAACTTGCTTGATAACAGAAAATTTAACATCGGTTTGCGGCGCAAAAACCGTGCCGTAATAAGAAGATATTTCCTCTTTAGAAATTTGCTTTTTGCTGGCTACGGTTTTATTTTTGTTTTTTCTTATTTGCGCTTCAATTTTTAAGATTAAGGAATCAATGGCTTTGTAAAGATCCGTTTCAATAGATTTAGCGGTATATTTCTTTTTGCCATTGTGCAGGGAAATTTCCGCGCGTTGATTGATTTTTTTATCAACCGTCAAGACAATTTCCGCCCAAGCGTTTTCATCAAAAAATTTATCAAGCTTATCTACTTTTGCTTGCGTAAAGTCCTTGATGGCCTGCGTAAGTTTAATGTTTTTTGCTGTAATTTTAAGTTTCATCGTATATCCTCCGTAAGGTCCACTAGGGCACCCCTATTAAGAATTAAATCATTTGTCACAAGTGCTGTCAATGAAAATGATTTTTTATTTCATCAAGAGTGTTATGGCGTCTTCTATAATTTCTATTTTAAGATTATTTTCCGCTCGGCGGGGTTCGCCGTCAAGATGATAGTAAAACGGCCCCTTTATTTTTACTTCTGCGCTTTTAATTTTAGTTGTTTTGCTTATTTTTATAGGACTAATGCCGTCAATAAAAAAGTTTGGCAGTCCAAGGAGCAGGCGCCCAAAATCGCTTTTTGGGATTTCAACCATATCAAGATAACCGTCGCTAAAACTAGCTTTGGGGGCAATTTTAAAATTGCTTCCGTATTGGCGGCCATTAGAAAAAACTAAAGTAAGCGGGTTTAGATTTTTTACTTCCCCATTATCCAAAATCACTTGAGCTTGCGGGGCTTTATATTTGAAAAACTCTTCCACGGCAATTTTAAAATACGGTAATTTACCCCTTGCCCCCCTTAGGCCTTTTTGGTCAAATTTATGGGCGATATTTGCTTCTATGCCAATACCCGCAAGGTTTACAAAATACTCGCCGCCAATTTTGCCAAGGTCGCAGCGGACTTCATTAAAATCTAAAAGGGCTTTGGCGGCGGCGGCAAAATTATTCAGCGGGCAACCTAGTTCACGAGCAAGGCCATTGCCGCTACCCGTTGCAATTACGCCTAAAGCGGTGTTAGAGCCTGCTAAACTTTGCACAACTTCGTTTATAGTGCCGTCGCCGCCAGCTACTATAACTTGCCCGCAATGCTCGGCCGCAGCCTTGGCGGCAAGTTCGCTTGCGTGGCCTTTATGCTCTGTAAGCGTAATTTGCGCTTTTGGGAAATATTTTAAAATAGCCCCTTTGAGGCTGGCAATATCTTTTTTATTACCAGCTTTTGGGTTAACTATAAACAATCTCTTCACTATAGAAGCCCCTTTATTAATATGATATACTTTATAATATTTTGAGGTATATTAATATATGAAAAGCCAACAAATACGCAATAGTTTTTTAAAATATTTTAAAAGCCGCGGTTTGCCTGTTTTGCCATCTAGCTCGCTAGTCCCGCAGGGCGACCCTACTTTGCTCTTTACCGCCGCAGGTATGGTGCAGTTTAAAGCTAATTTTTTGGGCCTTGATAAAAGCCTAAAGGGCGCGACTACTTGCCAAAAATGTCTTAGAACTACCGATATTGATAATGTTGGCTTCACTAGCAGGCATTTAACTTTTTTTGAAATGCTTGGCAATTTTTCCTTTGGCGATTATTTTAAGAAAGAAGCCATTGCCTGGGCTTGGGATTACCTTACAAAAGAACTTGGGCTAGATGCTAGAAGACTTTATGTAAGCATTTACAAAGGCGGCATTGCTCCACGTGACGCAGAAGCTTATAATATTTGGGCAAAAATTATAAGCAAAGATAGAATTTTTGAACTTGGGGAAAAGGATAATTTTTGGACCATGGGCCCAACAGGTCCTTGCGGCCCTTGCTCTGAAATTTATTATGATTTTACCCCCACCGCCGCTTGCCCCGAGTGCCAAACAAAAGGTATAGCCTGCGATTGCGGCCGTTTTGTTGAAATTTGGAACCTTGTATTTACTCAATTTAACCGCCTTGAAGACGGCTCTCTTGAGCCATTGCCGCAAAAAAATATTGATACTGGTATGGGCCTAGAGCGGCTTTGTATGGCGGTGCAAGATGTCAAAAATCCTTTTGATACTGATTTGTTTGTCCCCATACAAGAACATGCAAAAAAAATCTTGCTGGTAGAAGGCAAAACCGCATTAGAAACTTCTGCCTTGCGTATTGTGGCGGACCATATCCGCGCGGCTGTTTTCTTGCTATCTGAGGGGTTGCTGCCGTCAAATGAAGGCCGTGGATATATTTTGCGTAGATTAATTAGACGCGCTGCCCGCTACGGCAAACTTATAGGAAGAGAAACGCCCTTTTTAAACGAACTTGTGCCAACGGTTATAGGCGTTTTCCACGAAATTTACCCCGAGCTTATTACAAACAGCGCCCACATTATACTTGCGCTTAGAAACGAGGAAACCGCCTTTTTTAAAACCTTGGCAGACGGCGAGCAAAGACTGCAAAATTTAATAAAAAATAGCCCGAGCAAAATATCCGGTCAAGAAGCTTTTTATTTATACGAAACTTATGGCTTCCCCTTTGAATTAACAAAAGAAATTTTGGCAGAAAAGGGCATTGCTGTTGATGAAGAAAGTTTTTACGCCGCTCAAGAAAAAGCCAAAATATCATCTAAAGTAGAAGTTGATAAATTTGAAAAAGAAAAAGCAACCGCCCTGCAGGCTTTGGCTGGCAAAGGACTCGCCTCAACTTTCACGGGTTATCAAAACCTTACTGAAGAGGCTAAGGTTATTGCCCTTTTAAACAAAGAATATCAGCCCGTAGATTTTTTGGACCAAGATGGTTATGCCCTTTTTGACAAAACGCCTTTTTACGCAGAATCCGGTGGGCAAATTGGGGATATTGGCACAGTAGAAAAAGATAATGAAACTATTGCCCGTGTGCTTGACACCCAAAAACCGCTTGGGCAGTTAATTTTGCATAAAGTGGCAATATCTAAAGGTAAAATCAGCCTTGGCAATACTTTAACGCTAAAGGTTGACGAGATTGCTCGTTTTAGAACTTCTTCCAACCATACCGCCGTGCATATAATAAATGCCGCCCTTAAAAAAATACTTGGCGACAGCGTGCGCCAAGCCGGCTCTTATGTGTCGCCGGAAAAATTAAGGTTTGACTATACCACCCCGCAAGCCCCCACTACGGCGCAGCTTGGCGCAATATGGGGCGCGGCTAATGATATTATTGCTAGGAATTTAAAAGTTGAGGCTCAAGTCCGCCCATTATCAGATGCAAAAGAATTAAAAGCAACCTTGCTTGTTGGGGAAAAGTATGTAGACCCAGCCCGCTTTTTGATTATCGGCGGAGAAGGCTTTAAAAATCCGCTTGATAGGGTAAGCCTTGAACTTTGCGGAGGCACACATGTTAAAAGCACGGGCGAAGTTATGGCTTTAAGGCTTATAAAGGATAGCGCAGTATCGGCTGGCGTTCGCCGCATAGAAGCTATTGCGGGCTTAAGCGCGGTTGATTACCTTAAAGAACACGCTAATACATCGCTTGTTTTGGGCAAATTGTTAAATGTAAAACCAGAAGATTTGATTAAAAAAACAGAAACTTTGCTTAAAGCTGAAAAGGATTTAAAGAAAGAAATTGCCGATTTGCGCCGTCAGCTTTTAAGCGGCAACTGCGCTAGCCCCGCAAGGGAAGAAATTGCCCTAAAAGACGGAGGGACATTGCTTGCTTTTAATGCTGAGAATACGGAAATTAAGGAGCTACGCAACTTAGCAGACGGCTTTGCCGCAAAAAATAGCGGTAAAATTATTTTGGTTTCCACAGATAAAGACGGCCGCAAATCTTTTGTTGTAAAAAGTTTTGCTGGCGGGCCAGATGCTGGCAAACTTTGCAAGACTATTGCAGGCCTAGTAAATGGTAGCGGCGGCGGACGGGCGGAATTTGCCCAAGGCGGCGGCGTAGCATTGCCGTGGCAAGAGTTTTGCGCCAAAATAAAAGCGGCATTGTCATAAGGATATCTTAAGGAAAATGCCCGTAAAAACAGTCCGAAATATTAGCCCTCTAAAATTACGCTTGAGCAATACCGTATTTTTTTGATATAATATTTTAGCTGCTTTGAATGGAACATCAAGGCGGGTGTAGTTTTTTTATCTTTAAAAACTACTTTTGAAAATTTAAGAAACATATAAATAGTTTAGTAAGCGTAATATTTCTAGCAATTTAGAGATTTTTGTAAACGCTTTTTTGTTTACAGCTTTTTATTTACGCTAAACAATTTTTGCAAGTATTTTGCTGCTCTGAATGTAAGGAAATTGTAAAAGAGCGCAAAAGACATTAAACAATTTTTGCAAGTATTTTGCAGCTATTTTCAATTTTATCCGTTGCGAGGTATACGCTAACGCAGGCGCGTAGCGCCTTCGTATCCGAGCATAAGGAAAAATTGTAAAAGAGCGCAAAAGACGCCGCAAAAAAATATGGTTGGGTGGCTGAGCGGTCAAAAGCAACGGTCTGTAAAACCGTCGGGCGTGCCCTACATAGGTTCGAATCCTATCCCAACCATTTTAAGATTTGTATCCGCATTTGTGGTAAATGCGGCGATATAAAAATATGTGATTACATAGGACCCGAGTCAAATCCTATAATAACACAAGGTATAAAATGAGCAAAACTTACTTACCTTCCGTACAGGAAGCTGAAGCAACAAGGCAGTGGCATCACGTTGATGCCAGCGGCAAAACCTTAGGCAGATTAGCGACGCAAATCGCCGTCTGGCTTATGGGCAAACATAAAAGAACTTTCACTCCGAATATGGATTGTGGGGACTTTGTTGTAATAACCAATGCTGCCAAAATCAAAGTAACCGGCAATAAAGCTGAGCAAAAAGTTTATTTCTCCCATTCCGGTTATGCTAAAGGCGGTAAAGAAACCCCCTTCAAAAGACAGATGGAAAATGACCCTACAAAAGTTATTGAACTTGCTGTCTATCGTATGTTAGATGCGAACAAACTGCGCGCCAAAAGAATGAAAAGGCTTAGACTTTTCAAAGGTGAAGAACACTCTTTTGCCGACAGGTTTAAAAAATAAGAGGGCGAACTTTTATGGCAACTAAACAAATTAAAACCGGTAGAAGAAAAACCTCCATAGCTCAAGCAGAGCTTGTAAAAGGTTCCGGCAAAATTACAATAAACACTAGGCCGATGGAAGAATACTTCCGCGGCTGCCCAAGGTATCAAGATACCGTAATTGCAGCTTTAAAAGAAATCAAAGCCGAAAAGGGTTTTGATGTAAAAATTAAAGTTACCGGCGGCGGTATAGCCTCCCAAGCCGGCGCAATACGTCACGCTATAGCTAGATACCTAGCGTCAATGAGCGAAGAGAATAAAAAGTCTATGAAGAAAGTCGGCTTTTTGACAAGGGACCCCAGAATGGTAGAAAGAAAGAAACCGGGCCAACCCAAAGCAAGGAGACGCTTCCAATTCTCTAAACGTTAATTTAGCGTTTATGTTGAATTTAAAAACCCCCAGCCAATTTGGTCGGGGGTTTTTTATAGTTGCAATAAGATGTTTTTTACTTAAAGCTACGATTTAGTTATAAACCAAAATATTATTAGCCTCGCAATATTTTTTAAATGGCCCTGCGCTAGACATATATGTTTCTCTACAACGAAAGGAACCGTTTTGCATTTTTTCATAAGCACCCCCAGCCCCAATGAACGATGTTTTTAAGAAAACGGTTATTCTTCCATCTGACAGTACTCCTATGGTGAAGTGATCGCAATCCCATCTTGCAGTAAAGCCACCGTCCATAGTTTGAAATTCTTGACAGCCCTCAGGTCTACCCCAAGTAATATCGCTATTTGTAGGTCTTTTCCCCTTACCATGAATAAGTTGATATTCTTGGTTTGCTTTGTAAAGAGCATCCATGACAACCTCTAT
>JAISHT010000123.1 GCA_031262415.1 Elusimicrobiota bacterium | reverse complement strand
GCTTGTTTTTGTAAGATAGATTTATTTGTTGCATATGAGATATTTTAGATAATTGAGCCACACAAAAAACCCCGCGGCTCAATTATCCTAAAGTCTCATATGTCTTTGATGTTTTACATACATTATATGTAAAGGCAATGGGGGTGTCAAGGTTTAGATAGCAGATGGATTTTAGTGTAAAACAAAAAAGCCGCGCAATTTTGCGCGGCTCTTATAACTTTAAAGTTTAAAAAATGGTCGGGGAGCCGAGAATCGAACTCGGGACCTCTCGCACCCCAAGCGAGCGCTATACCACTAAGCCACTCCCCGATATAAAACTTACTTCAACTGCAAATTTTTAAGCCAGACAACCCGAGCTCCAATTGCTCGCGCGAGGCCAAAAACCAACTACAAAACAAACTAAAAAACTGCCAAAAAAAGCAAGGCCAAACTTAACCTTACCTCTATATTCTATCATTCTTTAATGATTTGTGAAAGGGTTTCTTTAATTTCTTTGAGGAATTTAATATCGCGCGCAGTGCCGCCTCCGACGATGCCGTCATTATCTTTAGGTTTTGCGCCAATGCCCATAAAGCGGCTTAAATGTTTTTTTGCGCCCTCAAGCGTCATTTTATGCTTATAAATAAGCTCTTTTATTTTAAGCAAAGTATTAATATCTTCCTTGCTGTATCTTCTGTGGCGGCTCTCTTTGCGTATGGGTTTGATAAGCGCAAAAGACTTTTCCCAGTAGCGTATAGTATATCCCGGCACGCCGGTTAGCTTGCTAACATCGCCAATGGTAAAATAATCTTTTTTTTGAAGATCGTCTAAATTCATTTTATTTACGCTTATTTTTTCCGCATTAAACGGTTTAAAATTCCTTTTATTTTATGATATTTTCAGACGCTTTAAACCGCACCCTTGTTTTTTGCGGCACGGCAATATCTGCGCCTGTTTTGGGGTTTTTTAAATGTATGGGGCGGGATTCTTTCGTCTTAAAAGTGCCGAAGTTTGATAAAACCACTTTGTCGCCGTTTTTTAAAGCTACGGTTATAATTTCAAGCGTTTTTTCAACGGCTGTTCTGGCTTGTTTTTTATCAAATAAATGTTTTGATAATTCTTGTATAAGGTCTTCTTTATTCATATTTTCTTCCTGATTTAATGGGGGAAAAGTTAGCGGGCTTCTTGAAAGCCCAACGCTTCTATTAATGCGCGCGGCTTTTCGCCTTTAATAACTATCCGCCAGATTGCTGTTATAACTGGGCAGTTTAAGTTCTTTTTTTGGATTAAATCGTAGATGCTTTGCACGGAGTTTGCGCCTTCGGCTATAGTGCCTACTTCTTTTTTGGCTTCTTCAAGCGTTAAGCCGCGGCCCAACTTTTCGCCAAGGCGGCGGTTGCGCGATATTGAGGACATACCTGTTAAAATAGCGTCGCCTAGGCCGCATAGGCCATAGACAGTTTCGGTATTACAGCCTTGGTATACCATTATTGTGTTCATTTCCTGCATGGCTTTGGTGAGCAATGCCGCAAGAGTATTTGCACCGTCGCCAATGCCGTGTAAAATACCGCAGCCTATAGCAACGACATTTTTTATAGCCCCGCCGTATTCTGCGCCGCGGCGGTCGTAAGAAGTTTCCAAAAGTAGTGGCGGCTTGCTAAGCAGGCGTTTAAGTTCGCCAAGCATAAGGCCGTTGTGGCCCGCCAGCATTATTTTTGTAGGTATGCCCCTTGCCACTTCTAAAGCAAAGCTGGGCCCGCTAAAGGCAAAGACATTGCTTTCTAGATGGGGGATTTCTTCTTCTATAATTTCGCACATAGTCTTGAAGGTGTCATCTTCAAGGCCTTTAGATGCGCTTAAAACGGGCAAAACTCTGCCGTTAAGCAAAGGTTTTAATTGTTTGCAAAAACTCCGCACGGCTTTAGAAGAAATTACAAAGACAATCATATCCGTATCTTTTATATTTTCTTCTATATTATTAGTGAAGGTTATTGACGGGTTAAATTTAAAATTTGGTATGTTTGGGTGCTTGCCCTCGCCCTCGTTAATTTGGGCGAGCAGCTCTTTGGAATATTCCCACACGCAAACATTAAAGCCCAAGGCGGCAAAATGCTGGGCAATAACGCTGCCCCAAACACCTGCGCCGAGAACTGAAATTTTATTTAAGTACATTTTTCTTAGAGCCGTCTTCAAAACGCAGTTCGCTGCGGCTTAACATACGTTTTATATTTGGAATATGTTTATAAATTACCATTAAACCTACCGCCGTGCAAAGCAGCGAGTAGCTTAAAGGATATTTGCCAATTGCAAAGCTGGAAAGAGGCAAAACAACCGCCGCCACTATAGAGCCGGGCGATATCCTGCCTGTAAGCCAAACGATTAGGGCAAAAACTATAAAAGCAATTAAAGTTGGTATTGGTAGCAATGTGCCAAATACTCCGGCGGAAGTAGCAACACCCTTGCCGCCTTTAAATTTAAGGAAAACTGTCCACATATGGGCGCAAATGGCGATAAAGCCGCAAATCATAGGCAAATAAGCATTGCCTTGAGCAAAGTATTTGGCTAGTAAGACTACAAGGGAGCCTTTAAAAGCGTCGCAAAGAAAAGTAGCCACGCCGGGCCATTTGCCGACGGTTCTATAAACATTAGCCGCGCCGGGGTTGCCTGATCCGTGCTGGCGGATATCAAAGCCTTTAAGTTTTTTTGTGATTATATAGCCTGAAGGTATTGCGCCAATGGCATAACTTGCAAGCAGTAAAAGTATAGTTGTTATCATATATAAATATTATATTAAATTTAGCGGGATATGAAAGATATCCGCCCGCTTGCTGGGTATTAATTCCAACTAACGGGCGGATAAATAAACCAAACTATTTGCTTAAACTAGGCCCTAAACTGTTTACTGAACTTATTACTGAACCTGCAAAGTAAGCCCGCCGCTATGCGTAGCAAACTCGGGCGCAAACATACTTTGCATAAATGTTGCGCCAACATTGTAAACGCCTGCGGTAGTTGGGCGCAAGGTATATTTAAGCTCGTAAGTTCCATTTGGTAAAGTATTGATAAAGAAATTCGTTTTATTATCTTTTAACTCTTCGTATCGGCTTAACTTATCCCAGCGCCAGCCGGAAAGAGTATTATCAGCCTCAAAAGCGGCGGGTGTAGGGTCGCTGATTAAAACGAAATTAAAGGGATTTTTTGTATCAACTGTTAACCTTACCTCTATTTCATCGCCGACATTTATTTTGTCGCCGTCTTTAAGCGCTTTAACCTTTTTATCTTTTACCAAGTAGAATTTTTTGCTGATATTAAAAAATCCCTTTTGCGGCTCAACCGGTTTAGTTGTAGTAAAAAGCGCAGTAAGAGAGGCAAAATCATCAAGGCTGATTTGCGGCGTTGCGGTGGCGGTAATATTATTATCAGCGGCCGCTACGCTTTTGTTTATTGTTGCGCTAAGGCTGTCCATGGCGGCATTGTATTTGCTAAAAGTGAGCGGTTTAGAGAGCAAGTCAAAAGGTTTTACCTCAAGTTGTATATCTTCGCTAGCCCAGTTTATATTAAAGAGTTTTGTTTCCTTAAGCGCGCCCGTTTTATCCATTACGCCAAGCAAGGCGTAAACGGCTTTGGCTGCGGCTTCGCTACCCCCCCAAAGGTTTGTCTTCTTATTTAACATAAGCCATTTTACAAGGCCGCTTAGGCGGGAGTCTTGCGGATTTACTGCGCTTAATGCTTGCAAGGCGGCGGCGTGCGTTGTTAAAGAGTCATTATACCAAAGCCAGCTTGGCCCGCCTGGCTGCCAGTAAATGCCGAGGGTATCGTCCTCTGTGGCTCCGTCAAAAAGTTGATTTAAGTATAATTTTGCATTTTCGCCCTCGCCTAGGCGGTTATAAACTATGGCAGCGTGCGCTTTGCCTAGCGGCGTCATATAATTAGAATAAGAGGCGGCTGTGTCCACAAGTTTTTTAACTTCGTAGTTATACCAATCTTTGGGGAAAGAAGTTAAAACATAAGCCATATAAAGCGCAGTGGTTAAATTATCAAAAGAAGGGGTAACAACATCTACCGTGATAGTGCTTGTTAAATAAGCCAACGCAGGTTTAACTGTGTCTTTTGGGATTTCAACGCCGTGGCTAAACGCTTGGCCCATATAGTCAAGTATAAGAAGCGTTACAAAGCTGCTGCTTTTGCCGCCTTTTATCCAAGTAAATCCGCCGTCGCTATTTTGATAATCTTTGAGCTTTAAGAAAGTTTCCTTTTGCACTTTGGCAACTAGGGCGGGGTCAAAAATATCTATAGTTTTTGCCTCGTCTTGATAGCCCTTTGACAGAGAATACCACGGGCTTGCGGCAAGCTCGCCTAGCAGCATTTCGTCTTCTTTGTCCCAAGGTTTGGTGGTAGTTGTGCGTTTTGGCATAGCGTCAACCGATGATTTAAGCTCGGGGTAAGTTTCATACATTTTATTGATAATTGCTAGCGGCAAATAAGTATTGGCTAGTGAGGTCGCCGTATCGTAAGAGCTAAAGCGAAGTAGCGCCGTAGCCTCCAAAACAGGCATAATTACAGAGGGGTCTATTTGCAAATGCACGGCTTCAAGGGTGATGTTTTTATCTTTAGCAAGTTTGTCTAAAGATAGAGTATTTGCGCCGTCCTTAACGGCAATTAATGCGCTTTGGGCAAGTTTTTGCTTGGAGGGCAGCAGCGGGAAAGTTTTAAGTTCGCCGTCGCTAAGTGAGCCGCTTCTAGCTGTTGCCGTAAAGCTAAAAATACCGCTAGTTGCTGGCGTTTCTATAGGCCAAACTACAAAAGCCTGCTCGCCTGCTGGCACGGTTATTTGTTTAGTTGGTTCTTTTAGTTTTAAGAGAGCGGTTGCATCGCTATCGTTTAATTTTGGGGTAAGCTCCACGTTGACGGGCAGAGAAGTTTTTGTGTTATTTGTGATAATTGCCCGCAGCTCCATCTTGTCGCCTTCTCTTAAAAAGCGGGGTGTTTGCAAAGCTATCATTAAATCTTTTTTTGAGATAAAGGAAACTTCGCTTAGGCCTGTTTTGGCGTCCGCCGTGAAAACAGTCAAAGACATAATCCATTTTGTCAAAGTTTCGGGCAAGGTAAAATTGATAAGCCCAATGCCGTCTTTAATAGGTAAAGACGGGGCCCAAAAAGCTGTTTGGGCAAAGTTTTGCCTTATGGCCACAGCGGGAGCGGCTTGGGCGGCTGCGGTAGAGCCTAGAGCCGCAGACTTGGACATAACGGCATAGCGCACTGCCCTTGTATCTTGCGGGGCGGATTCTGCTACGGAATTGGCGGAATAGGAGTAAGAATCGTAAAACACGCCGTCGTCCATTACATTAAAGTAGAGATGGTTAATATTTCCAAAAGAGTTTTTTAGCGGATTATAGCCATAATTATTAGAAGAGTAAGGATTTTGCAAGCTTAAAGAATGCTCTTTATAATAATTAAGCGCGCCGTCAAAAACGGTTATTACGGCTTGGCCGTTTACGGCTTTACCGCTGCTATCCTTGGCTTCAATTTTAAAGTTTGCCGCTTCTTGCGGGGCCATTGCCTCGGGTGCGTTTGTAGTTATTGTAAGGTCTTTTTGGCTATATGGCACGGGTATTTCAATACTATCTTGGTAGGCATTATAATCGTAGACGCTAAACCAGTTTATATTTATGCCGCCTTGATATTCCGTTTTTATAGGTATTTCCAAAACGGCAATGCCGGGGGTTTTAATTGTTTTTTGCTCGGCTAAAAAGCTTTCTTTATAAACTTCAACATATTTATTGCCTAGTGTTTTAGGGGAGCCTATAAGTATGGTAGCCGTTTCGCCGGGGTAATAAGTATCCTTTTCTGCCAGAGTATTTTTTAGCAAATTAAGGGCGGGTTTTTGCATATTTATGAAGGCAAAAACCTCTTTGCCTATATTATCTTGCCCGCTAGAATCTTTGGCTATTAGTTTTAGCATATAATAAGATTCTTTAAGCGCAGGCACGGAAATTTGGGCGGTTTCATCTTTTTTGAAATCAATACTGTAGCTTGCTACGGTTTCAAGTTCTTTTATTTTTTCCCAATCAGTATAATATTGCAAGCCGTTTTGCGGTAGTTCAATTTTGATTATTTGCGCCGTTGCCGAGCCTGTAAGCGGCTGACTTGCGGCGTTTACCATTTTGGCGGTCATAGCGGCGGGGGTATTTTCCCTAAGGAAGTTATTTGAGTTTGAAATTTCAAAGAAATATTCTTGCCCGCTTACTTGATAGGTTTGATTTGCTTTAAGCGTTCTGCCGCCGTCGTCGGTTATAAAAACTTCTACTTGATAGTTTGACGGGCGGCCTTTTAAAGTGGGGGCATTACCAGCTTCATCAATTTCATCTTCGGGCGTAAATGTTATGTTAAAGGAGCCGTCTTTTGCGGTTGTCGCCACGCCTTCAATGCGTTTTTGGCGGCTTTGCGTAATTGGCGGCCACCAAGCTCTTACAAACCAAGGTATATAATATTCTTTGGATATTGAGTAAGATACTTTTGCCTCTGCAACCGGGTTGCCGTAATAATACTTTGCTTTGCCTTCTATTGTTAAAGGTTTATTGTAAGCGGCAATGCCGTCTTGTTTATTTAGGTTAATTTCAAATTCGGGCTGTTTAAATTCTTCCACGCTAAAGTTTTTGCTGCTTGAAGTTTTGGCAAATTTGGCTACAATGCTAAAATTGCCTAGCATAGAATCTTGCGGTATTTTGAAATTTGCGCTGGCTGAACCCATAGCGTCAAGGGTTAGTTCTTTTGTTTCTATGGTTTTATAAGAGGCATTTTGCAATGTTAATTGCAACTTTTCCTTGCCAGTATAGACGGCATAGTTTGGGGCTTTAAATTCAATAATATTTGCCTGCAAGGAAACAGTATCGCCCGGGCGGTAAATGGCTCTATCGGTATTAAGAGTTATAAGATATTTTTGACGCTCGCTTTTTTGATAGTTAATACTTGAGATAATGGCGTGGTTGCCATAATCTTGCGCTAAAATGCTTATGGAGTCGCCGTCTTTATTTGCGCTAATCCAGCGTTGCCCCTCTTTATTTGTTTTGTATTTTTTACCCTCTGTAAAAAAGGCAATATTTGGCTTTAAATTGCCGTTTTGCGGGTCAAGCGTGTAAATATTAAAGTAGCTGGCATTATCTTTTAGGGTGGAGAGATTTTTTGTCGTTGAAAATGCCGTTGCAAATGCGCCTAAATCTGTAAAGTTTAATAAGAAATTTGCCTCGTTTTCTGTTGGCTTATTATCTTTGCTTAAGGCGATAAAATATATGCCGTCGGCCATATAAGGCACTTCAACTTCGGTGTTTAGCGGAGTATATTTTGCGTCATACTCTGGCTCTAGCGTTAAGGTGCGTAGAGGAGTAGTCTTTAAAAGTTCTAGTTTTTTCTGCCAAGAAATATCTTGCCGCCATCTTTTTACAGGCGTTTTGACTTTGGTATTTTCGTTTATTGTTTTTGTGGCTAGGTCGTCCATTTTTAACTCGTAAATATGCATATAAAACTTATCAAGATTAGCTAAAGTAAGCGATATTTTTGCATTTTTACCCACAGCAGTATTAAAAGGCGGATTTTTTTGTAAGCGCAAAACTGGCCTAGTAATTTGGTCAAGGCTACTTTTACAAGTGTCAGAATTGTAGTTTAACGGTAAGGTTAAGCAATAATTAAGTGTGTTTACTGCCGTTTCATATTGTTTATCCGCCTTATAATAATTTGCGGCCTCGCTCGCCCCGTAAGCCTTAGCCAAAGGCTCTTTAGCCTCAAAAATATAGTCGTTTTTAATATTTGGTTTTTGCCCGTTGCCAGCAACATAGGCGAGTATTTGGGCTTTGGTTGATGTCTTTATATCAGCTTGATTGTTTAGCGAATATTCCAGCAGGAGAATATGGTCAACTTCCGCTACGGCTTCTCTATTTTTGCCGCCTATTTTATAACTTTCCTCTAAAACTGTTTTGCGTGGTTGAATATCATTGTTTATCCAATATCCTTTTGTAAAATCAAATAATGTAGGGGTAAGCACAAGGGCGGATATGCTGCCATAATGATTATCAACATATTCCAAACTATCTTTAAGCGGCATATTTGCCAAATCTTTACGCATTTTCCAAAGTTCAGAGTAAGTTTCTTTTAAGGCGGTTTGGTTTTGTTCATAGGTGAATTTTGTAGGGTCGGTTTCGGTTTCAACTAAAGGTGCATTGCTATAGTTGCTGTAAATAGTTAGAGCTTTGGCTTTTATAATTAGGTAGCGGGCTTTCCATAATTTATCTTTTGGCGCGGGGTAGGCAAAAATTGCCTGCAGGGCTTTATCGTATTTAAAGGAATAGAAATAGGCAAGAGTAGTTTTTAATTGCGCCGGGTAGCGAATTTCGCTATTTTTTGAGGTTAAAAGCGGGGCGTATTCTTCTATAGCTTGATTAAAAAGCCTATCAGTAAAGGATTTGTTTGCCGTTTCTATATTTTGCGCCATGGCAAAAGAAACCGCCATCAGCATTGTTAAGGCTGTTGTTATATATTTATTCATATAATCTCCGTTAGTTTTTATTGCAAAGTTTAAACTGCTTAAATTAAATTCTACATTTGCTCTGGCGCGCTTACGCCGATAAGCTCCAAGCCTTTTGCAATTCTTTCTTTTACAAGCTGGCAAGTGAAAAGACGAGACTCGGTCGTTTCAATATTATTCTCGTCAAGCACTCGGCAAGAGTCATAAAAAGCATGGAAGAGAGAAGAAAGCTCGGTCAAATAAGAAGGCAAGTGATGCGGGCTTAAATCCCTAATGCAAGTATTAAGCGTTTTTTTGAACCAAAGCATTTTGCTGAGTATGGCCCGCTCTTGCGGAGCAAGGTTTAGGGGGGAAGTCATACTAGCGGGCTTTATTTTGCGTTCCTGGGCTGTTTTGAAGATAGAAGATATCCTTGCGTGCACATATTGGACATAGAAAACAGGGTTTTCATTAGTATGTTTTTTTGCAAGGGCTATATCAAAATTTAGATGAGCGTTTGGGGTTCTATTTGCAAAGAAGAAGCGGCAAGCGTCGCGGCCGACATCTTCCATAAGTTCACGCAGGGTTATAAAAGTGCCAGCGCGCTTTGACATTTTTACCTTTT
>JAISHT010000120.1 GCA_031262415.1 Elusimicrobiota bacterium | reverse complement strand
GCTTGTTTTTGTAAGATAGATTTATTTGTTGCATATGAGATATTTTAGATAATTGAGCCACACAAAAAACCCCGCGGCTCAATTATCCTAAAGTCTCATATGTCTTTGATGTTTTACATGGAATTTAAGCGCAAAGCCGAGCAAAGATAAAAACTGCCAAGCGCAATTATATTACCGCTTAAAGCTTTAAAATTTATTTTAGACGGATTTTGTATTAAAGCGACCTTAGCCTGTTTAAAAAGCGGGGCCATATTTTGCAGGGGGACATTGCGTTTTGTATCGGCAATTGTAAGCGCTATGTTTTTAAAATGCGGGCTTAGAATTTTAATATTGCTTTTATAATCTTTATCTTGCATTGCGCTAAAAATAAGAGTGTTATTTGGCTTATAAAAAAGTGATTTTTTATAATTTAAAACAAATTCTTTAAGAGCGGCGGGGTTATGCGCCCCGTCTTTAATTAAATATTTTTTGCCTTTAGTAATTTGGCAAACCTCAAAACGGCAAGGCATTTTGACGAGAGAAAATGCCTTAGCGCAAAATTTAAAATCAATCTTTAAATACTCGCAAGCCGCCAAAACTAAGGCGGCGTTTAAAGCCTGTTTGCGGCCGAGTAAATTTAATTTAAATTTTTGGTTTTTATAGGTAAAACAAGTAGTTAAATTTTTAAAATCAATTTTGCAAAATTTAAAATGATTTCCAAGCGTTAAAATGCGGGATTTTTTGATGAGGGCAATTTCTTTTATAACTTTTTTAGCGTCAGGCGGCAGCGAGCCAATTAAACAAGGTACGGCGCTTTTTATTATCCCCCCTTTTTGAGCGGCAATTTCTTTAATTGTCTTGCCCAAAATATCGCTGTGATCAAGTGAAATTGATGTTATTATACTTAAAATTGGCTTTACAATATTTGTGCTATCTAGCAAGCCGCCAAGCCCTGTTTCTAAGACGGCATAATCAATTTTATTATCTTTAAAATAAAGCAAGGCGGCAAGGGTGAGAATTTCAAAAAATTTCAGTGAAATAGTTTCTTTTTGTAAAACCTTTTCAACATAAAGCGCAAAGTTTTTTTTGGAAATATCTTTACTATTTATTTTTATACGCTCAGTCGCTAAGTAAAGATGAGGCGAAGTAAAAAGCCCGGTTTTAAAACCAGCCTGCTCTAAACTTAAAGCAAGTAGTGCCGCCGTGGTGCCTTTGCCATTTGTGCCGGCTATGTGTATTATTTTAAAGTTTAGTTTAGATAGCCCCAAAGCGGCGGCGGTTTTTTTAACCGCCTGCAAATTATTTTTTTTATTGCCGTGTCCACGTTGATTTTGAATTATTTTTAAAATTGAAGCATACGTCATAGGCTAATACTTTGCAAAACAAAAATCATAAAACTATTCTTCCTCACCAACTAAAACGGGATTATGGCGTTTAATATTTGCGCCAAGCTCGGTAAGTTTTTCCTCTATAATTTCATAACCACGGTCAATATGATACACACGCTCAACTACGCTTGTGCCTTTTGCGCAAAGCCCTGCAATAACCAGCGCCATACCGCCCCTTAAATCAGAGGCCATAACAACCGCCGGGCTAAAACTTTTTACCCCAGTTATTTTTGCGGTATTTCTATCAATAAGAATATTTGCCCCCATTCTAACAAGCTCGGGCGCATGCATAAAGCGATTTTCAAAAATATCTTCGCTGATATCGGCCGAGCCGCTGCAAAGACACATAAGGCTCATCCACGGGGCTTGCAAATCCGTCGCAAAACCGGGGAAGGGGGCCGTCTTCATATTAACAGGTTTTATTTTTTTGTTGCGGCAAGTTATTTTAATAGTGTCTTGAGTGGTTTCAATATTAAAGCCGGCGTCTAGCAAATATTCAAGCAAAATTTCATTGTGTTCGGGGACGCACTCTGTTATTTCAACCTCGCCGCGGGTAGCGGCGGCGGCTATTACAAATGTGCCGGTTTCAATTCTATCGGCAATAACGGTGTGGTTCATACCGTGTAGTTTAGAAACGCCTTCAATTATTATGCGGCCCTTTTCATCAAGAGAAATATTGGCCCCCATGGACTGCAAAGCTTTTATAACATCGCCGACTTCTGGCTCTCTAGCAACATTTTCAAGTACAGTTTTGCCGGGTATTAAGGAGGCGCACATCATTAAATTTAGCGTTGCGCCGACGCTTGGGAAACTTAAAATTATTTTGACGGGGTGCAATTTTTTAGCTTTTACTACGACATTGCCCTTTTCCGTTGAAACTTTTGCGCCCATCTTTTCAAATCCACGCAAATGTATATCAACAGGCCTAACGCCGATAGCGCAGCCGCCGGGCAATGGAATGGAGGCTTTTTTAAACCTTGTAAGCAGCGGGCCGGCAACCCAAAAACTAGCGCGCATTTGTTTAACTAAATCGTAAGAGACGGTGGTTTTTAATTTGCGTTTTGAGCGCACTTCAACAGTGCCGTTATCATAAATAACTTTTTTGCCGAGCTCTTCTAAAATTTTAATTGTTGTTCTAATATCGCGCAAATTTGGGACACGGTTTAAAAAACAGGTTTCATCGGTAAGAAGGGTGGCCATTAAAATTGGTAAAGCGGCATTTTTGCTGCCGCTGATTTCAACAGTGCCTTTAAGTTTTTTGCCGCCCTTAATTATAAATTTATCCATAAAAAAATAAACTCCTTTAAATATTTATTATAAGCTGGCTACGGGGCGAGCAAATTACTTTTTTTGCGCAAAAATAAAACGCTCTATCCCAGCAATATCTTTACCCGTTTTGGGGGCGAGCCACTCTTTGCTCTTAAAAAATTCTACTACTTTTTGCGCTTGTCCGTGCCCTATTTCTAGTGCAAGGAGTCCGTTTTTACTGAGATATTTTGGCGCTTCTTTAACAATTTTTTCTATTATCCTAAGGCCGTCCGCCCCGCCGTCAAGGGCAAGGTTTGGCTCGCACTTAACTTCGGGCGAGAGTGTTGCAATAATATCAGTTGGAATATAGGGCGGGTTTGAAATAATAAAATCAAATTTACCTTCAATTTGCTCAAACAAATCAGTTTTTACAAAATTTATTCTTTGCTCAACATTTAAATTTTGAGCATTTTTTAAGGCGACTTTTAAAGCCTCGGCTGAAATATCGGCGGAAGTTATTTTTGCCGTTTTAAACAAAAAAGCTAGACTAATGGCAATGCAACCCGAGCCCGTGCATAAATCAAGTATATTTTGGGGTTGCGATATGGAGAGATGTTTTAGAGACTGCTCTATAAGCTCTTCGGTTTCAGGGCGGGGTATTAAGACGGTGGGGCTTATGCTAAATAGGCGGCCTAAAAATTCGGCCTCGCCAATAATATGGGCAAGAGGGCGTCCACGCAATTTTTCGCCAAGTATTTTATTAAAAAGGGCTTCTTCTTTCTCGTGAATGATATTTTGCCCGAAAGCTCTAATATAGGTTCTGCTTTTGTTTAGGACGAAAGCGGCAATAAGCTCGCCATTAGCGGCGGGCTCGTCAATACCCGCTTCTTCAAGCTTTTTAATACCGTTATTTACAAGTTGCCCAATGGTAATCATTTTTATGTCGCTTACTTTGTTTATTCTGATAGATGTTTTAGCTTTTCTTCAACTCTTAGCTTGCGTAATTGTTCAAGAATTTCGGTTATATTGCCTTGCATAATTTCCGTTATATTATGGAAATTTTCATTTAAGCGATGATCTGTAACACGGCTTTGCGGGAAGTTATAGGTGCGGATTTTTTCCGACCTATCGCCTGTGCCAACTTGAGATTTGCGGGTATCATAAATTTCTTTATTGCGTTTTTCTTCTTCTAGTTGATAAAGTTTTGCGCGAAGCATATTCATAGCCTTCTCGCGGTTTGCGCCTTGGCTGCGCTCTTCGCGGCAGCTTACCACAACGCCCGTTGGCTTGTGAATTAAGCGAACGGCGGTTTCAACTTTATTAACATTTTGCCCGCCTGCGCCGCCAGCGCGGCAAGTTTCCATTTCAATATCGGCGGGGTTAACTTGGATATCAATATCTTCCGCCTCGGGCATAATAGCGACGGTTACGGTAGAAGTATGCACGCGGCCTGATGTTTCGGTATCGGGCACACGTTGCACCCTATGCGTGCCAGCCTCATCACGAAGCCAAGAATATGCGCCGTCGCCTTTAATAAACATACTTACATATTTGCAGCCTTTTAAGCCTGTTGGCGTAAATTCCAAAATTTCAGTTTTCCAGCCGCGCGCTTGCGCAAAATGCTGATAAACTCTTAAAAGTTCGGCGGCGAAGATGGCGGATTCGTCCCCCCCCGCGCCGGGGCGGATTTCAAGATAAATACTTTTGGAATCGTTTGGATCGGGCGGAATAATTAAAACACGCAGTTGCCTGATAATTTCGGCGGGTTTACCCTCTAAATCGGCAATTTCAGCAGCCGCTAAGGCGGACATTTCTTTGTCGGAGCCGTCTTCAATAATTTCGCGCGCTTGTTTGATTGCATTTTCAGTCTTTTCAAGCTCGTCAATTTTTTCAACTATCGGGCGCAGGAAAGCGTGCCGTTTTGTTTTTTCCGTCAAAGCGCTAGCTGGCAGAGAGCCGCTTGCAAGTTCTTGCTCTATTTGTTTAAACTCTTCTTTAAATTTACTTGTATCCATTTTGCTTTCCTTAAATAATTTTAAATTTTTTGCCCAATATTAACCAAATTATTAACTAAATTAAAACCAAATATTAAATAAATAAGCAGACACCCCGCATTTACAGAGTGTCTGCTTAAATTATTTTAAAACGCTACTTTGCTTCTTTTTTAGCAGGTTTTTCAGCTTTTTTGGCCGCAACTTTTTTTACGGGAGCGGTTGATAAAACTTTTTTTGCTTTTGGGGCCACGGCTTTAGCTTTGGACTTAACTTCAGTTTTAGGCTTGCGGGCAACCATTTGACCTTTGGTAGAAGCAAATTTTTTGTTAAATTTCTCTACACGGCCTTCAGTATCAAGCATTTTTTGCTTGCCGGTAAAAAACGGATGGCAGGCTGAGCAAATATCAAGCTTTACAGATTTCATCGTTGAGCGGGTTTCAAAGCTGGCGCCACAAGCGCAAGTTACCGTAACAACGTCGTATTTGGGGTGTATCTTTTCTTTCATTTTGTCTTACCTCTAAAATTAGTTATATATATTATACTATATTGCGCTTAATTTGTGGGCAATGCCTTATTAAAACTTAATTAAGCGCAAAAAGTATATATAAATTAGTAGCTGTTAGCTTCCATTTGCTTAAGGAAATCTTTATTGGATGTAGTCGTTGAAAGTTTTTCCAAAAGCAAAGTCATAGCGTCTACAGAGCTTAGCGGGCTTAAGATTTTGCGTAGTATCCAGCTCTTATTAAGCTCGTCTTCCGTTAAGAGCAAATCTTCCTTACGGGTAGAAGTTTTGTTAATATCAATAGCGGGGAACATTCTGCGATCGGCAAGCTTCCTATCCAAGTAAATTTCGCTATTGCCGGTGCCTTTAAACTCTTCAAAAATAATTTCGTCCATTCTGCTGCCTGTTTCTACAAGAGCGGTAGCAATAATGGTTAGAGAGCCGCCTTCTTCAATATTTCTAGCTGCGCCAAAAAATCTTTTGGGGCGTTGAAGCGAGGTCGCTTCCAAACCGCCTGTTAATACCCTGCCGCTAGCGGGCGTAACGGTATTATATGCGCGGGCAAGACGGGTTATAGAATCAAGCAAAATAACAACATCTTTACCATTTTCAACGCCGCGTTTTGCTTTTTCTAAAACCATTTCCGCCACTTGAACATGACGCTCGGCCGGTTCGTCAAAGGTAGAGGCGATAACCTCTCCCTTAACATTGCGGCTCATATCGGTAACCTCTTCGGGGCGCTCGTCAATTAAAAGCACCAAAAGTTCAATATCTTTATGATTAGTTGTTAGCGAATTGGCTAAATTTTGCATCATAACCGTTTTACCAGTTTTAGGAGCCGCCACAATTAAAGCGCGCTGCCCTTTGCCGATAGGAGCCATTAAATCTATAACCCTTTGCGTTAAGTCTTTTTTATCTAACTCTAAGAGAAAACGGCTGTTTGGGTGTAGCGGGGTTAAATTTTCAAACAAAGGCCTGTTATATATTTTTTCGGCCTCAATATCATTAACTTTTTGGACTTGAAGCATAGCAAAAAACCGCTCGCTATCTTTAGGCGGGCGGATTAAGCCTTCTATTTTATCGCCCTTTCTAAGGCCAAAGCGTTTAATTTGAGAGGGTGAAACATAAATATCTTCCGCTCCAGCTAGGTAATTATTTTCCTCGGACCTTAAGAAGCCAAAACCATCGGGTAGAATTTCCAAAACGCCGCCGCCGTAAACAGAGCCGTTTTGCTTTGCTTGCACGGCTATAATTTTGCCGATAAGCTGTTGTTTGCGAAGGCCGGCCGTATCTTCAACATTATAATTTATTGCAAGTTTTGTAAGCTCCGCTACGCTTAATTTAGATAGTGCGCGCGCGTCCATGGGCTTGCCACTATTGGCTTTTGACTGGTTATTTTGATTATTATAGCCATTGCCGTTTTGGTGGTTCTGATACCCGCCATTTTGCCTTTGGGAATAATTTTGATACTGATTAGGCCTTTGGGAGGGTGTTTGCGGGGCAGCGGTCGCAGCTGGTTTTGCAACTTGAGCTGGAGCTGACGGCGCAGGAGCAGGCGTTATTATAGCAGGCGCAGGCTCAACTGGCAAAGCCGTGGGCGGAGTTGCTGGCTCGCCACTGGCTGGAGCAGTGTTTGCATCTGCTGGCGTAGTCGGGGCAGGTTTTGCTGTTTGCTCGGCAGGAACTGCTTTTGCGGCCGCTTTTTTAGCGGGGGTCTTTTCTTTGGTGGTTTCTTTTACTTCTTTTGCTTCTTTGTTGTCCATATTTATCCTCATTTTATTTTGTTAAAAGTTTATAAAACTTTATTAATTTTTCTTCCAAATCTTTCCTTGTTTTATTATTGTAAAAAACAATATTTGCGCGCTGAGCCTTTTCTTCAAGCAGCATTTGGGCGGCGTCGCGCTGTTTAAAATCAACGGCGGTCATTTTGCGTGTTAAAGCCCGTTTTAGACGCAAGTTATAATCTGCATAAATACACAAAACTAAATCAAACCCTCCTTCAAGGCCCGCTTCAAAAAGTAGCGGCAAATCAAAAATAACTATTTTCTTTTTTGTTCGGCTAATAATTTCTAAAGCGTCTTTTAAAATTAGCGGGTGCAAAACTCTCTCAAGCCATTTCTTTTTAGTCGGGTCCATAAAAACAGCAAAGGCAATTTCTTTTTTATCGGCGGTTTCAAAATAGCTTTTTATTTTTTCTTCAAGCAAAACAAAGTTTTTTGCGGCAAGAGTATCGGCGCAAATAACTTCAGCCCCAAGGTCTTTAAAAATACCCGCCGCAACGCTTTTGCCTGCGCTAATGCCGCCGGTAAGCCCTAAAACAATTTTGCCTTTTTTCTTAAAATTCATTAAATAACCTTGCCCATTTCATTCCAGTTTTTGCCTGCTTTGGCTTCGGCAAGCAGCGGCACTTGCAAGGCAACGGCGCTTTCCATTTTATCTTTAACCCAAGCGGCTGTTTCTTTTATTTTGCCTTGCGGGACTTCAAAAATAAGCTCGTCGTGCACTTGTAGTAGCATTAAAATATCTTTGGGCATAGCGGCGTAAATATCTATCATCGCTTTCTTAATAATATCAGACGAGCCGCCCTGAACTATTGTATTAACCGATGCTCTATTTGCAAAACTTGCCAGCCGTGCAGAAGAGGCCTCAAACTCCGGCAAAAATCTTATATGGCCAAAAAGCGTTTTCACATATCCTGCCGAGCGGGCTTGGGCGGCGGTATCATCAATCCATTTTTTAACTGTGCTGTAGCGGGCAAAATAAGCGTCAATATACTCTTTTGCCTCTCTAATGCTTATGCCAAGAGATTGCGAAAGTGCCATAGGCCCTTGCCCGTAAACTATGCCAAAATTAATTGCTTTGGCGCGCGAGCGCATTTCTTTTGTAACAAGCCCGGGCATAACGCCAAAAACCTCGGCCGCTGTTTGGGTGTGAATATCGGCGGAATTTCTAAAAGCATTTATTAGAGCGCTATCGCCAGATTCGTGGGCTAAAACACGCAAATCAATTTGGGAATAATCTACAGAAAGCAAAACTTTGCCCTCGTCTGCGATAAAAGCCTGCCTTATAAGGCGGCCCTTTTCCGTGCGAACAGGTATATTTTGCAAATTTGGGTTAAAACTTGAAAGGCGGCCCGTTACGGTGCCCGTTTGATTAAAATTAGTATGGACTTTATGCTCCGCCTGGCTAGCCAGCGTTAAAAGACTATCTACATAAGTGCTTTTAAGTTTTGCGCTTTCTCTATATTTTAAAATATGCTCGGCTATGGGGTGGATTTGTATTAAACGGCTTAAAGCCTCTTCATCGGTGGAATAGCCCGTTTTTGTTTTTCTAAGCGGCGGCAATTTAAGCTCTTCAAAAAGCAATACGCCAAGTTGTTTTGGGGAATTTATATTAACTTCCCGCCCTGCTATTTTATTGATTTCTTTTTGCTCTGTATCAAGTTCTTTAGCAAGCAGTATTTCCAAAGTTTTAAGCCAATTTGTATCAACCATAATGCCGTTTGCTTCCATATTTAAAAGCACGCTCATTAGCGGGATTTCCATTTCGGAGTATACTTGGCTTTGCTCGGCTTCTTTTAGTTTTTTTATTAAATTTTCTTTAAGCTGCCAAATGTGTTTGGCATATAAAGCCATACGCTGTTTATCGCCCATTTGCGGACTTGTTGTAATTCTAAGATTGGCGGCTAGTATTGCCATTAGGCTAAACTCGCCTGCTGGATCAAGGCAATATTTAGCTAGAGCGGTATCAAAGCAATTTATAAAACTAG
Source organism: Elusimicrobiota bacterium (assembly GCA_031262415.1). Classification (GTDB taxonomy): domain Bacteria; phylum Elusimicrobiota; class Elusimicrobia; order Elusimicrobiales; family Elusimicrobiaceae; genus Proelusimicrobium. Next base: position 9,053 of record JAISHT010000120.1, on the reverse strand, counting down.
GCGGCGTAGCATTGTAATTAAGAGTTCTTAAAGTATATTTAATATCATTGCCTATTTTTAATATTTCATTATTTGACACAATTTCAAATAGTATTTGCGCTTGCTCTTTAGTAATAGAATTTTGATAAACAACAGCGTATTCTGCTAGCGAGGTAGCTAAAACAAAAAGCTCCTCCTCGGCATATAAAAATATTTCTTTTGCCGCTTTTGCGCTCTCAAGAATTTGGGGAAATGGCAGAGAATTATCATTTGCCGCAGCTTCGCCGCTGTCTATACTAAACAAATCGCCCTGAACAAGCGGAGTATCAACGGCCTCAAGCATTGCCTGCTCAGTATTTTCCTGCAAGAAATTGCGCAAATTTTTAAACTCAAACCTTTCAATTAATGTATTTAATGCGGCGGTATTTGGCGGACGGAGTTTTAAATCCTCAGTAGTAAGGCCAAGTGGGAGAGCGGTATCAAGCAAGATAAGTTTTTTTGATAAAATTGCGGACTCTTCCCCCTCCAAAATCTTTTTTAACATTGTAGGTTTAATTTTGGCGTCTTGCCTTTTGGCGGCGGCTAAAATATCCTCCAAATGCCCAAAATTGTTTATAAGCTCGGCGGCCGATTTTGGGCCAAGGCCCGCTATACCCGGGATATTATCGGAAGAATCGCCAACTATTGCAAGGTAGTCTGCTATATGGGCGCAATCAACGGCGAACCTTTCCTGACAGGCCTCTGTGCCTTTTATAGGGTCTTTTGCGCCGCCCGTCCAAACCTTTATGTTCTCCCCCATAATTTGGTAAATATCTTTATCAGAAGAAATTATTGTTGCAGAGTATCCTTCGTTTTTTGCTTGCACGCTGAGGGTAGCCATAATATCGTCAGCTTCGGCTCCCGTCATTGCTACAACTTTAAAACCCATTGCTGTGGCGACTTCTCTAGCTACTTGTAATTGTGATACCAAAGCCTCGTCTGTTGGAGGGCGGTTAGCCTTATATTCTTTAAAAACTTTATGGCGATTAGTCGGGCCTTTTGAATCAAAACAAACCGCTACATACTGCGGACTCTTTTCCCGCACAAAACGTACAAGCCAGTTTACAAACCCATACAATGCGCCAACCTCCTCCCCTTTTGAAGTGGAAAGTTTGGGCAAAGCGTGGTAATTCCTATGAAGGAATCCATGGGCGTCTATGACAAAAAGTTCTTTTGTAGGTAACATAAAAAATGTTTATAAAAAGAAGGCTTGGCCTGCTAGTAGCAGGAAAGGGTGAAAAAAAGGAACTCCCATTGTTTTGGAATTTTGGCTTTACGCCCGTTTTAAGCGGGCGTAAAAACCACAAGTGATAAGAATATACTATAAATATTACAACAAAGCGTCAAGATTTTTTTTAAGTTCTTCTTTGCTTTGTAAGCCTATTAATTGGGCTTTTGGCTGACCGTCTTTAAAGAAAATAATGGTTGGTATAGAAGAAACGCGGAACTCTGCGCTCTTTTCAGCCGCTTCATCTGTATTAAGTTTGCAGATTTTGGCCTTGCCCTCATACTCGCCTGCTAATTCTTCAATAACGGGGCCTAGCATTCTGCAAGGGCCGCACCACGGGGCCCAAAAATCTACAAGAGCAACGCCTTTGTATTTTGTTATTTCTTCTTCAAAATTTGCATCTGTAAGGTGTATTTCGCTCATTTTCCTTACCCTCCTAGTCAAAATATCTTGAAAACTTATAATATTAAGGATATATGATTAAACAAACCTTGTCAATATAAAAAACTCTTTACTTTTAATATTTTTTTGTACAATGATAGAAATGAAAAAAGAAGAACTTATAACTTTGGCTCTGGATAATGAAAAACGCTTTTATAAAGCTAAGCTGGTTGCTGTGCAAAAACGCACGGACGACGGCCTTGCAACAGACGGCAAAATAACCGACGGCGAGTTTACAGAGTATTATGCCGTAGTCAAAGACACTAAAATTTATGAAGACGGCAAAGCCAAAGAGCTTGCCAGCGCAACCGAGGCAACGACTGAAGAAACTGACGCCTCCTCTGCGGTTGCAACTGGTTCTCTAAAAAAGGAAGAAATAAAAGAAGCCGCCGCCAATACTGATAAAACGCAAGCTCTGCCAGCGGCAAAAATAGCAAAACCCAGCGGCTACACTTTTACCCGCAACCATAAAGAAAGAATTTTTTATCATAATGGCAAAGAAATAGGCCGCTTGCAACTTGATGAAATAGGCAATATTCTTAGCCAAGAAGGGCAGGCCATAACAGGCGACGCAAAGGAATTTTACCCCAATGGCAGCTTAAGGCGGGAAGTATCTTTTAAAGACGGCAAGCCAGAGGGCAAAGGCAATGCTTATGATACCAACGGCCGCCTTATAGCAACGGAATTTTTTAAAGATGGCCTGCGTGAAGGTAAGGTAAATAATTTCACTTTTCAAAGAGGTATTTTGACGGAAGAAAAGGCCAATTATTCAAAAGGCAAGTTAAACGGCAAGCGGGAGTTTTTTGGCCTTAACGGCGTTTTGCTCAGCGCAGAAAACTATGTAAACAATATGCGCGAGGGCGAGCAGAAAACTTTCCATTTTGACGGGGCTCTTGAAACTTCCACATTTTTTAGCAATGATATTATGCAAGGGCTAAGAACTTTCTTTTATGATAGTGGCAAAACTATGTATAGCGAAAATCTTGCAAAAGGCCTTTTACAAGGCAAAAGAAAGGGCTTTTACCCAAGCGGCAAGATATATCTGGAAGAAAACTATAAAGACAATTTGCTTGACGGCGAGCGCATTGTCTATAAGGAAAATGGGGAAATAAAAAGCAAAGAAGTATATAAAAACGGCGCATTAATAAAGTAAACTTCAGATAAGGAGAAAAAGATGACTACTGAAATATCCGTATTTGCACCTGCAAAAATAAATTTATTTTTAGAGGTTATTGGCAAACGCCAAGACGGCTACCACACGCTTCAAACGCTGTTTGCAAAAATAGCCCTTGGCGACGATATAAAAATATCCGTTGATAAGGCGGAAAAAACAACTATAGAGCTTAAAACTAAAGGCCCTTTTGGCAAAGAGCTAAAAGCTGATAACAGCAACTTAGCTTACAAAGCGGCCCAGGCGTTTTTTGAGCATTTTGATATAAAGGCCGATTGCAAAATCCGCCTAGAAAAAAATATACCAATAGGCTCCGGCCTTGGCGGCGGCTCGTCCGATGCGGCTGCTGTCATTTTGGCGCTTTGCTCGCTTTTTAATATTGAGCTAAATGCAAAGCGGCTAAAAGATTTAGTGCAGTTAACCGCTAAACTTGGCGCAGATGTCCCGTTCTTTTTACATCAAGATACTTTTGCAAAAGGCGAAGGCATTGGCGACGAGTTGACCCCGATAAAGAGTAAAATAAACTCCCCTTATATAATAGTGGCGTATCCGGGCCAGCCGTCAAATACTAAAGAAGTTTACAGCAAAGTAAACCTAGATTCTAACGAAAAGATATTGACAAATATCTCCAGTCTTAATAAACTATTAGAAGATGTAGAAAAGGGCAGCCCCCTTGAAGAGTACGGAAAACTGGTTTATAATAAACTAGAAGAAAGCGTACTACCGTATATGGATAGCGTCGCCAAACTTAAGCAGGAAATGAAGGCCTTTGGCGCACAAGCTGTATTGATGTCCGGCTCGGGCTCGTGTATTTTTGGACTAGTAGATGACAAATCGCTAGCGGAAGGAATCGTAAGGAAGATAAGCGCTGACAACAGGACTGTTTTTCTCACGCATTTTTGGAGGACAAAAATATGAAGATAACGGAAATAAGAATACATCTGATGGGGGAAGAACGTCTTAAAGCTTTTGCAAGCGTTACATTTGACGATTCTTTTGTTATTCGCAATATGAAAATAGTTGAAGGCACAAAAGGGGTATTTTTGTGTATGCCTTCAAGAAAGTTGCCTGATGGGTCCCACAAAGATATGGTGCACCCGATAAATCAGGAATTTAGGAAGTATTTGGAAGATAATATCTTAAAAGCTTATCAAGATGAGCTTGCCAAAAACCCTAGCGGCGTAGCGCAAAATGCGCCCTCTGGGGAGCAGGGCGAAGGGGCCTAAAAAGCCGGGTTTAACTGCCCATTATCGTGCTTCCTTGTGGTTTTTTTCCGGGTGGTGTAGCGGTAACACATCTCCCTTTGGAGGAGAGGTCCTAGGTTCGATCCCTAGCCCGGAAGCCATTTTATAACGGTGCGCTGATTTAAGCGGCGCGCCGTTTTTAAATCTAAATTTTTAATTCTAAAAAATCAAAAAAAGGAGAAGAAAAATGTTTGAAACTTTAATGATGAAAACCTTTTTGCTTTTAACGCTTTCTTTACTATGCGCTTATGTTGGCAGCATAATATCGGGCGGCATTATGAAGACGGCTATTGCCCAGGGTAATCCGCAAAAAGTAAAAAGCGTTATGTGGACGGCAATAATAGTAAACATAATTGCGTTTATCGCCCTGATGTTCTTGCAAAGCAAAACGCCGCTTAATATGCTTTTGATGTTCGTCTTTACTTTAAGCAGCGGCTTTACGCTTGGCATTTACACAATTGCTAATACCGAAGTTGTGCAAAAAGCCATTGCCATAACCGCTTTGACAACTTTTTTAACCGCTATGGTGGGCAGCTACCCCGGGCTTGATTTTAGCTGGCTTGGCACAATCCTTTTTATTGCGCTTTTGATACTTGTGGTTATAAGCATTATAAGGCTTTTTGTCCGCTTTCAAGCGGGGCAACGCTTTATAGCGGCTTTTGGCGTAATTATTTTTACGGGCTATTTGCTTTTTGATTTTAACAGGCTTGCTAAACTTAAAGAGGTTGCCGCCGCAAATAATTGGGAAACCGCCCTTAACTTTGCCATAAGCATTTATTTGGATATTATCAACTTGCTTTTGCAGCTTATAACATTGCTTAGCGCGTCTTCGTCTAATTAAGCGGTTGTTTAGCTTGACGAAAATTAGAATTTTAAAATGCGTGGGTTTTAATAGACCTGCGCATTTTTTATGTCAAAAAATATATGCGGGCGTGCATAAAAAACTAAACCTTAATAAAAACCTTGCCAAAACCGCTTTTATAAATTAGAATTAATATAGTATTTATTTTTAGTTATTGTCTTTAAGGAGAAATTATGAAAAAAATTATATTGTTAACTTCTGTTTTTGTTGTTTTTACGCTAGCGGCCTGCGCTATTAAAACAAATAAAACCCCGTCCCCCACAACGCCGACGCAAGGTCTAGTTTTACCCGCAACCACGCCCGAGCAAGCCAAAAATTTGCCAGAGACTGTAATCACCCCCCCCGAGCCGCAAACTGTCTTTATCAGGATTATGGAATTTGACGAATACAAGCACGGTTTAGACGCTGATACAAAGGCTTACCTTGCTACCAAAGTGGCGGATTTTAAAAAGCTGGATTATAATAAAATCATCATAACCGGCCACACAGATAATTTTGGCACGCGCGCACAAAACAAGAAAATTTCTCTAGACAGAGCCAAAGAAGTAGCACAATATTTCATTGCCAACGGCATACCCAAAGACAAAGTTGAATACTACGGTATGGCTGACGAACGCCCCATCGCAAGCAATGACACCGAAGAGGGCCGCAAATCCAACCGCCGAGTAGAAATAACTTTGAAGTAGCGGTTTGAAAAATCTCTAACGTGTTAGCTAATGTCTCCAGCGTGTTAGGTTTTGCAAGATTAATCTGTAGTGTGATAAATAAATTTTAGCCTTACACAAAAGCCCGCAACTTTAGTTGCGGGCTTTTGTTTTTTATAAATAACAACAAAAACCACAATAAATATGTTATAGTTTGTTATGGTTATAATGGCCTGTTAGAAAGCTTACATTTGGATAGTTACGTTTTGACGGGGCAATAAAATCAGATTTGTTATAATAGGATTGTATAGTGCGTATTATGGCAAATAATTGATGTTTTGAAAAAAATTTGTTTAAATGTAAATGTAGCCATAAGTCTGATTTTATTGCCCCGCCTTAACTAACTAGAAAGAAATTGTACCACTTCTAGCAAGTACTGCTTGCTGTACGTACGGTTAGCTTTCTAAAAGTTTTAATTAATTAGCAAAACAAAATGCATTTGGCATTTTGCGGTTGTTTTTTTGTATATTTTACCAAAATTGTAGTTGCTCGCCAACTTTAACTTCTTTTGTTATTTGTCTTTTTGCTTTGACTTCTGTACAACTTATTGTTATTGACTTTTCCCACTGAGCATCAGTTATAAAAATGCATTGCACATTACCTGTTGCCGGCGCAATAGTTTTTAGTTGTTTTAAATGAGTTGCCTTTTTTTCCAATGTAATAGCACACCTTGCATAAACCGAATATTGAACCATAAGATACCCCAAATCCAAAAGAGAATTGCGAAACCTAGTAGCCTCCCGCCGTTCTGTTTTTGTATCTGTAGGTAAATCAAATAAAACTAAAAGCCACCCCATACGATATTTACTAATCCCCCTCAAAATAAGCCCCCAGTATTGAAGGTATAAAAAGGCTTTTAATATTACCAAATCTATACACATTTGCTAAGGACGATGCATAAAAATCAATGGCATTTACTAATTTTATCCGTTTATTATCTATAGTTTTTATTTTGCAAAACATAATATTTTTTGCCGCTGTTTTTACCCAGTCTTCTATTTTGTCAGATGGATTATCTTGACGATATTTTAAAAGCAAAAAATCACAGATAGGGCGCACGGGTTCTATGGCATCGTATAAAAGCGGGTCGCTCTTAAAATGCAGTTTATGGTGTACGCCAATAGAAGTATTAAGCCCGTGCGCTAATAATGAGCGATGCAGTAATGCCCCAATAACCGCATAGCCATAATTAAGCATAGAATTGACGGGATCTGTTGCTCCCCGTCTTTCCCGTGTTTTTGGGTTCTTGCGGCCAAACTGCTTAAAGTAAAAACCCCAATAATGTCTAGCGGCATTGCCTTCGTCATTATTACCCGTTTTTAAATAATCCCAAAGTTTATGCTCAACCTTTAAATAATCTAGCAAATGGGCTTGATTGGCTATTTTGGCTGTTATTATCTTTTGCCAAATATTATCAGCCATTTTAGGGTTAAAGGTAAGTTGGGATTCAAAAGTACCTACGTGGACGATATTGCTTAACCCAATAGTTTTACCTATGGGTTTATAGCTATGGTCGCAATGTAAAATTACCGCGCCATTGTTTATTATTGAAGATAAGGCTTCCCCGCTAAAACCGACGCCCCGTGCTGCAATAATAACTGCCAAAATATCGGCTAGTGGCAGGCGACGTTCCTCATCTTCATATTTACACACCAAACAACCTCTATCTATTGATAAGTAGCTGTTATGTTTTAAAATATGGACTAAGTGTGTTGACATAAGTTTGTATAAGTTTTCATTTTTCCCTTTTCAATAAGGGCTGTTATAGCGGGGCGGAATTCTTTTTGTGTTTCTATGGATTCTATTTTTGCTTGGCCCGCCTTGTTAAGCCCTCTCAAAATATAAATACCTTTTTTTATAGGTTTATCCCCTACAGATAATTCTTCTAGGGAAACAAGTTGCCCAGCTTTAAAAAAGTAAACCTGCCCATATTTTTGCTTAAATTCCTTTTTCTTTTTATACTCGCTATCCCAAACATATATAGGCTCAACCTTCCAAGTGTTTTTTACTTTATAGACTATTTGTCCTCTATGCTCTTTATCATTAGTGAAAAATTGCCTAGGTTTTAGTTCTATATAATTGCCAAGTTGCCGCATACCCTTGTCATTGATAATCAAGTCCTCTTTTTTAAATTTACTTTTAACTTTAGGGCCAATGATATAGTAAACATCTTTTCCGTTTTCTTTTGTTTCTCTTATGCCATATATAGTTGCAGCCACTTTAGGGGAAGTATATTTAATTTTTTCAGGGATAACTTTGGTAAGTTGCTTTTCCACAAAAGGCTTATTAAAAAATGGTGGAGCCATATACTTGCGTTGATTATAATTCCAAAAACAATCCCTTGCTATACTTAAAACTAAAGCGTCAAGAGCGTGATGTTTTTTGTTTTTCCTATTCTTTTCTTCTATCTCATCTCTATTAACTAGACTTGAGACTTCAATCTCGCTAAGCTCTTTGTGCAATAATGAATTAAGGCTTAAATTTTTGCGAATTTGAGCTGTTTTAACACCAGTTGAAACAAATATCTTACGAATATCATCTTTTGTATTAAGCCCCCAGCCAAAATATAGGGCGGTTAATTGTTGGGCCAACTTTTCAATGTATGCAGTAGCTTGAAGGTCATTGCGGGATTTTTCTATTTCCGCCGCTCTATCGGATATCAATAGCATTTTTTTGTAATCAGATAATCCATTAGCAGTTGCAATATTTTCCCTAAATTTATCCCATTTTTCTTTGTTGCCTTTTTCTTTATTAAACCATTCATAGGGCGTATAATTTATCTTGCTTTTGTTTAAAGCTATTTTGGTTAAAACCATGTTTTCTATACTATCCGAACCTTTCCTAGAACGAGGGACAATATGGTCAATTTCGTATTCAGAAAATTTTGTCTCATCAAGATTCCTTGTTTCTGTGGTGTCATAAATATCAACACCGCCTTGCTCGGTAAAAAGACGCATTTTTAAAATATTATTACCTCCGCAACCTATGCCACTATCTTCAAGTTTTTTGACGGCTTGCTCTATTTCTTTTTTATTTTCCTTTTGCTTTTCCATCAGTTCTTCGTATTTTTCGGAATCTTTGCTGATAAACTCTTCCCTAGCAACTTCAAAAATAATATTATCAGGCGTGCCGTATTTATTTTTGAGGTCTTTTAGGCGTTCAACTAATAACCACAAGCGGTGTTTTACCACAGGGTTATTTATTTTATTTAAAATTTCTGTTATTTTTTGCTCTCTTTGTTCTTGTGAAAGATTTTTATCTTCTTCTCGGGTATCGGGGATATGTATCTTTTTCCAGTCATTTGGCATTTTTAAAAGAAAGGCATAATCATCTTTCACAAGGCCTTTTAGCGAGTCATTATTTGTTATATTTTTTGTTTTTTTAG
>JAISHT010000060.1 GCA_031262415.1 Elusimicrobiota bacterium | reverse complement strand
AACACAATAAGCATTATAACCGAGCTTAAAAAAATATTAACAGCTACGCCAGCTAAAATAACTTTAACGGCCGAGCTTTTGCCACTCAGCCCGCCAAGCGAGCATACCGTCAAAATAGCTAAAAAAGCGCCGCCAACTACAAAAAAATAAAAAGGCAAAGTAATTGAGGAATACCCCAAAAGCACCGCCGCCATAATGCCCAAAGCTCCGCCTGAAGAGGTGCCTAAAATATAAGGATCCGCCAGCGGATTTTTAAGCAAGTTTTGCAACATAACTCCTGCCGACGCTAATGCACCGCCGCACAAAACGGCGCATAATATTTTTGAAATCCTTAACTGAAGAAGAGTGCTATCTTCTGCGCCAAAGCCAAAAATATAAATGGACAGGCCACAAATTAACAACAAGCCGACTATTAGATAAAAATCAAATTGTTTCATTCTTGCTCCTTTATTATTTATACTGTTATTGTTGACACTGCTTATTTTGCCGCCGTTTTAATTTTTCGGCCCGGGGTCCTAATATTTTGCAATGCTCTAACTGACGGGCGAGCGTAAATATCGGGGTCAAAAACAAAAACTTCTTTGCCTGTGGGTAAAACCTCGCCGTCGTCTTTATAGTTAAGCGGCAACATTTTATAAACAACATCTGGCCTGCGCTCTAATATCGCCTCAAGAGATGTTTGGAAATATTCTTCTTTTATATTTTTAAAAATATTTTTTGCGCCGTGATATTCAAAAAAATCACTTATGAAACTTTGCCCGCCGGCGGTGAAGTAGCCAGAGTCAACTTCAATATAAACCCGCTTTGTAAGCGGCGGCTTAACGCCTACTATTTCTTTTAACTCCGCTATTACCTGGCTTGCGTCCTTGCCCGTATTTTTGGCAATTAATTCTATATTAGAATAAATATCTTCTACTCGCTTAGCATTAGGCACCACAACGACATTTAAACCATATCTTCTTATACGGGGAGCAAGGTCAAAAGAATTATCTTCCCCCAAAAAAACTACTCTTGGTTTAAGTTTTATGATGCCCTCTATATCCGGGGCAAAACTATCGCCAAGTTTTTGTATGTTTTGCGCCTCTGGCGGCCAATTGCAAAAGCTGCTAACGCCGCTTATATCATCAACGCCCAGCGCAAATAAAATTTCTGTATTAGACGGCAACATAGATACTACCCCGCCCGTACGCGGCGGTTTTGATACATTTTGTTTATTAAAATAGCGAAGGCTGCCAGCCACTAATACCGCTAAGGCCAGCGCCCCCGCTATTTTAAAAATACTCTTTTTTATTTTATACTTCATTAACCAAGACTACACGCCTTAAAACATACCTTTATATAAAGGGAATTTTTTAAGGAAGTCTTCCACTCTGGCGGAAATTTCCGCAAGTTTAGCCTCATCGGCGTGATTATTAATAGCCTCGTCAATAAAGGCGACTACTGTAGCCATATCATCTTCTTTCATACCACGGGTGGTTACCGCCGGCGTGCCAAGCCTAATGCCGCTTGTAATCATCGGTTTTTCCGGGTCGTAAGGAATGGTGTTTTTATTGCAAGTGATGCCGGCTTTATCTAGCGCAATTTCGGCTATTTTACCGGTTATGTTTTTGGCTCTTAAATCAACGCTTAAAACATGGGAATCCGTCCCGCCTGCGACGATGCGGTATCCTCTTTTTTGCAATTCTTCCACCATACGTTTTGCATTGGCTTTAACTTGTTTTTGATATGCTTTAAATTCCGGTTTTAAAGCCTCTCCAAAACAAACGGCTTTTGCCGCTATTGTATGCATAAGCGGCCCGCCCTGATTGCCCGGGAAAACTGAAGAATTAACTTGTTTTAAGAATTTTTCTTTACACAAAATTAAGCCGCCTCTTGGGCCTCTTAAAGTTTTGTGCGTGGTTGTGGTAACGACATCTGCAAAAGGAATTGGGCTTGGATATTCGTCTGCGGCAATAAGGCCGGCGTAGTGAGCAATGTCGCAAACTAAAAATGCGCCAACGCTGTCTGCAATTTCACGCAGTTTTTTCCAATCAAAAATTCTAGAGTAGTTAGATGCGCCGGCCATAATAAGTTTAGGTTTTGTTTCTAAAGCAGTTTTGGCGGCTTCATCATAATCAATTTCTTCTGTATCTTTGCGCACATTCATTTCAACAATTTTGAAATATTTGCCAGAGAAATTTAAAGGATGCCCGTGCGTTAAATGCCCGCCGTGGGAAAGGTTTAAACCCAAAACAGTGTCGCCGGGCGTAATTAAAGCTAAATAAGCGGCGATATTTGCTTGCGTGCCGCTATGTGGCTGCACATTTGCGCCTTCTGCTTTAAAAAGTTCTTTTGCTCTTTCAATAGCTAAAAGTTCCACCTGGTCCACATATTCGCAACCGCCGTAATATCTGCGGGCCGGGTAGCCTTCCGCATATTTATTTGTTAAAACAGAGCCTTGCGCCTCCATAACAGCCGGCGATGTAAAATTTTCAGAAGCAATTAGCTCAATTCTGTTTTGCTGACGGGAAGCCTCGCGCATAATTGCGTCGTAAACAGGCGTATCCTGCTTTTTAATATTTTCGTACATTTACTCCTCCTAGCGAAAAACGCTTTTTATTTTTAAATATTTAATATAATTATATATAACAATTATAGCATTAGGAGCGAAGAAAAAATGGAAAAAAAGACGCAAAAGAGTTTCCTGAAAGAAACAATCAAACACATAGATATTAAAAAACACAATGTTGTTAAGCTTGTTGAAGATATGCAACATATGGCTTATTCCTCTAGGGATTTAAACCGCGCTGCCGTCATATACGACACTATGCTTAAAGATAAAAACTGCTGCGTGTTTTTATGTTTAGCGGGCTCATTAATTTCCGCCGGGCTTAAAAAAGTGGTCGTGGATATGATACAAAACAATATGGTTGACGCTATTGTTTCAACCGGCGCAAATATCGTGGATCAGGACTTTTTTGAAGCTTTGGGCTATAAACATTACAAAGGCAATCAGTATAATGCCGATGATAATTTATTAAGAGATTTGCACATTGACAGAATTTACGATACCTACATCAACGAAGACGAACTTAAAGAATGCGACGAAACAATAAAAATTATTGCCGATTCTTTAGAAAAACGCCCCTACTCCTCTCGCGAATTTATCCTTGAAATGGGCAAATGGCTTGAAAAGAAAAATAAAGGCAAAGACAGCATTGTTTATAATGCTTACAAAAAAGGCGTGCCAATATTTGTGCCCGCATTTTCAGATTGCTCCGCCGGCTTTGGCTTCGTCGCTCATCAAAGCGAAAATCCGCTTGAGCATGTTTCTATTGACAGCGCAAAAGACTTCCTTGAACTTACAAAAATTAAAATCCACTCCAAAGAAAGCGGTCTTATGATGTTTAGCGGCGGCGTGCCAAAAAACTTTGTGCAAGATACCGTTGTAGCGGCCGAGATTTTGGGTAAAGATTCCCCAATGCATAAATACGCCGTGCAAATAACCGTTGCCGATGTTAGAGACGGCGCTCTTTCAAGCTCCACCTTAAAGGAAGCTTCTTCTTGGGGTAAAGTATCAACCGCGTTAGAGCAAATGGTTTATAGCGAGGTTACTTTAGCCGCTCCGTTAATCATTGGTTATGCGTATCATAAAAAAGGCTGGAAGAATAGAAAGCCAAAAAATTATGCTAAGTTCTTAATTGATGAAGACGCCAAAATTGCCGCCAAACGCAAAAAAGGCTGCTCTTGCGGCTGCAAAAAATAAAATTTATGAAAAAACTTCTCTTTTCATTAGCATTGCTTGCCTTGCCCTTAGCTTTTAGCTACGGGCAGGTAAGCGTTTCCGGCTTGGCCGGTAAAGACGGATACACCGTGCTGCGCGCGCAAGCTGACTTGACGCTGCTGCCCGGTTTATCTATAGTGCCAGAGTATGCTATGTATGAGCGTGATAATTACAGCACTATGTCTCAATACGGCCTTGGGGCAAGGGCCCGCATACCGTTTATTGATATTGTTGAAGTCGGCGCAACGGGCACCTATATACCAAAGGCAAATGCTTATTCCAACTATGCTTACGACCTTTATGCCTCCGTTAATATTGAAAACTTGCTTTTTAGATTAATCCCCACCGACGAGCTAAAAATAGGCGCAGGCTACAAAGGCATCTTCCACTCTTTTTACGAGCCTGATTCTGATGTTGAAGAAAGCGATATTTACTTCTTTATCAGCGAAAAAACTGGCGGCCTTGATATGGGCGCAACTTTTGTAAAAGCCGTTAATTATAATGGCGACAAAAGCACCGCCCCGCAATGGTTAGATGTGCCTTATTTCACCGCTGTTTACGGCGGCTTTTTGGATTATTCCGTCGGCGCATATATGGGTTATACTTATAAAATAGTTCGCCCTTATGTGGCTTATAACTATCTTAAAACTGAAGAATACCCAAGCGCAGACGATTTAAGGCTCGGCCTTATGTTAAACATTGGTATTATCAACATAAACGGCGCAGTTGAATGGCTTAACTTCAGCCAAAATACTGAAGATAGGCAAACGCTGTATTCTTTAAGCGCAGGCGTATCTTTATTTTAACGCAACATAAAAGATAGATAGAAGGCGAATAAAATATGGGCAGAATATCTGATAAAACATTTTCTTTACTGGTTTTTGCGCAAAGGGCGCTGCTTGCTTTGGCTTTCTTATTTTTAAACATCGGGCAGACTTTGCACCTTAATGCATTTATTCAAAACGGTATTGATATCGGCTTACCATACGCCCATATTATTTGCACAACGGTTGTTGTTTTAACTTACCTTGCGTCTTTACTTATTTTGTTTGGGCTTACTTTTCGCTTTGCTACAATTTTGATGATACTTGTAGCTTTGTTTAGCGGGTTTTTCTTTTTTGCCGGCAGCTTTAATAAAGTTAATATAACTGGCGTTTTATTTGCCATTATTATTTTGCAAAGCTTTCTGGTTGCCGGGCCCGGCAAAATAAGTTTAGACTATTATTTAGCAAAGCGACATGCTAAAAATAACAAGCGTTTAACTTTCCGCTAATTATTTTAAAAGTAAAAAATTACCCCCTGCTTTTATTTGGCGGGGGGTTCTTTTTTATATATACTTAAATATATATTTACACAAGGGGGCTTTATGAAAAGAATAGTCTTGCTGCGCCACGGGCAAAGCGCTTGGAATTTAGAAAATAGATTTACCGGCTGGACAGATGTTGACCTTACGCCTAAAGGCGAAGAAGAGGCTGCGGCCGCCGCCGAGCATTTAAAAAAAGAAGGTTTTGTTTTTGATATTGCTTATACTTCCTTTTTAAAGAGAGCCGTAAAAACTCTTAATATTGTTCTTGATAATCTTAATCAAGATTGGCTGCCAGTAGAAAAAACTTGGCGCCTCAACGAAAAGCATTACGGCATTTTGCAAGGTTTAAATAAAGCTGAAACTGCCAAAAAATATGGCGACGAAAAAGTTTTACTTTGGCGGCGCAGTTTTGATACCGCCCCGGATCCTCTGCCCGAGGACGACCCCCGCAACCCCAAATTTGATATACGCTACAAAAATGTGCCTGATGACCAGCTGCCGCGCACAGAGTCTTTAAAAGATACTATTGAGCGCATTTTGCCATATTGGCATAAAACAATTTTCCCAAAACTAAAAGAGGCGGATAATATTTTAGTTGTCGCCCACGGCAACAGCTTACGGGGCGTAATTAAGTATTTAAAAAACATATCTGACGACGGCATTGTTGAACTTAATTTGCCAACAGGCGCGCCTTATGTTTTTGAGTTTGACGCTGATTTTAAACTTACTAAAGATTACTTTCTTGGGGACCCTGAAGAAATTAAAAAACTTATGGCTGAAGTCGCCGCTCAGGCCAAAAAATAAAGCGGATTTAACGGCGGCCTATTTATTTTTGATAAATATTTAACTGCCCCTCTTTAAAATAAGCCTGATTATTGCCCGAGGTAATAATATCTTTAAACTCATAAGATAAATGGCGGCTTGGCTCTGTTTTCTTAAAAACTTCTCCGTCCTCGCCCACAAACCACGCATAATTTGTTTTTACGCCGCAGGCATTTTGCCCCGGCCATAATTGTTTTATTTGGGCTTTGCTAGCCACTAAGACTTCCTGCGTTTCTTCTGCAATTTCACTGTTAGGCAAAAATATTGTTTCTATTTTTAGGCCGCCGATATCACGCAAGGCATAGCTTGCGCTTTTGTAAGAAGAGTTTAAAAATAGGCAATCAAGTTTTTTACTGCCGCTAGCCAGCACCGCTCTTTGCAAAACTTCGCCGCTCACCCCGCCGCCAAGCGCAATTCGCCGCCCGCCGTCATTTATAAGCCAAGTAAAAGCATATTTACCTTTTAAGAAATATTGCTTTTGCGGACGCTGCAAAATGCCTGTTAACGCAATAAAAAAAGAAAGCGCAAAAATGCCAAAAATATAGCGTTTTTTATGTTTTATAATCGGTAAATTAAGCCCGCCAAATAAAACTATATAATAAGCCAAAATACTACTAAGCCCAAATGCCCCGCAAACAAATTTTGAGAGAGAAAACCCAGCAAAAAACTCCACCAATATTTTAAAGATAAAAAGAATTTGGCTAAGCAAAAATACAAGCCCTTTAAAAATAAAATCAATATGAAGAAAAGAAACCAGCCAAACAATAAAGCCGCCAGCCATGATAACGCCGCTTAAAGGCACTAAAATAATATTGGATAGAGCAGCGCTAAAAGATATTTTATGGAAGTAGTTTGTAAAGATTGGCAGCAATGCCGCTTGCGCTATAAAGGAAACTAAAAACAACCAAATAACGCCCTTTGTAAAACGGGGCAAACTATTTTTAAGTTTAAAATTACAAGCAAGCAAAATTATGGCAAGCGTCGCCAAAAAAGACATTTGAAACCCGGCTTCAAAAATACTCTGCGGATTAAAGAGCAAGATAAAAAATGCCGCTATAATAAAACCTTGCAAAACGCCGCTTTTGCGGCCCAAAATAAAGCCTGCGGTGGCTGATAATGTCATCAAATACGCCCGTAGTAGCGGCGCATCTGCGCCGGCAATAAGCGTATAAAACAAAGCCAGCAGCAAAGCCAAAGCGGCGGAAGTTTTGCGGCCCACCCCAAAAAGCGTGCAAAGGAAATAAACTATCAAAGTAACAAAAGCGACATTGCCGCCGCTAGCAACAAGCAAATGCATTGCGCCAGAGTCTTGAAAAGCCGTGTTGAGCGTTTTATCTATATTGCCCTTTTCGCCTATAGTTATGCCGCTAAGTATTACGCCCAAATCGCCAGAAAAATTATTTGTAAAAACATTTAGCATACTGGCCCGCACGCTAGATATTGCAACCCAAAGCGGCGAAACATTTTTAACATCAACTAGTCCGTTTGTTCTTATTTGCGTAAAGATATGTTTACGGGCAAGATATTTTTGCCAATCAAAACTGCCAAAGTTTTCTTCTTTTTCTACCGTGGATATATTGCCCATAAAATTAATAATTTGGCCACGCAAAATTGGGGGGCAATTTCGGCAATAAAGATAACTGCGTCCTTTAGCAGGCTCGCCGTTAATTTTTAAAACTTCAACTTCAAGATGCTGGGTTTTTTTATTTACTGGATAAGAAATTGTTTTTGCGCTAATGTTCGCTTTTTTTAGCGGGGCAAGGTAAAAGACATCGCCGCTTTTTGGTGTTGGAATTTTTAAGAAGAAAACAAGAAATAGGCTGTAAAATATCAGAAGTAAAAAAAGCGGCCTTTTGTAAAAGGAAATATGCATTTATAGTTTTGTGCGCCCTTTAAAAGCGTGGGACAGCGTCAACTCGTCAATATAATCTATATGTCCGCCTAACGGCATACCATATCCTATGCGGCTAATTTTGCCAACAAGCCCCCGCAAAACATCGGCAATATAAAGAGAGGTGGTTTCGCCCTCGGTATCAGGGTTTGTGGCTATAATAACTTCACGGATTTCCTCGGGCGAGTCTTGCACGCGCATAACAAGCTCTTTAATTTTTATAGAGTCCGCCGTGCGGCCGTCCATGGGGGAAATTGAGCCGTGTAAAACATGGTAAACGCCGTTGAAGGTTTTTGTTTTTTCAATAGCTTCAATATCTTTATCTTCTTCAACAACGCAAATTAGGTTTTGATCACGGGTATCGTCGCTGCAAATTTCGCAAATATCGCCCTCGCTATAAGCAAAACATTGGGGGCAAAGATGCACCGAGCCACGCATTTTTAACAAAGCCTGCGTAAACTCCGCCACTTCGCTTTCAGGTGCTCGCAAATAATGCAAGGCAAAACGCTCCGCCTGCCTTGGACCAACGCCCGGCAAGCGGCGAAATGCTTTTATAAGCCTATCTAAACTCTTCATTAAATTGCCTCTACAACTTGTCCTTCAAAAATATCAAGCGCCATTTGGGCGGCTTCATCTATTTCTGCTGGGGTTTTAATTTGCGTTTTTTGCGTTTCTTGCTTTGCTTGATTTTCTTTTTTTTCTTGCTCGCCGCCGACGGCGTAAGCGGAAAAATCGCCTTCAACAAAAGCCTCTTCGTCTAAAATTAGGTTTTGTTTTTGTTGAGCGGGGGCGGCGTCTTTTTGTGCGGCATTTGATTTAATTGTTTTTACCGCTGGTTTTTCTGCGGGTTCATCTAGTATTAATTTAAAAGAAATTTTTACGCCAAATAATTCACGGGATAAATCCTCAAAATCTTTTAATCTTCTGGCGACGGTATCTTTAAAAAAGGAATCTCTCGCCTTAAAATTTAACTGCCAAATGTCGCCGCCTAGCGAGGTAAAAACAGTATCTTGCACGGCCTCAAATAAAAACGGATATTTGTTTGCAAGAGCAGTTTTAAATTTTTGCCAAGCCGCTGGGGTATCGGTATTTTGCGTAGCTTTTGGCATTGGTGGCGTCGCTAATACTGAGGAAGGCTCGTCCTCAATATCGTTTTTTAGTTCTTTTGCTTCGGTTTTTGGTGTTTTGCTAGCGGGTTTTGGCTCTGTAAAATTATTTAGAGTTTTTTTTTCCGCAGTATTATCTTCAAGGCCTAGGCCGCTATCGTCATCAGCGTCTTCTTGGATATTCTCGCCCAAAACTTCAAGGCGGTTAATTAGCCCTTCAATATCAAGGCTGCTATCCATAATGGTAAACAGGCCGACTTCCGCCGAAAGGGCGGGCGTATCTGAAAAATTTACCTCGTCAATAAGTTTTGAAATTTTGCGGGTTAGAGCGGCAAAATAGCCGGGGGTCATTTCTTTAAGCAAATCTTTTGCGCCGACAAAAGGCTCTTTACCAGCGTTTAAAGATAGGTAGAAAATATCGCCCAAAGCGTCCTTTAAATCTTTTAATAAGCCTTGCGCTTCAAAGCCTTCGTTTTGCACGGTTTCAAAAACCTTATGCAAGCCCAAAGAGTCTTTATTAACCAAGGCCAAAAGGGCTTTTTGCACCAAATCTTGCGGCAAAATGCCAAGCATCTCGGCAACTAAAGCGGTGCTTATTTTACCGTCGGAGAATGCTATTGCCCTATCAAGCATAGTCAAAGCGTCCCTTAATGCGCCGCCTGCGCTTTTTGCTATTATTTTTGCGGCCCCTTCTTCTAGCTCAATATTTTCGGCATTTGCCAAATCAAGCAAATGGGCGGATATATCCGCCTCGCCTATAGGTTTAAAGCGAAATGTTTGACAGCGGGACGAAATTGTTAAAGGCACTTTATGAAGCTCTGTTGTAGCTAGAATAAAAACGACATGAGATGGCGGCTCCTCAATAGTTTTTAAAAGGGCGTTAAAGGAGGAGGCTGATAGCATATGCACTTCGTCTAAGATAAAAACTTTAAATCTATCACGCCCGGCCGCTAGGCCAACGGTATCTATAATAGCTTCCCTAACCCTCTCTACTTGGGTATTGCTTGCGGCGTCAAGCTCCAAAACGTCCATATCGGAAGAGGCGGCAATTTCCAAACATTGGGGGCAATGCCCGCAAGGGTGAGCCGTAGGCTTTGTGTTGCCGTCCCCAGTGCAGTTTAAGGCTTTGGCTAGCAGGCGGGCAGTTGTTGTTTTGCCACAACCGCGCGGGCCGTAAAACAAATAGGCGTGCGCAATCCTGCCTGATTTTAAAGCATTCATTAAAGTTTTTGAAACGCCCGCCTGCCCGACGACTTCTTCAAAAGTCTGCGGACGGTATTTTGCAGCTAAACTGGTATATACGGGCTGCGGGGTTTTGGTAGTGGTATCAAACATTTCCATATATTTATGATAATAAATTAAAAGCCCCAGCGCAAAGAGGTATATATTGCGCTAAGGCTTTTTTATAATTGCAATAAGATATTTTTTACTTAAAGATACGATTTAGTTAAGAATCAAAATATTATTAGCCTCGCAATATTTCTTAAATGGCCCTGCGCCAGGCATATATGTTTCTTTGCAACGAAATGAACCGTTTGGCATTTTTTCATAGGCACCGTGAACTCCAATGATGTCTTTTTTTAAGACAGTGGTTATAATTCCCTCTAATGATATTCCTATGGCGAAGCGTGTGCAATTCCATCTAGCAGCATAGCCACCAGACATACTTTCATAGTCTTGACAGCCCTCAGGTCTACCCCAAGTAATATCGCTATTTGTAGGTCTTTTCCCCTTACCATGAATAAGTTGATATTCTTGGTTTGCTTTGTAAAGAGCATCCATGACAACCTCTAT
>JAISHT010000033.1 GCA_031262415.1 Elusimicrobiota bacterium | reverse complement strand
AATATATTACTCCAATGGAATATATTTTAAGCCGTCCCACAGCTCAAATCCAAGTTGTCCAAAAGTCTCATATGTATTGATGTCTAACAGGCATTTTACCATTAAAAATTAAAATGTTATGATAGGTAAAGCAAGGATATTATGAAGAAGATTAATTTTAAAAACGGTTTTTGGACAAAAGTTGTAATTTTAACGGCGGGCATTATCTTGATGCTTGCTCTGCTCTATTTTGCCTTTGGCGCAACTGGGGCAAAAAAAGTGCTTGTTTCTTCTAATTATGAAGAAAGCGCAGACTGCGGCGCAAATACTTGCCCGTTAACATCAAATAAAAATTTACATTAAAATTTATGAAGATAACTCTAGAAGAAATTAAAAAAACAGCCAAGCAGGCCAAAATTGCCATAACCGAGGACGAGGCCGCCCTCTATACAAAACAGCTTTCCGCCGTCTTAAATTGGGTGGAAGAATTGCAAAGTATAGATACTTCCTCCATTAGCGAGGACGAGGCCAAGCTAAGCGCTCCGTTTAGGGAAGATAAAGCCTTCCAAAACTCAGCCGCCGCTCAAATAAAGGCCGCATTTAATGATAGCCAAGATAATTATTTAAAGGTTAAAAAGGTTTTATAAATTATGATAAAAGCCCGTGAAATAGCTAAAAAAGTGCAAGACGGCAGCCTTAAAGCGGTTGATGTAATTTCGGCAAGTCTTGCCAAAATTACAGAACTTAACCCAAAAATCAATGCTTTTTTAGAGGTTTTTGCCGACGAGGCTCTAGCAAGGGCCAAAGAAATTGACGCAAAAGAGCAAAAGGGCCGCCTTGCCGGCGTGCCAATAGCCTTAAAAGATAATATTTTATACAAGGGCCATAAGGCTTCTTGCGCTTCAAAAATGCTGCAAAACTACACGGCAGTTTATAGCGCTACTGTGGTTAAGCGATTGCTAGCCGAGGACGCAATTATAATAGGCCGCACTAATATGGACGAGTTTGCTATGGGCTCTTCTAACGAAAACTCCGCATTCGGTATTGTTAGAAATCCGCTTGACTACGAGCGTGTGCCCGGCGGCAGCTCCGGCGGCAGCGCAGCGGCGGTTGCTTCTGGTATGGCCTCTGTAGCTTTGGGCAGCGATACCGGCGGCTCCGTTCGCCAACCGGCGGCTTTTTGCGGTATTTGCGGCGTTAAGCCGACTTATGGTTTAGTTTCCCGCTACGGGCTTGTGGCGTTTTCTTCTAGCGCGGACCAAATTGGCCCGCTTACTCTTGACGCAGAAGACAACGAGCTTATTTTAAGCATTATTGCCGGCCCTGACGAGCAAGATTCCACCACCGTCCCCTTGCCGTTTAAAGGCATTATAAAAATTTCAGATAGCGACGCCGTGGAGGCCAAGCCCTATAAAAAACCGCAGGAATTTATTGTCGGCTTGCCAAAAGAATTTTTGCAAGATTTGGACCCGCAAATTAAGGCCTGCATTATGCAAGCCAAAACTAAGCTAGAGAGCCAAGGCGTAAAATTTAAAGAAATTTCCCTGCCTTATGCAAAATACGCCTCCCCTTGTTATCATATTTTAACGGGGAGCGAAGCCAGCTCTAACCTAGCCCGCTTTGATGGGTTAAGATATGGCTTTGCCTCGCAAAACAGCGCAGATTTGGAAGATAGCTATTTGAAAAACCGCTCTGCATTTGGCCCGGAAGTTAAACGCAGGATAATGCTTGGCACCTTCTCGCTTGGTAGCGCCCATGCGGAAGATTATTATAAAAAAGCCCAAAAAGTCCGCGCGGTTATCCGCAAAGATTTTGAAAGAGTTTTTAAAGAAGTTGACTTAATTTTAACCCCAACCACTCCGCATACGGCCTTTAAAATTGGCGAAAAGCAAGATGATATTTTGTCGCTGTATTTATCCGATTTATTTACTGCTCCAGCAAATATTGCCGGCGTGCCGTCCTTAAGCGTGCCATTTGGCAAAGACGATAAAAATTTGCCTGTTGGCGTGCAAATATACGGCAATTATTTTGAAGAGAGCAAAATTTACGCTTTAGCAAAATTACTAGGGAGCTAGTTTATGGTAATGCCAGAATTTTCTTGCGGCGGCGTTATGTTAGACGGCAAAAAAGTGCTTTTAGTGCAGGTTAAAAGTATGAAAGGCCGCAAAATTTGGACTTTTCCAAAAGGCCACATAGAGCCCGGGGAAACGCCCCGCCAAGCCGCCCTGCGGGAAGTTTTGGAAGAAACTGGATACCGCGCAACCATCTTAAAACCCTTGCTTAAAGTGCGTTATGTTTTTACGCTTAAAGGCCGATATGTAAAAAAAGTTGTTCAGTGGTATCTTATGAAAAAGCTTGGCCGCATAGGCAAGCACGACCCTTCCGAAATTATTGCAATAAATTGGGTTTCCATTAACAAAGCCAAAGAAATGGTGGAATACCCCAGCGATATTAGACTGCTTGAAATTATTGAAGACGAGACGGAGCACTTTCGCTCCAAATCTCTGCGCTCACAATCTTTGCTTACTCCTGAAGTTGAGGCGGAAGATAAATAATCTTAAATGAATAGTTTTGAATAAACAGCCTTGAGTAAATACTTTTACCCTTTCCAAGCAACCTAAAAAACACCCCCTGCTTTTAATAAAAGCAGGGGGTGTTTAAATATTACTTAATAACTTTTAATAGTTATTAATTTACGCCGTGCATCCAGGATTTGATTTTCTTTGAGAATCCCCAAACTATTAAGGAGAAGACTATCAAGATGCCAGCTGGCACCGCAAAGAACATCGGTTTTGATAAAGATTCCGATAAGCCTGCAAAGTAGCCTGCAATCAAGTTGCCAAGGAATGACGCCGTTAACCAAATACCCATAAAGAAGGACATTAGTTTGGCAGGCGAAAGTTTGGTAACCATTGATAAGCCGACTGGAGACAAGCAAAGCTCGCCGCAAGTGCAAAGGATAAATAGACCAATAAGCCACAGCATATTGATAGGGCCGTCAGCCAAGAACAAAGAGCCGATTGCAAGCACTAAGAAAGCTGCGCCTGTAAGGAAAATACCCCAACCAAATTTAACTGGTATAGAAGGCTCTTTATCCTGTTTTGCAAGTTTTATCCATAATTTTGCAAATAATGGGGCAAGTATAACAACCGCTATAGGGTTAATTGATTGGAACCAAGAGGCGGGTACTTCCCAAGTTTTGCCAAAAATGGTTATAACTCTGTCAATAGACTCTTGCGCAAAAACACTTAAAGATGAGCCAGCTTGCTCAAAGAAAGCAAAGAAAAATACCGCTATGAAAGTGAAGGTAAAGATAGCAAGTATTCTATCTTTTTCATCATTTGTAAGCGGGTGATTTTCTTTCTTTTCTTCTGCTGTTATGCCTTTAGAAACTGGGTGTAAGCCGACATCTCCAAGGTATCTTTTTTGTGAGAGGAGGTACCAGATAAGGCCTATAATCATACCGATACCAGCAACCATAAAGCCCCATCTCCATTGTACCCAAGAGGCTGCGCCTGCTCTGGTTTGCTCGCCAACAAAACCAGTAATGAAAGGAGCTATAAATGCGCCGACATTGATACCCATATAGAAGATGGTAAAACCGCTGTCTCTTCTAGGGTCATTGGTTTCATAAAGATCGCCAACAATGCTGGATATATTTGGCTTAAAGAAGCCATTGCCTATAATAACCAAAGCCAAACCGCCAAATAAAGCAATTTTAGCCGGGATAAAGCCATAAGAGGCAAGTGTAAATTGACCCATTGCCATTAAGATAGCGCCGATGGTTATGGAATGTCTTTTGCCGATAAATCTATCCGCAAGATATCCACCAAAAACTGGTGTAAGATAAACAAGGGCAGTATACCAACCGTAAATTTTATAAGCGGTAGTTTTTTCAAAACCAATAACCGAGCTTATCATAAATAGGACTAACAATGCCCTCATACCATAATAGTTGAACCTTTCCCACATTTCAACCATAAAAAGCATATACAACCCTTTTGGGTGGCCACGCTTTATTAATTCTTCTTGTCTTGCTAATTCACTAGCTGCGTCCATGTGTTTCCTCCTGTTTTAAATAAACTAGAAACTATGTCTTCAAATTTTACTGTATAAAAAAAAAACCGTTTTGTGTTAAAAATTTTAATTTTTTTGTTAGCCCTCATATATCCTTGTAAAACATCAAAGACATATGAGACTTTAGGATAATTGAGCCGCGGGGTTTTTTGTGTGGCTCAATTATCTAAAATATCTCATATGCAA
>JAISHT010000061.1 GCA_031262415.1 Elusimicrobiota bacterium | reverse complement strand
ATGCCGCTGGCAAGCTTTACGCTAATTTGCGCCAAAAACAACATTTAAAGGAATTTATATGAGAAAAGGAAAATATTTTTTAACTTCGGAGTCCGTTTCGGAAGGGCACCCAGATAAAGTCTGCGACCAAATTTCAGACGCTGTTTTAGACGCAATTTTAGCCAAAGATAAAACTGCCCGCGTCGCCTGCGAAACTTATATAACCCGCGGCCTCGTCGTGATAGGCGGGGAAGTAACCACTTCAACTTGGGTTGATGTTGATAAAATTGCCCGTGATACCGTCAAAGAAATTGGCTACAGCGACCCTAAATACGGCTTTAATTTTGATACTTGCTGCGTGATGAATGTCATCGGCAAACAATCGCCTGATATTAGCCAAGGCGTGAACATCGGCGGGGCTGGCGATCAAGGCTTTATGGTTGGCTATGCCTGCGACGAAACTAAAGAAAAAATGCCCCTGCCCTTGCAACTTGCCCACGAGGTGCTTTTAAACCTCGCCAAATTACGCAAAAGCAAAACTTTAGCCTACATAGGCCCCGATGCTAAAAGCCAAATAACGGTTGAATATCACGACGGCAAACCCACTAGAGTTGACACGGTTGTTTTATCAACCCAACACACAGAAGAAATTTTAGATAAAACGGGTAAAAAAATAACTGAGGCCGCCCGCCAAGAACTTATTAAAAAAACCGTTTTGCCTGTGCTAGGTAAATGGGTTGATAGCAAAACAAAATATCTTATTAATCCAACGGGTAAATTTGTAATTGGCGGCCCGCAAAGCGACGCCGGTATGACGGGGCGTAAAATTATTGTTGATACTTACGGCGGACGATGCGCGCACGGCGGCGGCGCATTTAGCGGTAAAGACCCGACAAAGGTTGATAGATCCGCCGCTTATATGGCCCGCTACATTGCTAAAAATGTGGTAGCCGCCGCTCTAGCTGGCGAGTGTATGGTGCAAATAGCTTACGCCATAGGCAAGGCCGAGCCTGTGGGTTTTTACCTTGATACTTTTGGCACGGGCAAGTTAGATGACGATAAGCTAAGCGCAATTTGCCAAAAAGTTTTTAAGATGACGCCACGGGCAATAATAGAAGGCTTCAAATTGCTTAGGCCAATTTACAAAGAAACGGCGGCATACGGCCATTTTGGGCGCAGCCAATTCCCGTGGGAAAAGACTGATAAAGTAGCCGCTTTGCTTAAACTTGCTAAGCTGGTTAAATAAACGGTTAGGCTGCTTAAACTAGCGATGGCGTGATATTTGAAATTATTTTAGGTATTTCAGCAGAGATATTTAGGGGGGGCTGATATGTCAAAAAAACCAAAACAAAATAAACAAAATGATGCGGAAAATCCTGTAAAGAATGAGGATAAAGCGACTGCTGCGTCTACCGCCGAGCAAACTGCCGCTAACACCGCCAACACCGCCGAGCAAAAAGCAAAAATTGACGAACAAAAGGAAGCCGCTTTCATAAAAAAAGCCAAAAAAATTGCCAAGCAGGCCGAGGCTAAAATAGAAAAAAAGATTTTTGCAAAAATATCCGCCAATAAACGCCGCATTAAAAAAGTTTTATTTTGGTTTTTTAGCATTGTAATAATTTTGCTTTTAGCGCTGGAGCTTACTTTACGCTACTGCTTGCCGCTAGAAAGCGTAAAAACCCGCATAACTTCTTTTATTTCCGCCAAA
This sequence comes from Elusimicrobiota bacterium, assembly GCA_031262415.1. Lineage (GTDB taxonomy): Bacteria > Elusimicrobiota > Elusimicrobia > Elusimicrobiales > Elusimicrobiaceae > Proelusimicrobium. The sequence continues at coordinate 3,866 of JAISHT010000061.1, read as the reverse complement.
ACGGGCGCAGAGGTAAGTTTAAATAAAATTTCGGCCGGTTTATTTGGTTTTACAATTAATGGGCTGGATTTTAAGGTAAACCAAACCAGCCTTGCCAGTATAGAAAATGGCCGCGTGCGTCTTTCCCTTTTTAGTTTGCTCCACGGGCAAATAAAAATAAAAGAAGTTAAATTTAACGGCATCGCCATCAACATAGCAAGAGATAAAGACGGCGTTTTCAATTTTGCCCCTGTTTTGCAGGCCCTAACCAGCCCCGACGATAATACCCCCAAAAAACAAGATAATAACAATACTTTTGACACTATAAATTTAGTTGTTAAAAACTTGCAGCTTAACAATGTAAACATAAATTATAGCGACCAAATGCTCGGCCTCACCGCCGCCGTAAAAGATTTGTTTTTTGAAGTCCCCTCGTTTAATTTTAAAAAGCCTTTTAGGGTAAGTTCCACGCTGGATATCAGCGCAAATTATCAAGATAAATACAAAATTGACCGCCTGCCCATTGGCTTTACCGTATATCCAGATTTTGCCCGTGGCAATTTGGATAATGCCAGCCTTGGCATAAGGCTTTTTACTTTTAATTTGGGCCCCGCTTCTTTTGTTTTGCAGGGCAATATCAGCGGTTTTGTTAACCCAACTTTGCAGCTTAGTATGCAGGGGGATAATTTAACGCAGGATATGTTTAGCGGCATTGCCGCTTTGCCGCCGTTTCGCCTTGAAACAATGTCGCTTGATACTATTGCCAGTTTAAACCCCTCCAAAAGCGAATTTACGCTAAATAATTTAGTTGTAAACTTTTTATCTTCCACTTTCAGCGCGGCGGGCAACCTTAATTACGGCGCAAAAACGCCGCAGTTTAATTTAAATCTATCTGCCGCTTTGCTGCTTGATAGGTTTAGCGAGCTTGGCGATATAGTGGCCCAATATAAACCAACGGGCAAAATTAATACAAATTTAAGCCTTACAAATACTAAAGCAGAAGGTAATATTTTGTTGGATAGGCTAGGCGGGTATTACAGCCAAGCTGGTGATTTTAGCGATATTAACAGCGAAATTAAAATAGCCGATTACGATAAAATTGATATGCCTACCCTTAGCGGCAAGCTAAACGGTTTGCCTTTTAATACGGGGGCGGCGTATTTTGATAGAGACGGATATGCTGATGTCTTTTTATTTTTTAAAGCCGATAAAGTGCTTGCAAAAAGAGAAGGGGAGCAAACGCCGCCAGAAGTTGACGGGACTACGGCCGATGACAGCATTGACAGCGACGCCGCCGCCAATACTAACGCTGACGCCGAGAACTCCGAAGCTACTACCTCCGACGGGCAGGAAGATATTACCCTAGCCCCAAAAGTAGACCGCTCAAAATTAAAAAACTGGCCGCTGCCGCCTTTAAATATTAAGATTGATGTTGATGTTAAAAATTTAAACGCTCCGTTTATCTTCGGTAATGATATTACGCTTAAAGTTAATTTAAAAGGCGTAACGCCTGCGCTTGATAAAACTTCAGGTACTTTGGCTTTGCAAACTTCTAACGGCGAAATTAGGGATTTATACCGCCTTACAAACGCAAACGCTATAACAAAAGCGCTGTTTTTATCGCTGGGCATTGTAAGCAAGGTTATAAATACGCTTAATGTTTTAGATGTGCTTGGCAGTATTAAAGACAGCGTTTTGCCAAAAGGCGACAAGGCGACGGAGGCGGAGGCGAACGCCCAAACGCACGATCAACTTGGCGGCACGCTTGTTTATGATAGCTTTATAACATCGCTTAATTTTGCCAAAGGCATTAGCGAAATTAAGGAAGGCGCATTTGTGTCGGAAAAAATTTCCTTTAGGCTAAATGGCAATGTTGATTTTAACACTCGGGCAATTAATATGCAAGTTAACGCCGCCCCCGGCAAAGTGAGCGACGGCATTATGCCAATAGCCCTAAACATAGGCGGCACTGTTGACGAGCCAGAGGGCAGTATGAGTATGCTATCTAGCGCGGCCTCTTTGCTATCTGATAGTATATTTAAAAGCCCCGTTAGCAATGCCATAAAAAAGGGTTTTGGCAGTATTTTTGGCGGCAGTAAAAAAGAAGTTGAAAAAGAAGCCAAAGATGCCGCAAAAGACGAATCTAGCAGTGAGCAAGCTGAGCCAGTTTACATACCTGTAAACACAACCGCACTTCAAGAAAGCATTAAAAAAGAAGAAGAAAAAGCCGCAAGTAAGGCAGGCAAGTAAGGCCGAGAAAGAAAAACCAAAATCCGTTGGAAAGTAAAATTAGTTATGATGGGTCAGCGGATACAACAGCTTCTGGCACAGGTTTTTCGTCGCTAACAACTTCCTTAGAGGTTTGTTCAATATTACCCGCATTTTTAACAGGTTCTTCGTCATCATCAGCTTTTTCTTCTATAACAAAACCCTCGTCGGTGGCAAAGTTTAAAATAATGGCTAGGGTAAGTTTTAACTGTTCGTAAAAATCACTTTCCAAAATGTTTTCGTCGGCTTGGTGGGGGCCTTCGCCATTTCGCTCCATAAGCGGGCCAATGCCATAAGTTTTTACGCCGCGCCTTCTTAAAATTTCACTCTCGTTTGACGCGGGTGACATCCCCGCCAAAGCCAAAGTTCCAGGCAATACAGCCTCAACAGTTTTTTCTATAGCTTTAAAAAGCTCGTCTTTAGCCTCGGGCTCGGGCTGGGGGAAAGGCAGCTCTGGGCTTTCAATAACGGTAAGGGAAATATCTTCATCGCCTTCAAATAAGGCCGATAAATTATCAAAAAAAGTTGTTGGATTGGTTTGGGGCAGCAGCCTGCAATTTAATGTTGCGGCCGCCTCAAGATTGTTTGTATTACTCTCTGCCCCAGAGGTTAAAATAGTGGGGGAAATTGTGTCCATAAGCTGGGTTTTGAAAAATGCGTCCTCGCTTATCACACGGGCCGCTTGCATAGCTTGCGTCCTGTCGCTAGAGTTAAGCAAATTTATTGTAGTTTTGGCGTCGTCGTCTTGCAGCGGATATATTTTGTTAAAAAAGTTTTTGGTAAAAGGAGAAAGTTTAAAAGGCGGTTGATAGGCTTCTATGGTAGAGAGAGCCTGCGATAATTTGTAAATAGCATTATTTTGAAGCGGCATAGAAGAATGCCCGCTGTCGCCGTAAGCGGTTAAAAGAATATCCATATACATTTTTGAAGCCGCCTCAACAAAAAAGATATTATTTTTGCCTTCCTCGCCTCGTATCAAGCCACCGCCCTCGTTTAGGGCAAAGCCGGCTTTAAGTTTGGCGGGGTGCTTTTCGTAGAGGAATTTTAAACCTTTGTTGCTGCCGTCTTCTTCGTCGGCGGTGAATAAAAAGATAATATCACGGTTAAGTTTTATTTTATTTTCCTTAAGCCAAGTTAAAATTGTAAGGTTCACGGCGGCGTAATTTTTGGCGTCGGTTGAGCCTAGGCCGTATATTCTGCCGTCTTTAACGGTTGCTTTTGTTGGAGGGTGCGTCCAGCCGTCGCTAACGGCGGCGGTGTCCAAATGAGCAAGCACTATTAAGGGCGATTTGGCGGTTTTTGCGGCAGTGGCGGAGTTGATGGTTTTGGCAGAAGTATCCGCCTTAAGCGTGGATATTAAATTGCCTCGCTCCTTTTCTAACCGATAAATATCCCAATCTATTTTATAGTCGTTTAAAATGCCGTAAATATAGCGCGCGGCTTGCGTTTCCTGCGGGTTAGGACGGGCGGTGTCAATATCTATTAAATTTATTAAATGGTTTTTTGCCGTAGTGTTAAGAGCGACGTAATCAATATTAGCGCCGTTTAAACATAAAGGTAAAAAACAAATTAAAAATAATAATTTTTTCATATTAATTTAAATTAAAATCTATTTTTGC
>JAISHT010000028.1 GCA_031262415.1 Elusimicrobiota bacterium | reverse complement strand
TTGTAGCCCGCGCGCTACTGCCAAAATGCGCTTTGAGCAAATCTTGAGAAACACGTCTACGCTCTTTAATTAAAGTTAAAGCCTGAACCATTTCTTCACGAGAAGTGCCAAGGCCTTCGCCGGGCCTGCCGTTTTGCTGCTGCTCGGGGACAACTTGTATAGGATAATCCGGCCCGCCTTGCGCGCGCAGGAAATCTGCCACTTTTGTTATTTCTTCTTCCGATATGTATGCGCCTTGTATGCGGTTTGGCTTAGGGTCCGATATGCCAAGGTATAGCATATCGCCCTTACCCAGCAAGGTATCTGCCCCGTTAGCGTCAAGCACCACACGGGAGTCTATTTTTGATGTTACCTGCAAAGCTATTCTAGAGGGCAAATTAGCCTTAATTACGCCCGTTATAACATTGGTTGAAGGGCGTTGCGTTGAAAGAATTAAATGTATGCCAAGCGCTCTACCCATTTGGGTTAAACGCTGAACAGAATCTTCTATAGCGGCTTTTGTCTGGAGCATTAAATCGGCCAGCTCGTCAATAACAACAACAATGTAAAAAGCCTTTTCCTCATTATTTTTAACTGCCCAGGCATTGTATGATTCAATATTTTTGACTTTGGCAATTTCAAAAATCTTCATACGCTTTTCCATAACTTTTACTAAGGCCTGCAAGGATTTAACTGCGCCGGCGGCATCTTTAACAACGGCGACATCTTCGCAAGAAGTTTTGGGGTCGTATAAATGCGGCATACCTTCATAAAGCGTAAGTTCAACGCGTTTTGGGTCAATAAGGAGCAGTTTAACCTCGTCTGGCTTTGCCCTGTAAAGCAAGGAAATTATCATAGAATGCACGCAAATACTTTTGCCGCTATTGGTTGCCCCGGCAATTAATAAATGCGGCATTTTGGATATTACCGCCGTTGCCGGCATACCATCGGCGTAGCGGCCAAGGGCGACTGTGGTCATATGTTTAGACTCTGCAAAAACAGGCTCTTGCAAAATTTCCCTCATGGTTACCATAAGCGGCTTATCGTTAGGAATTTCAAAACCTATAGCGTCTTTACCGGGTATTGGGGCTTCAACCCTAATGCCGCGCGCCTTCATAGCAAGGGCAATATCATTTGAAATAGAAACTATAGAGCTTATTTTTACCCCCGGGTCGGGCTTAATTTCGTAGCGGGTAACAACTGGGCCGGGCGCAACGCCTGTTACGGAGGCGGCAATATCAAAACTTTTTAAAGTATCTTCAAGCCTTTTTGTAGCGGAGGCGATTTCCTCGTCGCTAGGGCCGATAATATCAGTTTGGGAAGGCTCCCGCAAAAGTTCAAGCGGCGGCAGTTCAAACTCCCTCTTTGGTTTTTCTTCGCTTTCTTCTTCTTGGGTTGGCTGAGTGTTTTGATTTGTTGTGTTAAGAGTTTTGTTTTGAGCGCCGCGCGGAGGCATCTTTATCATTTCAGCGACGGGGCGGCTGATTTTAGGCAGCGGCTTTTGTTCGCTATTTTCATTATTATTTGAAGTAGCGGTATTATTTTCCTCTTGCGCAACCACGCGTCTTGGGGCATTTTTAACCGTTTGAGTTTTGGCCTCGCTCACTTTTTGTTTAAGCTCGGCTCTGGCTTGCATCCAAGAGTCAAAATCATTTCTTAAAACTTCATTTGTTTTGCGTAGCGTAGCCAGCCACGGTATGGCAAATAAAACATGGACGCCTATAAAAATACAAGCAAGGCCAAAAATACCCGCCCCAACGCTGCCGCCGATAGAGGACATTTGCCTAAAAAGCCAATCCCCAATTACTCCGCCTTGCAAACTGCTGTGAGAAAAGATATTTTTTAAAAGCGCTGTTTCCATAGATAAGCCGGATAGTGTAAGAAAAACGCCAATAAGCAGTGTTATTATAGCCAAAGTGCGGTGTTTAATGGAGCGGGCAAGCCAATACATTAAAAATAAAGGGAGGAAGACGGCAGGCTGCCCAAAAAGTTCTTTTATAGGCTTGGTTATAATTTTGCCGTATGGCGCGCCAGTCCACAAAACCCAAGTAAGCCACAAAAATAAAGCAAAAGAAAAAACCCATATTATAACAAGGCCTAAACTTGTTAATCCTTGTTTTTTAGCGGGTTTTTTCTTCTTAGATTTTTTGCGTATTGTTTTATAAGCCACAGCCCCCCCTAGGTTTTTGGGGTTAAGACGCAGGCAAAACCAAATTTACTAGCGCGGCGTCTTAATTACTTTATAATTTATACCGTCGGGTTCTAGGCTGATTTTGCCTTGCGCAGACAAAACGCCCAAAGCCAGATACATAAGCGAGCTTGAAAGCTGCAAATTGATTTTAAGCTGCCAAGAGGTGGTGCTTTCCTTATCTTTAAGGAAATCGCTTATTCTATTGACGGCAGTTTCAATATTTTCGTTAAATGACATTTTATAACCTCAAGAGTTTGTTTTTATACTCTTTCTATGGCAAAAAGCAAATCGCCAGGTTTTACGGGCTGACCGTTATCTACCAGCACTTTTTTTATGACGCAATCGTATTGGGCTTTGACTTCGTTAAAAACTTTCATAGCTTCAATAAGACAAATTGGGGTGCCGGCTTTTACCTTTTCCCCTTCCTTAATAAAAGGCGGGGCAGACGGAGACGAGCCTCTAAAAAATATACCCATTAGCGGGGATTTTATTGTTTCGCCGTATTGCGGGGCTGCGGGCGAAGCATTGTTTTGAGCTGCGCCAAAACCTGCGCCAGCCGCAACGGGCACGGCAACTTGGGCGGGCGGCATTCTTACCAGCATAATCCTAGTGCCCTTTTCTTCGTAGTCAAGGGTGCCAAGATTGTTATCTTGCATAAATTTGTATAGTTGCTTAACTTCGGATAGTGTTGCGCTGTCTTTAACAGCAACGGCTTTTGGTTTAGACATCGGTTTTTTTGTTTTTGCCATATTATCCTCACTGAAAATCAGTACACAAATATTTTACTATATTTTATGGCGACAAGGCATATTTTTTTA
>JAISHT010000100.1 GCA_031262415.1 Elusimicrobiota bacterium | reverse complement strand
GTGTAGCGGTAACCCACATCAAGCATACCTGTTATTAAATCTGAGCGGAAGTTTAGCTCGCCGCCATATCGGCCGACAAAAGTATCTTTATCATTATTGGTAGGGTCTTTTAAGATTATTTGCTGATCGTAAAACACTTTTGGGGTAAGAGTAAAGTTGCGGTGCAATTTTAAATTTTTAGCCGTAGTCCACCGGCCGCTGAAATACTGAACAAAATCATAATCTTCAAGGTGAGTATTATTAAAACTTAAAGAAACATTATTGACTAAACCGCCCGTGCCTTTAATTACAAATGGATTAAAATTTAAATCAACCTTAGGCAAAGTTTCCTCGGCATTGGAATAGGTTTTATCGTCGGGGTTAAGCTCCCGCCTGTTGCTATAACTTACTCTAAAAGTGCTGATTTTACTTTGACGGACTACAGAGGCTCTAGTAAGTTTATCGGGCGAGACGACATAAGGATTAGCGCGGAAAAAGTCGTCATTAAAATCAGCGTCGGATACATTCCTTGTTTCTAATTGGCTAAAGTAAATTGCGCCGCTTTTATTTAAACTGTCGGAAGAGTCATAGGCCTGCCACCAATAGCCGCCGTCAATACCCCAACGCTGCTCATCTTGCACATTATCGTGTATGGTATAGGCCTGCAAAGAGCCGCGGAATTTTTGCGGGTCGTCGTATGCAACCTCGCCGCCGTATCCAAAGCCTGATTTTGTGTAATAATCTAAATTAGCTTTAGCGCGAAAATTACCCAAAGATAGCACCGTAGAAGTTAAAAAACCAAAACCGGTATTTCCGCTTTGGTCAAAATCCAAATAAGTAGTTAAAACTCTATCGGTATTTAAAGAGCGATAGAGAAAGGGCAAATAAAGAAATGGCACTTTGCCTATTTTTAAAACGGCATTTGTAGCAAAAATTCTATCGCCGGGAATAAGATCTGCCTTGCCAACATAAACGCTGTAATGAGGCTTTTCATAGTTGCAACAAGTAATATTGGATTTGCGCAAAATATAGCGGCCGTTTTCGGACTCTATGCTATCGCTAGATAGCACCCGTATTGGGGCATAATCGGCAGACATATTCTTCATTATCAACTTGCGATTTGACATATCAAACTCAATGTCATTAGCTGTAAAAATGCCCTTTTCGTCCTCAATAGTAGTTGGCCCTTTTGTTATTAAAATTTGACGGCCTGTGAAAATTTGCATATATTCGCCGTGAACTTTGCGGGTAGTAGCGCCGTCTTCAAAAAATATTTCCACATTACCTTTAAGCTCGGCAACTTCATTTTTTTGGTCGTAGGTAACGGAGTCAGCGGTAAAATAGACAAATTCATTTTTTGTAGGGCTGGGCAAATCAAACCGTTGGGCCAGCGCATTAGCGCCCAAAGATAAAAACGAAATAGCAAGTATTAAATTTTTTGTTAAACTATTCTTCATCTGCCTTTGATAAGGCGTAAAGAGCGGCGCCTATGCCGCCCACATTGCCTTCTTTAGAAAGTAAAATTTTTAAATTTTTAAACGGCGTTTTTACCGTTTGCTCAGCAAAAACTTTTTTGACTTCAGCCATAAAATATTTTGCTCCGCGCGACACTCCGCCAGCAAGCACAATAGCTTGCGGGTTAAAAAGTAGCACCATATTAGCTATAGCGCGGCCAAGGTGCAGGCCAATTTCCCGCCATATTTCTAGTGCGGACTCGTCGCCTTTAGCGGCGGCGACTGATAAAATATTTACTGAAAATTCTTCTTCTTTAAACAATTTAGCAAGTATTGATTTTGGTTTTTTTGCCGAGGCCGCCGCTACCATGCGGCGTATAGCTTTTGAGCCAATAAAAGCCTCCACGCAGCCGTGCGCCCCGCAACCGCAAAGCGGACTTTTGGAGCCAAAGGCTATCTTCATATGCCCGAACTCCCCGGCCGAGCCGCTTGCGCCCTGATACAATTTGCCATCAACAATTAAACCGCAGCCAATGCCAGTGCCCATAGTTATTACAATTAAATTAGAATATTTTGCCGCTAGTTCGCCCGCATGCACGCCCCAAGCGGCCATATTAGCATCGTTAGAAACAAAACATTTAAAACCAGTTTTTTTAGAAAGTATTTCCTTAACTTTCAAATTGCTCCAAGGTATGTTTGGCGCAAAGCGCAAAATGCCTTTAACAGGGTCAGTGTCGCCGGGTAAGCCAAGGCCAAGCACAATGTTTTTATCTTTAAAAGTGGCCGCCCAAATTTTTACTTTTTCAGCTATTTTTGATAAAAAAGCCTCGGCATTTAGTTTGGTATATGTTGGTATACTATCGCTCTTTATAATTTTAAGCTTTGAGTCCACGGCAAAAAATTTAATAAAAGTGCCGCCAATATCTATGCCTATGGCTATCATTTTTCTACCTCGCCGCCCATGGGGTGGGCTTTATCGTAAACTTTTTTTAATCTATCAAGCGAAACATGGGTGTAAACTTGCGTGGCCGATAAACTTTTGTGGCCCAGCATTTCTTGCAAACTTTTCAAATCGCAACCATTATTTAATAAATGCGTGGCAAAAGAATGGCGCAAACTATGCGGCGTTACTTTACGGGCCAAGTGAGATTTTACAGCACTTTTTTTAACTATTTGGGCCAAACCCTCGCCGCTAAGGCGGGTGTTGCGGCTGCCGAGAAAAAGCGGGCTAGCATTATTTACGCTCGCCCTAGCGCTTAAATAATTGCTTAATGCTTCTAGCGCAATATCGCTAACTGGCACAAGCCTTTCCTTTGAGCCTTTGCCCAAAACTTTAACATAACCTTCCGTAAAATTAATATCGCCGACATTAAGGCCCAAAATTTCGCTTCGGCGAAGACCGCTGGAATAAAGCAGCTCAAGCAAAGCTTTGTTTCTCGTGGCGAAGCGGGGGCTTATTTCGGCCTCCATAAGTTTAGAGGCTTCTTCTTCCGTTAAAAATTTAGGCAAGAGTGTATCGCGTTTAGGCGCATAAAACAAACTAAACGGACTAGCCGCAATAAGGCCGCGGTTCGTTAAAAATTTTGCAAAACTTCTAAGCGCGCTGATTTTGCGAAGCATAGTTCCACGGGAAACTTCTTTAGCATTTTCATAAGCAAGATAGCTGCGGATACTACGGATATTAAAATCTTTCACGCTAAGTAAATTGCGCAAAGCCATAAATGCCGCAAACTCCCCCAAATCGCCGCTGTAAGCGCGAATTGTGTGGGCAGATAAATTCCTGCCGCGCATTGACAGGGTAAAATTCTCTATTTGTTTGAGCATTTATGCTTCTTTCTTTTCGTTTTTCTTTTTTATTTCTTCTACTTCATCAGGCGTAACATTGACAATGTTTTTGCATTTTGGATAATTGCCGCAGCCAAGGAAGTATCCCCTTTTGCTGCTGCGTAAAACCATTTTGCCGCCGCACTTTTCGCATTTGCGGCCGGAATCTAGCGGCCCAGTGGCGGCAGTTTTGTTGCCTTCTGCGTCAACCGAGAATGTGTTGCGGCATTTTGGATAGGCCGAGCAGGCCATAAAACGCCCTTTCCTGCCGTTTCTAATAACCATTGGAGAGCCGCACTTTTCGCAAACCTCGCTAGTTGCTTGCGGAGGCTCAACTACGGCGCCGTTTAAATTCTTTTTACCTTTGCAATTTGGATAATCAACGCAAGTCAAATACTCGCCAAATTTACTGCGGCGTTTTAACATACCTTTGCCGCATAACGGGCAAACTTCACCTTCTGCAATGCTAGGGTCGGGCTTTTTCATATTTTGAGCGGCGTCGGAAAGTTCGCGCGAAAAGCTACTGTAAAAATCACGGATAACATTAACCCATTGCTTATCGCCCTCGGCTATATCGTCAAGTTTTTCCTCAACGCCTGCTGTGTAGGATAAATCCATAATATCCTTAAAAAACTCCTTTAGCTGCTCGGTTACGGTTATGCCCAAATCAGTAGCCAAAAGTTTATTGGTTTTGGCCTGCTTTTCAATATACTTTCTATCAAGTATGGTTTTTATCGTCGGGGCATAAGTTGAAGGGCGGCCAATACCGTGCTTTTCCAAAGTTTTAATTAAACTTGCCTCATTATAATTTGGCGGCGGGGCGGTTTTGTGGTCTTTGGTTTTTATATCAAAAAGTTTTAAAATATCGCCTTCTTCCAAAGCGGGCAAGAGTGCGCTGTCTTCTTTTTCATTATCGTCTTTATTATCTCTTTCGTCGTCTTCTTCTTTATAGACGGATAAATAGCCGTTAAATTTAATGGTTCTGCCATTTGCTCTTAGCATACATTTATCTAGGCCGCCGGCTGAAATATCTACGGCAACAGTATTAAACAAAGCGTCCGCCATTTGCGAGGCGACAAAACGCAACCAAATAAGCTCGTATAGTTTATACTGATCCGCCGTTAGATAATTTTTAAGGCTTTGCGGAGTACGGTAGACATCTGTGGGGTGGATAGACTCGTGCGCTTCCTGCGCTCCTTTAACTTTACCTTTATAAACCGGAGCGGAAACTGGGGCAAACTGCTCGCCATATTTTTCTTTAATAAAGGCTTGCGTTTGGGCTTGCATTTGCTTGGATACATTAAAAGAGTCCGTTCTCATATAGGTAATTAAACCCACATTTTCCCCCTTAATATCAATACCTTCGTAAAGGCCTTGGGCCGTCATCATAGTTTTTTGGGAGGAAAACCCTATTTTGTTATACGCATCTTGCTGCATGGAACTGGTTATAAAAGGCGGCCTTGGTTTTTGTTTGACTTCTTTCTTTTCAATTTTTTCAACTTTAAGCGGCCCTTGCCTTAAAAGCGCATTAACTGGAGCGAGCGATTCATTATTTCTAAAAACAGTTGTTTTTACTTTATAATCCTCGGCAAATAATTTATAGGTTGTAGTTTGCTCTACATTTTTACCTTCCCATTTAAGTATGCGAGCGGTGAAAGACGGCTTTACGCCCTCTTTTTCCAAATCCGCCTTAATAGTCCAGTAAACTTCTTCCTTAAAATCGGCAATTTCTTTGGCTCTTTCCGTAAGCAAACGCACTGCTACTGATTGCACGCGCCCCGCGCTTAAACCGCTGGTAATTTTGCGCCACAAAAGCGGGGATAGTTTATAGCCCACAAGCCTATCAAGCACACGGCGGGCTTGCTGCGCGTCAACCAAATTATGGTCAATAGAGCGGGCGTGTTCAAAGGATTCTTTAACGGCAGACGGCGTAATTTCGTGGAAGAAAATACGTCTTGTATTTTCCGGCTTAAGTTTTAAAAGTTCTTGCAAATGCCAGGCTATAGCTTCCCCCTCTCTATCAGGGTCAGTAGCTAAGTAAACTGTATCAGCCTTTTTTACGGCGTCTTTAAGCTCGTTGATTATTTTTGGCTTGCCGCTTGGGACATAGGTTGGTTTAAAATTGTTTTTCTCGTCAACGCCAATTTCTTTTGAGGGCAAATCACGCACATGTCCAAAAGAGCTGCGCACTATAAAATTGGGCCCCAAAATTTTGCTGATTGTTTTTTGTTTAGTCGGTGATTCCACTATAACTAAGGCTTTGCCAGCCACGGGTTTTTTATTTGTTTTTATTGCTGTTGCCATAATTTTTCCTTGTTAAAAGATTAAAATTTTTTCTTTGCATATTGTCCGTCTGCGCATATTAAAACGCCGTTTACTTCTAAATTAAATAAGATACCGGCTAGCTCGCTTATTTCTATTTTTAGGGCTTGGGCCATATCGTCTATGGTTTTTGTTTCTTGCCCTATTAAAGAGAGGACTTTGGCTTCCTGCTCGGTAAACTCTTGCTCGGGCGGGTTCTCTTCACTATAGAGTTTTTTAGTATTTAAGCCAAGTTTGGAGTTTAGGGGCAAAGCGTCAATAATATCCCTTGCGTCCATAACCATAGCCGCGCCTTCTCTTATAAGTTTATTAGTGCCATTACTTTGCGGGCTATCAATAGGCCCGGGGACGGATAAAACATCAAGCCCCTGCTCCAAAGCCATTTTTGCCGTTATTAATGCGCCAGATTTAACTTCGCCCTCAACTACTACCACTAACCTAGAAAGGCCGGCAATAAGGCGGTTGCGCCTTGGGAAATGCTGCGCAAGCGGCGGCGAGTTAAAAGGCAGCTCTGAAATTATTGCCCCGCCATTATCTAAAATAGCTCGGGCTAGTTCTTTATTTTCAGCAGGATAGCAGCGGCCTATGCCTGTGCCAATTAATGCCCAAGTTGGGTTTTGGCTGCGAACAGCAGCGGCATGCACAAGGCTATCTACTCCACGGGCAAGCCCGCTTACAAGTATTACGGCGCTATTTGTTAAATCTTCCGCTAGTTTGGTGGCTACTCTTCGGCCATACGGCGTAATTTTACGAGTGCCAACCATAGCTACCGCAGCCGCATTTGGCGAAGTATCCAAAACGCCCCGTATATACAGAGCAAGCGGCGGCTCTTTTATAGCAAGCAGCGTTTCGGGGTAGCCTTCTTCCCCTTTAAAAACAACTTTTGCATTAGCTTTTTGGATATTTTCAAACTCAGCTTCTGCGTCAAATTCCGTAGCGGATTTTAAAAAATGCTGCGCCGTGCCAAGCGATACTTTGCCCTCTTCGCTTAAAGTTTTTGCATCTTGTTTTAAAATTTCCTGCCCACTGCCAAAAATATCTAAAAGACGGCCCAGCCAATCAGCCCTTAAATAGCTAAAGGAATTAATTTTAAGCAAGGCGGCTTTTTCGTCAAAAGTTAAGGGCATTAAATATCACTTACTCCTTTTCGGTCTAGCGGACGGTATTGCATAACTTCAATGATATGCTCTTTTTTAATATCATCGCTGCCTGCCAAATCCGCTATGGTGCGGGCAGTTTTTAAAATTTTATCTAAACTGCGAGCGGATAAACCGAGCTTTTTCATAGCAATTTCAAGAATTTCTCCGCCGCCTTGCGGCAAAGGGCAATATTTTTTAATTTCGGCTACGCTCATAAAAGCATTTGCGGTAGTGGAGCTGTCTTTAAACCGCTCTTTTTGCCTTTTGCGGGCCGCTACTACACGCTGGCGGATTTGAGCGCTTGTTTCGCCCTCGCTATTTTTTTGCCAATCTTTATAATTTACTGGATTAAGCGAAACAGTTAAATCTATCCTATCCAAAAGCGGGCCGGATACTTTTGCTTTGTATCTATTAATTTGAAGCGGCGTGCAATTGCAAGTTTTTGTGGTATGCCCGTGATAGCCGCAAGGGCAAGGGTTCATAGCCGCAATAAGCGTAAACTTTGCCGGGAAAGTAAAAGTATCTTTAGCGCGCGCAATAGTTACCTTAAAAGTTTCAAGCGGCTCGCGTAAAACTTCAAGCGAAGCGCGGGAAAATTCCGCAAATTCATCTAAAAATAAAATGCCGTTATGCGCCAAGCTGACTTCGCCCGGCTTTGGGTTTTGCCCACCGCCAATAAGCGCGATATTTGAAATTGTGTGATGCGGATCTCTAAAGGGGCGGTTAAAAATCTTTTTATTTTTACCAAGCAACCTGCAAACGGAATATACTTGCAAAATATCTAAAGCTTCTTCTTTTGTAAGCGGCGGCAAAATGCCGCAGAAGCGTTTGGCAAGCATACTTTTGCCTGTGCCGGGCGGGCCCATTAAAAGGACATTATGACCGCCGGCCGCCGCTATTTCAAGCGCGCGTTTTGCCAAAGCCTGACCTTTTACTTCACAAAAATCTTCCTTTAAAGTTAATTCCTGCTCTTCTTCTAAAACCACTTTAGCGGCGGATTCTTGCTCAAAAGGTATTTTGCCCTCAAGCAAATCAACCACTTCCCGCAAATTCTTTGCGCCAAAAGCCTCGGCCTCGGCGTAAGCTGCTTCTACTATATTAGCGGAGGGGATAACCGCTTTTTTACTGCTTTGTTTTTTAAGCGATATTAACATCGGCAAAACGCCAGCGCAAGCGTGCACTTTGCCGTTTAAACCTAGCTCGCCAATAAAAATATAATCATTAAGTTTTTTTACGGCTTCCTCGCCCAGTTGCCCGGCTGCGCTTAAAATACCTAAGGCTATTGGCAAATCAAAATGAGTGCCTGCTTTTTTTATTTCGGCCGGCACAAGATTTACCGTAATTTTTTTAAGCGGCATATCAAAACCGCTGTTGCGAATTGCCGCTACAACACGGTCTTTAGCTTCTTTGACTTCCTGCTCGGGCAATCCAACTAAACTAAATGTGGGCATACCCGCCGCAGTATCAACTTCAACTGAGACTATAAAACCTTCTATTCCTTTTATGCAACTTGAGGTTATATTAGCAAGCATTTTTTATATGAATTGGAGCTCAATCAAATCCGGCCCGGTTTTGCTTATAGAAAAATTAGCATAATACTTACGCAATATTTTTGCGGCAAATTCTTCAGAAGTGCTAACGCTGGCTTGGACTTCAAAAGTAGCGTTAGAGTTTGTGTATTTTTTTAATGTAAAATCTTCTACTTCCCTAAGCTCTCGCAAAATATTTTGCAATTGTTCAAGGCGGTCTATGGTATTAACATCTTTTACAATAAAGGTAAATGTTTTGGCGGAGTTAACAGCCAATGTTATATTTTCCGCCAAGGTTTTGGCGGCCGCTTCGCAAGCATTAGTTAAAGCTTTTTGGGCGGCAAGCTCTTCCACAGCGTCTAAGCCGCTATTGCTTTGGGCAGTTTCGGCGACAAGTTGATAATTATTTGTAGCCACTACTTTAACATTGGCTCTAGCCCTTATGGATTTAAAACCGCTTGCAATTTGCGAAACATTTTCTAGCGGAGCGGCTGCCGCATCGGCTAAAATAATAAAGCGCGCGCCTTCCTTTTTAGCTTTATCAACTAAGTTTGTATAGTCGTCAAGATTGCTTTGGCTTAGGTTGCCGCCGTCCATTAAAGTATAGGGGAAGTTCTTTAAAGCCTGATAAATGCCTTGGCGGCAATATTGCTTAATTACAACGGTATCGTTTATCGTTTCCCGAGAAGCTACGACTATATTGGTTTTTTTGACATAGGCGCTATCTTCCAAAGCTTTTATTTTTGTAGCCAAATCGCTAACTAAAATCATTACTCTGGCTTCCAAATAATAATTTTCGCCTTTACGATATTGCGTTTTGATGTAAGAGCGTCTGATATAATTATTGGGCTTGGCTAAAATTTCATTTTTAACATTAGCCGGGAATTCCACCGTGCTACTAGAGGATAAAAACACACGAACAGCGTGCTCAAGGGCATTATATTCGGCCTGTTTGAGGGCTTTTTTACGCATGTCGGATATATTTGCCTCTTCAAACGGGACAGTAGCCGAGCCTATAACATACTCGCCCTCGCCTTTTGGGCCTATGTTAAATTTTTGACAAGCGCACAAGACAAACAATGCGCAAAAGCACAGTAATAATTTTTTCATTTTTTAAACCTCTATTTTAAAACATCGCCCAAAACTTTAACATAAGCGCTGGGGGTTTTGATAAACTCGGCGTCTACAATGCCGCATCTTATCATCATAACTTCAAGCATATGGGAGAGAATATCATAAAAATTCTCTCTTATCGCGGGGGCGCAACTGGTAACGCTTGGGCCAAGGATTATTGCGCCTTTTAGGTTTTTATTATCGCAAATATTAGCTATTTTAAATGCGGACGAAATAATATTTTCCGTTGAATATGCTGATTTAAGCGCAAAATTAAAGCCGCCTTTTATGCCAAGTTCTTTGGCTCTTTGCATAGTGGCGTAAACTATCCATTTAAACTTATCAGCCTGATCTTGCGGGAAGAAAAAGCCAAATGTGCCCCAATCGGTATTTTCCCCACGACGAAGCGCGGTAATATCGCCAAAATTCTTTTTGATAATTTCGCTATCTTCATTTTCGCCGTTAACGGCAAGCATTTCGTTTAAAATATCTTCGTAAGATAATATTGCACTGCCGCTATCTTCCATTCTACGGCGCAAAACTTTGGCCCGTCTTATGCTACGGGCAATTGTGCCCAAGTTAAAGCCGTCTCTTCCAAAGAAAACCTGCGCCTGAGTATCTGAAATACCCAAATCGGCATCACGCACCATTTTATTATAAATCCTAGTAAAGTGCTGCGGACGAGGGGACTTAATTTCCCCAACCCAGCCGTGATCAAGACGGAAGTTTACAAGCTCCTCAAACCTTGCAAGACTTTCAGGCGGATATTTAGAAGAAATTATAATTTGTTTTTTCTCTTTTAGGAAAGTATTTAACACTTTTGAAATAACTTCTCTATTATGCTCGTTAACTGCGGTTAAGTGTATATCGTCTATAATTAGAACTTGAGAATTGTTAAAGAACTCTTCTAACTTGGCAATCCGCCCTTCTTCCACATATCTCTGTATACCTCTAGAAAATCGCACGCCATTGGTTATATAAATTTTATCTTGTGGTATTTTTTTAGATAACTCATAGCCCATGGCATTTAAGAAATGCGTTTTACCACTGCCGCCATCGCCAAAAATTACAAATGGATTATAAATATTACCCAAGTTTTCCATAACTGAAATGGCTGTGGCGTGGACAAATCTGTTTGAAGACATATCCATATTTTCAAAGGTGAAAGTTGGGATAAGCGGAATTTCTAGTGGCCAGTTGCTCCTTTTGTAAATTTGACCGGCCGGCACTTGTATAGTGTGATCTATGGTTGTGGTTCTATCAAGCTCGCACTTTTTTGAAGAATCTTTTAGCGTAGTAGCCGCAATTGGCGCAACAGGCAACGCGGGTTTTTTAACTGATGTCAGCGTTGCCGGTTTGGCGACAGCGGGCGGCACGGGTTTACTTGCTGCTTTAGGTAAAGGCGGCTTTGGAGCCGCAACTTTTGGCGCAGACGGTTTTGGCATAGAAGGCTTTGGGGCAGAGGGTTTTGGTTCTGCCTGTTTTATATCTATATTTTGATTAATAGTTTGAATTTGTTCTATATTATTTTTTTCTTCAGTCATTTTATTTTTATTTTCCCCTAATTGTTTGGAACGGATTTTATTAATTTTGGGCGCAGCTGGTTTTGCTGGTAGCGGCGCAAAATCACTATCTGATATCTCTTGCAAAAGCAGATCTCCCTTTGAAAAATCTTGCGATGCGTCAAAAATGCTCATTTGTTTTTGCGGTTCTAATGTAGCTTCCACTTGTGTTATATTTTTGTTTTTTTGTTTTTTTAAATCTATAACACCATCA
>JAISHT010000038.1 GCA_031262415.1 Elusimicrobiota bacterium | reverse complement strand
CTGCTCATAATTTTAGTACCGTTTTAAAAACTAAAGCTTTATCAAGCCAGCCCGAACTTGGCGACGCTTTTTATAATTCTTTTGATTTTCCAAAAATTCAACTGAGAAGGCAAGGCGTTATTGATAGACTTCAGCGAGGTCTTTTATCCTTATTTAAAAATTTAAAGATTAATTTTATTGAGGGCGAGGCTTCTTTTGTTTCTGATAAAGAAATAAAAGTAAACGGACAAACCATTGCTTTTGACGCCGCCATAGTAGCCGCAGGCACAAAAGCATTTTTCCCGCCGCCGTTTAATCAATATCAAGATAAACTCCACGACAATAGCACTATTTTTAACTTGCAAAAAGTGCCCGCTAGGCTAGCCATAATCGGCGGCGGCGTTATTGGGTGCGAATTTGCTTGTATGTTCAACGCCTTTGGCTGCAAGGTAACAATTATTGAAATGATGCCTTCTATTATCCCATTTGAGGACGAGGCAGTGGTCCGTGTTTTAAAATCTTCTCTTGAAAAACGGGGCGTTGAAATTAAAAACGGCGTTTGCGCTAAAGATGTTAAATTTAACGGCGACATCAAAACAATTATGCTTGATAACGGAGAAACGGTTGAGGCTGAAGAAGTTTTAGTAGCCGTTGGCAGAGCGGTTGATTTAACCTCCCTTAATTTAGACGCTGTAGGCATTTCTTGGGATAGAAAGGGCATTAAAGTTGCCGACACAAAAACCCTTAAAGTTAAAGATAATATTTATGCCGTTGGCGATGTAAACGGCCTTACTCTGCTAGCCCATGCGGCAACGGCGCAAGGCGAAGTCGCCGCAAAAAATATTATGGGCGTAGAAGCTGCTTATAATAATGATATGGTGCCAAAAGCCATTTATACCTGGCCGGAGGTTTCTTCAATAGGCATAACCAAAAAAGAAGCCGAGACAAAAGGTATAGAGGCTAAAGTTTATAAAACTTTTATGATGGCTAATGGCCGGGCTTTAACGCAGGACGCTACTGAGGGTTTTGTCCAACTTGTGGGCGACGCTAAAACAGATAAAATTTTGGGCGCGCAAATGGTTGGGCCGGGCGTATCAGAGCTTATCCACATACCGCAAATGGCAATGCTGGCGGGATACAAAGTGAAGGAGTTGGAGGAAGTTATCTTCGCACATCCGTCGCTTAGCGAGGCTATAAGAGAAGCCGCCGCAAAATAAAAAATAGAAATATTTAAAAGGATTGATTATGAAAAGATTGCTACTGGCCTTTTTGTTGTTATTTACGCTGTCTGCCCTGCAAGCTAAGGAAATTATTATCTATCACACTAGCGATACGCACGGCCATTATTTTGATAGTAAAAATACTAATGGCAAATTGCAAGGCGGGTTTGCCGCGCTGGCCTCTTATATAGAGAAAAATTCCGAAAAATTCCCTAATTATTTACTGCTTGACAGCGGCGATTTTATACAAGGCGATTTGGAGGCCAATAAATCCAAAGGCCAAAGCAGCATAGGTATTTACAATACCCTTGGATACAATGCCCTTACCATTGGCAATCACGAGTTTGATTTTGGCACCGCCCTAGATAAAATAACCCCTAAACTTAAAGCTGATGTGCTTGTGGCTAATTTTGAGGGGATAAAAAACTCAAAACCATATAAAATTTACGAGGTTGACGGCGTTAAAATAGCCGTTATAGGTATTGGCCTAAATGGCGATAGAAATAAAACTTATAAGGAGCTTGATACTTTTGCCTCCTATAAAAAAGCTATAGAGGCCGCAGCTAAACAAAACCCAGACGCTACAATTTTGCTTATCCACGCCTCAAACCACGATTTGCGCAAAGTAACCACGCCCCAGCAGCTAGTGGCAAGTACGCCATATAATGTTGATGTCGCCCTAGGCGGGCATATGCATATTATTGATATAGAAACTGTTGGCAGCACCTTGTATGTTGAAAGCGGCGCCTACCTTGAAAATATCAGCCAAATAGAGCTAACTTTTGACGATAAAACAGGCAAACTTACTAAAACAAAAGCTAAAACCATACCTATGCTTGTATCCAAAACCGGACAGGACGCTAAAGTAAAAGCTTTAACCGACGCCGTGCAAAACCCGCTTTACGATGTGGAAATTGCCAGTAGTAAATACTCTTATAACTATGAAGCAAGTAAAAAAGGCTATTTGGATACACAGCTGGCTAATTTTATGACTTGCCTTTTTAAAGACGAGGCGCAAAGTATGGGAGCGCATATTGATTTTGGGCTTCTAAATACAAAAAATTTGCGCAGCGATATACCAAAAGGCCCGGTGCTAGCAAGGAATATTTTAACCGCTATTCCATATGACAATACCCTTGCAACCACAAAAATAAGCGGGCAGTTTTTGGAAGATTTAATAAAAGGCTCTTTAAATAAAGATTTTTCCCTCTTTCAATTTTGTGGAGCTAAAGTAAAAGCCTATTTTAAAGGGGACACGCTTGATAGGCTTGATATTACTATAAACGGACAGCCCGTAATAAAAGATAAAATTTATGATGTAGCCACCAATAGTTTTATAGCTATACAAAATACTTACGAAGCCGCCCCATTTAAGGCAGTGCCCGCCAAAGACAGGCATAAATACGATAAAACCATAAGAGAGATTTTGGCAACGGGCCTAAACATTGCTAACCAAAAAAAGCCCTACATTGGCAATATAAAAATTATTGAAAAGAAGTAAAATCTATCAATATTAATACATTTATTACTAGTTGTTCCAAAATAAGTTTTAGCAGGTTTTTTTGCGGTCTTTTTTTAGGCGGCGTAAAATTAATGCGGTCTTTAAAAATGAGAATATAAAAACAAATAGTCGCCTATTAGAAACGCCTTCTTTACGACGGTAAAAATGTATAGGCGCTTCCTTAACGCTAAGTTTAGGGAAGTTGATATGCAGCTTTATAAGTATTTCTTCCAAAATATCAAAATGAAGGCAACTAAGCTCTAAAGACTTCAGTTGCCTAGCGTCGTAAATACGCATACTGTTTGAAATATCTTGCGTTTTAACCCCAAGAATTTTACGGTAAAGCCAATTTAATAATCCGCTTTCCAGCTTTAAAAGTTTGCTATTATCCGTCGCCCCGCCTTTAATGTAGCGCGAGCCTATAATCAAATCATATTTATCCGCAAATTCATACATTTTAGCCAAATCTGCCGGCTTGTGGGAGCCGTCTGCGTCCATAAAGGCAATTTTTGCTTTAGCGGCGGCGGCAATACCTGTTAACACCGCTCGCCCGTATTCATTTCCGCCAGTTCTTTGTAGGTATTTAACGCCCTCTTGCGGGCAAACGCTAGCCGTGTCGTCTAGCGAGGGGGAAGCGTCCACTACAATAATTTCATAATCATTAAAACTTTTTTGCGCCTCTTCTTTTAAAATAGGCAGCAGCCAACGCAAATTAGCGGCCTCTTTATAAGCGGGGATAATTATTGAAAGCGACGGCTTGTTGTTGTTTGTATTGTTTTTATTTGTCATAATTTGGCCTAAAATACGCTTTAACTCCGTTTTTAAATGTATTTAGGTAATGTGGCCTGCTTATTATAAGAGCAACCATTAATATGGCAATAAGGGGACGTAGTAAAACGCCGGTATTTACTTCTACTTCCATCCAAATCCAGACATAAAAATTAAGCGGAGCGCAAAGCATTGAGTAAAGCACTAGCAACGTCCAATCGTCCTTGGCGGGTTTTTCGTAAAATAAAAAGAGTAAAGGTACTATAAGAATTATCAAAGTGTAATCAAAAGAAACAAATGGCAAGAATGTCGCCGCAAATGCAAGCAAAAATAGCTTTTTCCAAAAAATCTTTTCCACAAAAACTATATGCGCCGCTAAAAAGGCAAATAAAGCCAAAGTAAAAACCATATAAGGCTTTTGCATCATTACAACCGCCGCTCCAAAAGCTTTAATAGTAATTTCTCCATAAGTTAAGGCCACAAAAAGCGGGAAGCGTATGAGGGCAAATAAACTGTGAGAATGTGGCATTCCAGCTTCATAAACTTGGAAAAAATAATCAAAAAGAGCAAGGTTTATTTTTAGTCCAGCAAGGTTTTCCTTAGTGGCTCCAATTATAAGCATAGCCAATAAAGTAAGTAAAGCGGTAAAAAGCGCGGTTTGTAAAATAGCGCGCCACTTTTTATTTTTTATAAAAAGGACTATAAAGACGGCAGGGTATAGCTTCATTGCAATAATAGTT
>JAISHT010000118.1 GCA_031262415.1 Elusimicrobiota bacterium | reverse complement strand
ACAAAACTTATACCACTTGCTACAGCTTTATATGACGCAGAAGAAAGATATCGCCTTGCAAATGGCGACTACACCACTGATTTGGAAAGTTTAGATATTAGTCTTCCTCCTAATCCTATTTCCTGCACAAGAACTGCGACGAGAGCTCATTGCACTTATGATTGGGGTAGAGCAGGAGTGACTGATGGCCCAACAAATGTTCATGTATTACTGGCTGGAAATAGAATTGCCTATATGAGATTTTTTAAACCGCTAGCTAGCATTTCTGCTCAAAAAGGTGATATTTTTTGTTTTGCCAAACCAGATGATAATATAGCAAATAAAACTTGCCGAAGCTTAGGTGGGACATACGTTACCTCAGGTAGCACTTGGATATATTATAGACTATAATAATCCTAGATCTAAACCTACAATTACTACCTCACTTCAAGCAAGGCAAGGTTTAAATACTTTGTTTTTTCTACGCCTATGTGGAAAGTTTTCCCTATAAATAGTAAAATATCTTATTACCTTTGGCGGTTGTGAGAGGGCTGCTAAAAGGGATTCTTATCTCTCGGAGGAGTTTCTTATGCCGTTATGGATTTTTAGGATATCCGCTATTTTAGGGTTTCCGTTCTTGGTTTATATGTTTGTTTCTAAAGATATAAACAATGTGCTGCTGGCTTTGCTTTGCGGTATTATTCTTGTTTTGGCAGAACATTTTATACGCAGCTTAAAGTTCTTTAGCATTATGATAGGCTTCTTTGGCGCATTAGTCGGGTTTATGGTCTATGTCTTGTTTGACTATATGGTTATTAGAATGAATATCCCAGACTTACAGTTTTATTGGGATAAATACCAAACAATAGCGGCGGCGATTTTAACAGTGCTTGGCGGTTTTTTAAGCATAGCAAAAGCGTCGGAGTTGCAAGGGCTTTCCAAAAAAGGCAACCATATCAAAATAGCCGATATGAGCGCGCTTATTGACGGCAGAATTGTGGATTTATACGAAATTGACTTTCTTGGCGGCGTTGTAGTTATCCCGCAATTTGTTGTTGAAAAACTTAATGCTCTAGCTTCTTCCAAAGACCCGCTTGAAAAGGCAAAAGGACGCAGAGGACTAGATATTGTAACTCGCCTACGCGAGCTTAAAACCGTGCCTGTTAGTATTAGCTCTAAAACTGTGGAAGGCTCTTCCACGGCGGAGCTTATAGTAAATTTAGCTAAAGAATTTAAAGGCGAAATTATCACCATAGATTTTAATGTAAACAAAGAAGCCGCTTTACATGACGTCCCCGTATTAAATATTAGCGATTTAACTACCGCCCTAAAGCCCGTTGTTTTACCAGGGGAGCATATGTCGCTCTTCATTATGAAAGAGGGTAAAGAAAAAGAGCAAGGCATTGGCTATTTAGACGACGGCACTATGGTTGTTGTTGAAGACGGGCGCAAGTATATAGGCAAAAGGCTTGAAGTTTCCGTCTACTCAATTTTGCAAACTTCTACTGGCAGAATAATTTTTGCCAAATCAAGGAAATTGCAAGAATAAACTATGCTTAAAGCCAGCGCTATTATTGTAGCAGGCGGAAGTGGCGTAAGAATGGGCCGCCCTAAACAAATGTTGCCGATTAACGGTAAAGCCGTTTTGGCCCGTAGCGTGGAGGCTTTTAAAAAAACGCCGCTGGTAAAAGAAATAATAGTGGTAACTACGGCTGAAAATTTTGCAAAATTATCCCGTAAATATAAAGGCCTTATATACGCCGAGCCGGGCCCAAGCCGTATAGAATCTTTAAAGAGTGGGCTAGCTAAAGTTAATTCTGCTTTTAAACTAGTTGCAGTGCACGATGGCGCCCGCCCGTTAGTCTCCCCCAAAGCCGTAAAGGCCTGCCTTGAAAGCGCAAACAAAAATAAAGCCGCAGTTTTGGCAGTAGCGGTAAAAGACACTATAAAAGAAGTTAAAGGTGACAAGGTTGTAAGAACACTGGATAGAAGCGTTTTATATGCGGCGCAAACCCCGCAATGCTATCAAACTAAAATTTTGCAAGATGCGCTTAAAAAATACGGCAAATATAAAGATGCTACAGACGAGTCGCAACTGGTTGAAAAACTTGGGGTAAAAGTGGCGGTTGTTTTATCTAGTTACGATAATATAAAAATAACCACGCCTGAAGATTTAATAATAGCGGAGGCCTTATGCAAGAGCAAAAAGAAGAAATAAAATTTGGTTTTGGTTTTGATACTCACCGCCTAGTAGAAGGCCGCAAACTTATTTTAGGCGGCTTAGAAGTTGACCACCAAAAAGGCTTGCTTGGGCATAGCGACGGCGATGTCGTCTTACACGCTGTTTGCGACGGCGCTCTTGGCGCAGTAGCCGCCGGGGAAATTGGCATTTTTTACCCGCCCACGGATTTGGCTATAGCGGGCATTTCAAGCGTGGTAATTGCGCAAAGAGTTTTGGAAGTTCTAAAGGAAAAGCGCGCTAGTATTACTCATATGGATATAACCGTAGTTGCCGAGGAGCCCAAAATGCGCCCTTTATACGAGCCTATAAAAAAATCTCTCAACAATATTTTTAATATAGGCCTAGAAAATATAAGCTTTAAAGCCAAAAGCAACGAAGGCCTTGGCGATATTGGGCGTGGCGACGCTATGGCGTGTTTTGCCGCTATAACGGTAAAAATTACAAAATAACTGATATAAGGAAAATTAAATGAAATCAAAAATATTATTTTTAACTTGTCTAATTTGTTTTTTGGCCGCCTGCTCGGCAAAACAAAACTATAAAGTCTATCAAGGCATTAGCTATGATGAGTATGAAAAGCAAGGCCAAGCCGCAAAGCCCACAGACGGAGCGCAAACTGCCCCCATTCAAGATGAAATTACTCAAACTGATTTAACTACTGTTGCTATTGCCGCTTTGCCCGCTGAAGATGATATTATAGAAAGCGTAAACAGCTCTTACGGAGAAGCGGTTGTTGTTATGGCGTCTAAAAAAATCTCTTTAGGTAAAAACGCTGTAGCTGATGATTTAGTGGTTTTTCAAACCGGGCTAGACGCCGCTTATCAAAACACTTTGCTAGGTTATAATGCCGATGGTTTTACTTATTCTATTTCGCCAGCAGGCACTATAAATCCGCTTTCAACAATAGAAGTGCGCTGCCTTTTAAGCGAAAATTCCGCCGACACAAAAGGCAAAGTAGTTTGCGATTATTTCTTTAGCCAAATTCCGCTTGAATACGCAAAAGCAAAAGAATTAAAAATGCAGGAAGAAGCCAAATTAAAAGAAGAAGCTAGGTTGCAAGAAGAAGCTCAACGGACAAATAATGAAACTATATAATACCCTTAAAAAAAGTAAAGAAGAGTTTACCCCGCTAAATAATGCCGAGGTTACGCTTTATGCCTGCGGGCCGACGGTATATAATTACGCCCACATTGGCAATTTAAGAACTTATATTTTTGAAGATACTTTAGTGCGAGCTTTGCGGGCCGATTTTAAAGTTAAACATGTTATGAATATAACCGATGTCGGCCACTTGACTTCAGATTGCGACACCGGCGCAGATAAAATGGAAATAGGCGCCGCGCGCGAGGGTAAAAAAGCGCAGGAGATTGCGCTCTTCTACGAAAAGAAGTTTTTTGAAGATTTTGCCGCCCTTAACTGCGTCCGCCCGGATTTTACGCCACGAGCCTCCGCCCATATTGACGAGATGATAAAACTTGTAGAGAAACTTGAAGAAAAGGGCTATACTTACAAAACTTCAGACGGGATTTATTACGATACCTCTAAATTTAAAGGATATGATGCGCTTGTGGGCCACTCCCATGTGGAAGGCTTAAAGGCGGGAGCGCGCGTTGAATTTAATGCCGAAAAGCGCAACCCAAGCGATTTTGCCTTGTGGAAATTTTCGCCCAAAGACGCTAAACGCCAAATGGAATGGCCTAGCCCGTGGGGGGTAGGTTTCCCCGGGTGGCATATTGAATGTTCCGCCATGGCTATGGAATACCTTGGCGAAACTTTGGATATACATTGCGGCGGCGTTGACCATATTGCCATACATCACACAAATGAAATTGCCCAATCGGAAGCGGCCACAGACAAGCAATATGTGCGCAACTGGGTTCACGGCGAGTTTCTTATTTTACCAGCTGGCAAAATGTCTAAATCAGACGGTTCTTTTGTAACTTTAGACACAATAAAAGCCAAAGGCTACAACCCTCTTGACTATCGCTATTTATGCCTTGGCGCGCATTATAGAACGCAGTTAGAATTTTCTTACGAGGCTTTGGATTTTGCCCATGCCTCGCTAAACGGGCTACGCAGTAGAATTGCCGCAATTAAAGAATTGCCACTATCCGCCATAAAGGACGCCGCCACTTTAACTGATGCTAAAGCGAAATTTAAAGACGCTATTGACGACGATTTAAACACATCAAAAGCTTTAGCAGTTTTATGGGATTTTATTAAAAGCCCAATTGGCAGCGCAGAAAAATTAAACTTTTTGGAGGAGGCTGATAAATTCTTAGGCCTCTCTTTACTAGCCGAGTCCGCCAAAGCCGATTTACCGCCCCAGGCCGCCGCATTAATTGCCAAAAGGGAAGAGGCCCGAAAGAACAAAGATTTTAAAACCTCAGACGATATTCGCGCTGAGCTTGATAAAATGGGCATTATAATAAAAGATACCCCAAAAGGCACGGAGTGGAGGCTTAAGTAAATGCCAAGTTTCCCAAAAGAATTTTTGCTAAAAATGCCTAAGGCCGATTTGCATGTGCATCTTGACGGCTCGCTACGTCTCGCTACCTTAATAGAACTTGCAAAACAAGACGGTATTAAATTGCCCGCTTATACGCAAGACGGTCTACGCAAAAAAGTCTTTAAAGAAAAGTATAAAAACCTAGTGGAATATCTGCAAGGTTTTTACTATACAAATAAAGTTTTGCAAACGGCAAAAAATCTTGAGCGAGTCTCCTACGAACTGGCAGAGGATAATATCGCCGAAGGCGTTAGGCATATTGAAGTGCGTTTTGCGCCGCAATTACATGTTGGCAAAATCACCGTGGAGGAAGCTTTTAGAGCCGTAAACAAAGGCTTAAAAACTGCCCAAGATAAACATAATAAAAATGTAGCTGAGGGCGATATTCCTTTTAACTATGGCATAATAGCCATAGCCCATAGAAATATTGATAAAAATATGTCTGCATATTACAGAGATATTTTAAAAGTATTTTCTAACAGTTCAGAGAAGGAAGTTTCTGTTTTAGCGGCGATGGAGCTGGCTAGAACAACGGTTAAACTTGTTAGAGAAGAGATGTTGCCAATAGTCGGCTTTGATGTCGCCGGGCAAGAAGACGGATACCCCGCCGAAAATTACAAAGACGCTTTTCAACTTGTCCACGAGAATTTTATTAGAAAAACCGTGCACGCAGGCGAGGCTTACGGGCCGGAGTCTATCTTTCAAGCCATTACAGATTGCCATGCAAACCGCATAGGCCACGGCACTTTTTTATTTGCAAAAGATATGCTTAAAGATAAAAGCGTAAAAGATACAAAAAGATATATTGAAGAGCTTGCTTCTTATATTGCCGAGGAGCGTATCGGCGTGGAAGTTTGCCTTACAAGCAATTTGCAAACAAACCCCGCAATTAAAACTATAAAGGAACACCCCGTTAAAGAAATGGTGCAAAAAGGCATACCCGTTAGTATTTGCACGGATAACCGCCTAGTATCCAATACCACGCTTACACGGGAATTTGAATTGCTTTGCAATAATTTTAACCTCTCTAAAAAGACGCTACGCAATATTGTTATGGCAGGCTTTAAAGGCGCATTCTTCTGGGGTCCATATAATAACAAGCGTGATTTTATAGGGCAGGTTATTGCAAAATATAACCGCCTAGAAAGCGAGTATTTAAAATAGTTTTTAAATATAGACTCTAAAAATTATTTGGATTGCTTTGTAGTATCCTGCGTAGTATCAGCCGTAGTGTCAACTGGCTTATTTAATTCTTCCACATTATCAAACAAACTCGGCGTATTTACAGTAGATTTTGAAGACTGCGTTTTAGACGGTTGCGGTTTTGAAGTAAAATCCGCTGAAGTCGCTTTATACGCTGAAGTAGCATTAAAAATTTTACTAGTTGCGGCTTGTTCTTTCTCTCCCATACCAAAACCCAAATGACTAAAGAGAGAGTTATGTTTTTGCTCGCCTTTTAAAACGGCTTTTGCTTTTTTCTTTTTTTCAAGGTCGCTTTGCGCCTCAACTTTTAACACTAAATTTTTGGCTAGTTTTGGATCTGGTATTAAATGGCGGAAAAGGGCCAAAATAAAATTCTTTTCGTTAAGAGTGCGTTTAAGTTCCTTAACATTATATTGCTTTTGCTCGGCATCTTCATCGTCGTCAGAAAAACTTTTATCAAAAGCAAAGGGTTGTTTATCATATAAGCTGCGCCTGCCGGTTATCAAAAAACTTACTATACAAGAAACCGCCGCATAGGGGGCAATAGTCGCCCCAAAAAGTTCTATTGCCATAACGCTGGCAGCTAGCGGCGTGTTTGCCATACCTGCAAGCACGCTGACTAGGCCTAAAGCGGCAAAGGTGGCGGTATCTAGGCCAACGATATTTGCAAAAAAGTAGCCCGCATTTGCGCCAATAAACATAACCGGCGTAATTAACCCGCCAACGCCGCCGCCGGCAAAAGTTAAAGCGGTTGTTATCATTTTAAAAAGAAAGCCCAAGGTTGCGCCTTTGTCGCCGGCTAAAATAGCGTCAACTCTATCCATACTTAAACCCAAATAAATTGGGGAAGTCAGCAAAGCAACCAAAACCACTAGCGAGCCGGCCAAAAAGCATTTCCAAAACATAGAAAAGCGAAATTGTATAAACCTAAAAACTATTTTGGCTAGGCTAATTAATTCCATAAAAAGCAGTGAAACCAAACCAAAGAACAATCCGCCGAGTAGTACGGTTAAAAGAGAGCTGTTTATAGTTAACTCGCCAAGCGTCATAGGGTGGTAAATATATTGAACGCCCATAAGCTGGGTTATTTGAAATGATGTTATGCCAGATATAAAAGCCGGGAACATAACCTCGTAAAACACCGTGCCAACGCTTAAAACTTCAAGGCCGAATAATGCGCCCGATATTGGCACGCCAAACACGCCGGCAAAACCTGCGCTTACGCCGCAAATCATTAATTTACGCCGTTCGTTTATATTAAAGGAAAATACTTTTGAGAAGAACGAGGCCACGCCAGCGCCGACATCAGCGCAAGGCGATTCTTTACCGGCCGAGCCGCCCATACCAATTGTAAGCACGGGTAAAAAGAAGGCTTTTATTGAAGATACCACCGAAATTGATTTACGCTCGTTTATAGAGGCAATAGCGTCGTTTGTGGAGAAACCTAAATCGTTAGGGGCAACTTTAGTTGCCAAAATATTAACCAAATAAAGGCCAATAGGCAAGAAAACGAAATAATAAGAAAAGCTATTAGTAAAACCAATAGTCGCCGCAAGCAGCTTTAAAAACAATCCGTTAAAAACGCCAACGATAACGCCTATAAACACAGAGGCAAGAAACCATTTAAGTATGTTAAAAAACGCTATTTTGCGCCTTAATATTAAAAGTTCTGATTTGATTTTAGACATTTAAGATAAAAATATCATTATCCCCAGCCCCAAAAATACTAAAGCAAGTAGTAATTTTGCAAGGCCTAAATTCTTTTTAAATAAGGTATTTATCTTTTCCGATTTATGACCTAAGGCGGAAAATATAAATACGGCTAGTAGCGGCATAATAAACATCAAATTATAAACAATTAAATAGGCAAATGCCTGCACTCTAAAAGCAGGTTCTTTTAGTATCAAAACTATAGTTGGCACATAAATTTGCCCAGTGCAAGCGGCTTCAACTAATGATATTACAAAACCCACCACAAAAGCCGCTAGCGTTAAACGAAGAGCAGTCTTTTCTTTATCCCGCAAAAAGAAGCCTATTATTTTATTCATTTTTGTCTTCATTTTGGCAGGCAACTGAAGTAGCATAGCTTTGCTGTTTTTAGTTTTTTGATACACTATAAAATCGTAAATACTTAGGGCAAAAAATACAAAACAAACTAAAGCCGTAAGGAGGTAGAAAATTTTAATTAATAATTGGAAGGACTGCAAAGTGTATAAGATTTTAAATAGTCCAAGGCCAAGCAAAACATAAGTTAAAAAGACGGCGGCGCAATAAGCCGCGCCGACATAAAAAACTTCTTTTCTATTATATCCATACACTGTTAAAAATGAAACAAAAAACACGATAACAGCAAAAGCGCAAGGGTTAATGCCGTCAATAAGGCCGTTTATTACAATAGCGGCAAAAGTTATTTCCCTAAAAGATTTTTTAGCGTCTATTTGGCCGATAGTTTTTGTAGTTTGCGCTTGATTTAAAGCCTGCTCAATTGCGGCCTCTGCGTAAAGACCAATATCTTGCTGGTAGCCTAAAAGATAAGTATTGCCCACTACAAAAGCTGGTGTGGCAGCGGCGGAATTATATTTTTTGGCAAGGTCTATAAGGCGTAAATTATTTGCTTGGGTTGTAACATCTAGCTCAATAAAATTAACTCTATCTTTATATTTTTTCTTCAACTGTGGCAAAAATTCTTTCTTCATTTTAATGCAATGTATGCAAGAGGGCGCAGTAAAAACATAAGCGTCAATTTTGCCTTGCGTTTGTTGATTTTGCTCGGCGGCACTGGCCATAACAGGCAGCAAAAAGGAAGTGAAAAGGAAGAGAAAAGCAAGTAGCTTTTTCATTTAAAAATATCTCCTATAATCCGCCCGGATATGTTTTTACAAAGACGGCAATCCCGTTCATTATCATATTAACAGACATTAAAACAAGCAACATACCTGTAAGCCTCTCTAGGGCGATAAGACCGCGTTTACCAAGTAAATTGCTTATGGGGAAGGAAAGCATCAAAATAACAGCATTTAAAAATGAGGCTATCATAACGGAGATAAAAACATAAAACGGCGTTGCGCCGACATCTGCAGATAAAATCAGCAGCATACTTAAACTTGCCGGCCCAGCGATAAGGGGGATTGCTAGCGGCACGACAAAAGGCTCTTCGTCTTTTGGGTTGCCTTTTGCCTCTTCCTCGTCAAGCGAGTTAAAAACAAGTTTTACGGCGATAATAAAAAGTATTATGCCGCCTGCTATAGATAGCGAATACTGCTCAATTCCAAGCAGTTTTAAGAACCCGCCGCCAATAAATAAGAATACAACCATTATAACAAGGGCTATTACAATTTCTCTAACTAAGATAAAAGTGCGCCTTTCCGGGGCTACTTTTTTTAGAGTAGTAATAAACATTGGTATGTTGCCAAACGGGTCCATAACCAAAATTAGCGTGATAACGGCTGAGAAGATAAAATCCATAAAAATACCTTTTTTAAGCCGTATAAACTGGTTTGTTGCTTAAACTGTTATTTCGTCTAAACGGCCATATACTACTATAATACAAAATTGCTCGCCATTTTGGGAAGTTTTCAGTTTTTTGTGATTAGAATTAAAATTTGTCCTTTTATTTCAACTCATCAAAAGAATTTTTAAGAGTATTTTTTATTGGATTTCGTAGTGGATCCGAGTTTCTGTTTCAAGAAGATTTACGTCGCTAATACTTTCGCGCGCTTTCATTGCGGTTGCTTGGTCTTCATTTGGAATTATAAATACCAATAGCCAAGTTCTAGCAATAGTTTATTTTTACTTCTTA
>JAISHT010000105.1 GCA_031262415.1 Elusimicrobiota bacterium | reverse complement strand
CTAACGGGGGCTTAAAGTTTTTGCGTGTAAACTAAACTTAGGCTTTAGCTTCGTCCTTGTTGCCAGTGTCGCAAGCCATAGTCGCTAACTGTTTATAAACGCTGCGGCGCCAGTTATATTCTGCCGTTGCAAGTTTAAGCAAGTTTGCGGCCCTTTCCGGGTTAGTTTTAGCTAAAGATTTAAACCTATTTTCACCGTACATAAAATCTTCTACGGATAAAGTAGGCTCGCCGCTGTCAATTTTAAGCGGGTTTTGGCCTTGCGCCCTAAGCTCAGGGTTGAAGCGATAAAGTATCCAGCGGCCGCTCTGCACGGCTTTTTTAGCTTCAAGCATACCTTTGCTCATATCAATACCATGGGCGATACAATGCGAGTAGGCGATAACTATAGCCGGGCCGTCATAAGCCTCAGCCTCTGCCAAAGCCTGCACTGCCTGGTTCATATTTGCGCCCATATTGATTTGCGCAACATAGATATTGCCATAGGTCATAGAAATCATACCAAGGTCTTTTTTAGGCATTGTTTTGCCGCCTGCGGCAAATTGAGCAACTGCACCCATTGGGGTAGCTTTAGACATTTGCCCGCCGGTGTTGGAATATACTTCCGTATCCATAACAAGAACTTTTACATTCTTGCCGCTGGCAAGCACATGGTCCAAACCGCCGTATCCAATATCATAGGCCCAACCGTCGCCGCCCAAGATCCAAACGGATTTTTTAACTAAATAATCCGCCAAAGCCATAAGCCTATCGTCGCCTTTTGCAACTTCTTTAAGTTTGGCGACTCTTGCCCTTTGAGCGTCAATTTCGGCTGAGGTTTTTTGCGATGCGTTTAATATTTCATCAGCCAAAGCCGCATTAGCTTTAAGGGTGGTTTCTTTGATTTCTTTTAGGTAGGCAACAGCGTCGCTTGAAAGTTGATCGTAAGCTAAGCGGATACCTAAACCAAACTCGGCATTATCTTCAAATAAAGAGTTTGCCCAAGCTGGGCCTTTGCCGTCGTCGCGTTTGCAATAAGGAGTTGTCGGTAAGTTGCCGCCGTAAATTGAGGAGCAGCCCGTTGCGTTTGCTATTGCAATATGATCGCCGTGTAATTGCGTTAAGAGTTTTACATAAGGCGTTTCGCCGCAGCCTGCGCAGCAGCCGGAGAACTCAAAAAGCGGCTTTTGCAGTTGCGAGCCTTTTACGCTTTCTTTCTTTGTTTTTACATCGGCAGATTTAATGCCAAGGAAGAATTTGAAGTTTTCAGGTTCAGTATCTCTCAAAGGCAATTGGTCAACCATATTGATAGCTTTTTTGGTTGCATCGGCTTTGTTTTTTACGGGGCAGTTTGTAACGCATGCGCCGCAGCCGGTGCAGTCTTCAACAGCTACTTGCACGGTAAATTTAAGGCCGGCTAGATCAGTTTTGCCGTCAACAGATTTAAATGTTTTTGGCGCATCTTTAAGCTGGCTTGCTTCGTATGCTTTAATGCGTATAGCGGCGTGCGGGCAAACTAATGAGCAAATACCGCATTGTATACAAGTTTCAGGGTCCCAAGAGGGGCATTGAATGGCGATATTGCGCTTTTCATACTGCGTTGTGCCAGTTGGGAAAACGCCGCCAACAGGCATTTTTGAAGTGGGCAAGTTGTCGCCGTTATATACAATCATTTCGCTTAAAACATCTTTTACAAACGGGGTAGCGTCTGCGGGGACTGCCGCTTTCATAGAAAGTTTAGATGTTATTTGAGCGGGATACTTAATCTCGTGCACGCCGGCTAGCGATGCGTCCACAGCGGCGTAGTTTTTGTTTACAACCTCGTCGCCTTTTTTGGAGTAAGTTTTCTTAATAGCGTTTTTAATTGCGCCGATAGCGGTATCTTTATCAATTACGCCCGAGATACCAAAGAATGCGGTTTGCATTATGGTGTTTGTTCTTGAGCCCATACCGGTCTTCATAGCAATGTGAGAAGCGTCAATAGCGTAAACTTTAAGTTTTTTATCAATAATTTGCTTTTGAACTTCTTTTGTTAATTTATCCCAAACTTCGCTTTCATTATAAGGAGCGTTGATAAGAATGGTTGCGCCTTGTTTTGCTTTGCTTAAAACATCATACTTTTCAAGGAAAGAGAACAAGTGCACGCCGATAAAATCAGCCGCTTCAATTAGATATGGGGCTCTAATATAGTCTTTACCAAAGCGGATATGAGAAGTTGTCATAGAGCCGGCTTTTTTGGAGTCATAGACAAAGTAGCCTTGTGATAAATTATCAGTCATTTCGCTGATAATCTTCATGGTGTTTTTGTTTGCGCCGACGGTGCCGTCAGAGCCCAAACCAAAAAACATTGCGCTGTAGTTTTTATCGGTCATATCTGCGCAATTTACTGGGTTCTTTAAAGATTTGCCGCCCAAATCATCGTCAATACCGACGATAAAGCCGGTTATTGGGTTTTTGGCGTCCAAATTATCAAAAGCGGCTTTTACCATAGGCGGGGTAAATTCTTTTGAGCCAATGCCGTAGCGGCCGCCGATGATTAATGGCGTTGTTGGGAATTTGGCTTTTGCTTCCGTCGTTAGGAAAGCGGCGCAAACATCTTGGAAGAGAGGTTCGCCCAAAGAGCCGGGTTCTTTAGTCCTATCAAGCACTGCAATTTTTTTGGTAGTTTTGGGGAAGACATTGATAAAATCAACTGCGCTAAATGGCCTAAAAAGCCTTACTTTAAGCACGCCGACTTTTTCTGAAGCTAAACATTCAACGGCATTTTGCGCAACATCTGCGCCAGAGGCCATAATGACTAAAACCTTTTCAGCCTCGGGCGAGCCGATGTATTCGTAAAGGTCGTATTTTCTGCCGGTCATTTTGGCAAATTTTTCCATATTTTTCTTGACGATGGCGGGCGTTTTATCGTAATAAGCGTTTACGGCTTCTCTACCCTGGAAGTAAACATCAGGGTTTTGGGCGGTGCCGCGGACTGTCGGGTATTCAGGATTCATTGCGTTTCTACGGTGGTCGGCAATCATTTTTTCGTCAATCATTTCTTTCATTTGCTCTTTGGTTAAAAGCTCAACCATATTAAGCTCGTGAGAAGTCCTAAAACCGTCAAAGAAATGGAGGAATGGAACCCTTGCCTCTAAAGTGGAAGCTTGGGATATTAAAGCAAAGTCCATAGCTTCTTGCGGGTTTGCGCTGGCTAACATTGCCCAGCCTGTTTGGCGGGTTGCCATAACGTCGCTATGATCGCCAAAAATTGAAAGGGCGTGCGTCGCAATTGCGCGGGCGGAAACATGGAAGACTGTCGGCGTAAGTTCGCCGGCAATTTTAAACATATTTGGGATCATCAAAAGGAGCCCTTGCGAGGCGGTAAAAGTCGTTGTTAATGCGCCTGCGGCTAATGCGCCGTGCGCCGCGCCAGATGCGCCGCCTTCGGATTGAAGCTCGCTAACAACGGGGATATTGCCCCAAATATTGGTTTCGCCTTTGGCGGATTTTGCGTCGCAAATTTCACCCATTGTTGAAGACGGAGTAATAGGATAAATTGCGATAACTTCGTTTGTTGCATGGGCGACATGCGATACTGCTGTATTGCCGTCCATAGCTGTCAATTTCTTAGACATTGTGAACTCTCCTTAACTATTTTTAAAACGGTGTTTTTTATTGCTGCAAAAACACTCTGATTTAATTATAAGATATTGTATAACTTTATTAAAATTAGAGCAAATGATATATGAAAGTAGTATATAAATGCCGTATAGCCTTGCCCTTTTTGCAGATAATATTATATAATGAAAAAAATACTAAAAAAGGGGGCAAAAAATGGACATAAATAAAGAAATCTGGCAATATCGCCCGCTTTGCCTTATACAGGAAATGCTGCGCTATGCTTGGCATAAAAGCCTTGGCAGTTTTATTTGCAGCCCAACGCCAGTTTGGTATAATTTTGGCTCAAAATGCGGACAGGAAAAACGGGAATACCTTAAAATTAATAAAGATTGGTATAGCATTCACCGTAATCTCTACCGCCACGAAAATGTCTTTTATAATATAGATAATGCGCTTAAAACTAACCCCTCAATAAAAGGCCTAGCTTTAATATTTTTTATGGATATTGGCGATTATCTCTACACCACCCCTATGATAGCCGCCCTAGCCAAAAAATACCCAAAGCTTAAACTTTATGCTTATGTTTCTAAAAATATGGACCGAAATAACTCCCCGTTAGTCGCGCCGCTGCTTGAAACAAACCCAAATATAGATAAAGTTTTTTATTTTGACGGATACCGCAACCCCGTAGTTTGGAAAAACTACAACTACAAAGACGCTTTTAAGGATATACCAGAAGATTTTCTTGTTATGCCTGTTTATTATGACTACAGCTTAAAAGTGCCGCATAGAACATATAGTTTATTTGAAACTTTTGGCCTGCCCCTGCCGCTAAAAAAAGAGCCGCCAAAGCCTGTGTTTTATTTTTCTAAAGAGCCAAAACCCGCCATCTTAGAGGCTTTCAACAAAATAAATAAAATTGCAAAGCGCAAAAAAGGCATAGTTTTTTTACAGCTGGATTCCCGCGGCTCCAACTATACTTACCCGCATACGGATACTTTAATACGGGCATTATTGCGGGACGATTATTTTGTAATATCCGCCACCAAATCGGCCGTTATTGACGATAATTTTTATCTGGTAGATTTTAAAAAGTTTGCTTTTAATGATACCGCTAGTCTTTTGCATTTGCTAAAAGCGGAAAATAAGGTTTATGTTATTTCAATTAATTCCGTATTTTGGGCGGCTTCGGCCGGGCTTGGTTTGCCCAATCTTGGTTTGCAGCATTGGATAGATAAAAAAGTGCATAATTTGTGGTATCCAAACATATTGGTGGTTACCGATTATATTTACCCCAAACTTCCAAAAAACAAAATGTTTTTAGCGGGCGAGGGCGATTATAAACGCCACAACAAAAAAATAATAGACTACGAACCCGCCTATATCTTAAAATCTTTCAACAAAATGATTTCAAAAGAAAGCCAAAAAGAAAGCCAAAAAGAAAAAAAAGCAAACTAAGTTTCAAGTATATTAGAGCGATTTTGTAATTAAGGCATAATTAGCTCAAAAATTTTAATTCTATAATTTGAACCAAATCTGATCTGCTTCAACAGTCATCGTTTGCCCTCCGTTATCTATTATAAGTAATAATTTCCTTTAAATTTTTGCGGGGTCTTGGGGCGGGTGATTCGTCGGGGTAGCCTAGGGCTATAATTATTTCCGCCTGATGCCCCAGCGGCAATTTTAATGCTTTTTTTGCCGCTTTTGCGCTAAACCAGCCTATCCAGCAAGTGCCAAGGCCAAGCTCTTGCGCTTTTAAAACCAAATGCTCGCAGGCTATGCCCAAATCAATAAGATAAAACCGCGTGCCGCTTACCATTTGCCCAAGGCGGGTTGTTAAATTGCCGCCAATGCTTGCGCTTACCGCTATAATTACTGGCGCTTTTTTAAAAAATATCATTGGCTTATAAATGCCTGTAAAAACAGCGTCGCAAAAGGCCTCTTTGGCGGCCTCTTCGTCAAAAATATTAAAATGCCACGCTTGGGCATTGCATGCGCTTGGGGCAAGGCGGGCGGCCTCCACGCAAGCCTCTATGACGGCCCTATCAACGGGCGTATCTTTAAACTTGCGGATACTTCTTCGGTTTTTTATAATTTCATCTAAATTCATATACACTATTTTAACAAAATTAGTACAATCTATTATATAAGAATTAGAAAATGGAGGCGTTTATATGACAGTGTCCTATACAGAACTCGGCTTTGTAAACACTAAAGCCATGTTTGAAAAAGCTATGAAAGAGGGGTATGCCGTACCTGCCTATAACTTTAACAATATGGAGCAGTTGCAGGCTATTATAACCGCATGTTTTGAATCCCGTTCACCGGTTATTTTGCAAGTTTCTAAAGGCGCGCGCCAATATGCAAACGCCACCTTGCTTCGCTGGATGGGCCGCGGCGCAATTGAAATGATGAAAGAAATGGGCAACCCCGTGCCAGTTGCTTTGCATCTTGATCACGGCGATTCTTTTGAACTTTGCAAAGATTGTATTGATTCCGGTTTTTCTTCAGTTATGATAGACGGCTCACATTTGCCGTATGAAGAAAACATTGCCTTAGCAAAAAAGGTTGTGGAATACGCTCACCCGCGCAATGTTACCGTTGAGGCCGAGCTCGGCGTTTTAGCCGGTATTGAAGACGAAGTTTCAGCCGACCATCATACTTACACAGACCCCGCTCAAGTGGAAGATTTTGTAAAAAGAACGGGCGTTGATTCTCTAGCCATATCAATTGGCACCAGCCACGGCGCTTATAAATTTAAAGTGAAACCGGGCGAGTCCGTGCCGCCGCTTCGCTTTGATATTTTGGAAGAAGTTTCCAGAAGAATACCGGGCTTCCCCATAGTTTTACACGGCGCGTCAAGCGTTGATCAAAGGGCGGTTGCGCAAATTAATAAATACGGCGGTAAACTTGATAATGCTGTGGGCGTGCCAGAAGACCAGCTTAGAAAAGCGGCCAAAAGCGCAGTTTGCAAAATTAATGTGGATTCTGACGGCAGGCTTGTTATGACGGCCGCTGTTAGAAAAGTTTTTGTTGAAACTCCCGCAGAGTTTGACCCTCGTAAATACTTGGGCCCAGCCAGGACTGACCTCATCGCAATGTATAAAGAAAAAAATGAGAATGTTTTAGGCTCTTCCAACCGCTATTAATAGCTACTATTAATAACCCGCAGTAAATATCCCCCGGCTATACCGGGGGATATTTATATTACCCGAGGAAACCACAGGCGGGAGCCTGTGGAGGATAGGCCAATCCTTCCGCTTCTGTGATAAAATTTATATATGCCCAAATATGCCTATAGAAAACAAGGCCATAGTGTCTACTATTGTAAGTACCACTTGGTAATCACGACCAAATACCGCAAGCGGATATTAAGATGGGGGTTGTATACTACACTAAAATATGAACTTATAAAATTTACACGTAAACACCCTGAAATCGCGATAGAAGAAGTGAATCACGATAAAAATCATATACACATCTTAATATCCATACCGCCGAAGCTTAGCATAAGCGAGGTGGTACGCTTGCTAAAGTGTAATACAGGGCGAGAGATAAGAAAGAAGTTCAAGTTTTTAGACAAGATATATTTTGGTAGTGATGGTATTTGGTCGGAAGGGTATTTTGTGTCAACGGTGGGATTTGACGAGGCCGCAATAAGGAAGTATATAGAAGGGCAACGAAAAGAAGAGGAAGGACAAACAGCGTTGCTGTTTGAGTTTTAACAAAAAACCACGGGCGGAAGCCCGTGGTAGTTTATCTACTACTTAAACTTATAGCTTAGAATCTTACAATCATACCTAATTGGCCGGTATATGGGTGGGTTTCGTCAGCATTAGTTAAAATACCCAAGGCACCATGTAGTTCAACGTATTCGTTTAAGGCATATTTTGCCATTAAATCAAATTCGTTGCCGAACCATTCCATACCAGTTCCGTAGTCGTTTGAAGCGCCGAAGTAATCAAGAGCAAAGTTCCATTTTTCAAGGGAAGCAAATTTAATATCAAGACCGCCGTTGATTATACGGACATCGCCGCTGCCGCGGAATAACTGACCAAGACCATAAGAGATAAGAAGACCAGGCATATAGTTGCCGTTAGCTTGGAAATCCTTTTCGGAGTGGATATAAGAAACTCTGGGGGTAATATCCATAGATTCAAAGGCAACATCTATACCAGCGTCAGCTTTAACCATCCAGCCTTTGTTGCTTGAGGCGAAAGCTTTATTGCCAGTGTAGTTTTTAGCGAACTCAACGGCTAAGTTTAAAGCATCGTCTTTATAGGTTGGCTTTACGCCCCAAATGCCTAAGTGATTATTAAGAGCTGGGTAAGCATAATCAAATAAGTAGGCTTGCAATGCTAAGGCATCGCTGACATTATATTTTGCATCAAGGCCTAGCAGAGATTCATCATCATCGTAATCGCTTGCTGTTTCAGTAATTTTGCCATAAATAATATTAGCGGCAAATTTATCAGAAGTGTATGAAAGCACAGCGGCATCTAAAGATTGAGAATCTTGTATGTTTGATGTCGGGATAACGGGTGGTAGAGCAGGGGTTATTGTTGATGGTACGTTTTTGTAGTGCGTAGGACCATAATACATAACCGTGCTGTTTTCATCACCGTAGAATTGGCGACCGACTTTAAGCTCTAAAGCACCGAAAATATTGCTTAAAGTAACGTTAGCTTCGGCCACGCGGATACGATCAAAATAATCGTTTACTGTGGCGCCGTTTTGGTTGGCGTCAGTGCCCCAGTAGTTGGAATTGAGGAATGTGACATTGGCGCGAACATCTTCCACCAAGTCCATGCCTAAGCCAAAAATAACTCTGTTAGATACTGTTCTAGAGTTAATGTCGGCGTCTTTAGCCCTTGTTAGGGAACCGATTGTTTGTATTTCACCATAAGTTTCGACATTGCTGAAAATATCACCTGCAAACGCTGGCACTACCATAGCGCAGGCAAGTAATATACCTAGTAACTTTTTCATCTTTGCTCCTCCTAAGAGTAATGATGTATTCGACACTTAAAATCTATAAATTATTTTTACGCTTGTCAATGCTTTTTTTTGACGATATTTTAAACGCTTAAAATTAGCCGAAAAAAGGCAAAATAAAAGGTTAAAAATTTGTAGAATAAAAAACCGCTTTTTTAATTGAAAGCGGTTTTTTATACCTATATATATTGCTAAAACTTATTTAAGTTCTTTTAACCTGGCTTGGGCGAAAATAAAGTAATAAGTGTTTGGATAATCCTGCATTATTTTTTGATAAGTTTCTTTAGCCAAATCTTTTTTGCCGCCTAATTCTTGCGCTAAGGCTTTGTATTGAAGCATTTGTCCAAGGGCAAAATGCGTTGGATATTTTGCGGCAAAAGAATCAACTTGCGCGCTAGTTTGCGGGTAATTGTTTTGGGCAAGCAAAGCGGCTGCAAGGGAAATTTCGCCAAGGGTGGCAAATTCTTTATTTTGGGAGGACATTACTTGTTTAAAATACTCCTCCGCTTTTGCGTAATCTTTCATTTGATAATAGGCATTGCCTAAAATAAATGCGCCGTATGCGCCGGCCTCAGTGTCTTTATATTTAGCGGCGAAATCCTGAAGCGGGGCCATCGGCTGCTCGCTAGAGTTCATTAAAGCAAGCTCGGCCTTAAATAAACCTGCCCACTGCGCTTGATAGGTTTTGTTTTTGTGATAGTTAAATAAACAAATTGCCGCCGTGGCAACTAAAATAACTATTAAAGTAATTAATATTTGCTTTCTATTTTTTATAGCCGCTTTTACCGCTAAGTCTATAATGCCGTGCTGCGACGGGGCCTTTGTTTCTTTTGTCATTTTATTTTTCATATCTCTTTCCTATTATTAGTGTTTTTTAATTTAGTTTATTTGCGATTTTTATTTTTTTATTTCATTTCGCTTTCTTCTATTTTGCGGCATTCAATGCCGAGTTTGTTTAAAAAAGCCACGCCTTCTTGGGAGCGGTCGTAAAGCTCTTTAAAAAAAACTTTTTTTACGCCGGCGGCCGCCGCAATTTTTGCACAGTGTATGCAGGGCGATTGCGTTATGTATAAATGCGCGCCGCTTGTTGATATGCCGTTTTTGGCGGCAAATAAAATTGCGTTTTGCTCGCCGTGAAGCTCGTTATCGTTTGAGTATTGGCCGTGTATATCGTAAAAATCTTTGCTTTTGATAAACTCTTCAAATGTGTTGTATTTATCTGCGTAAGATTTTTGGTAGATTTCTTTAAAATGATCTTCGCAATGCTGCTGGCCAGATGGCACGCCGTTAAAGCCAATGCTTATAACACGGCCGTCTTTAACCAAAACTGCGCCCACATGGAGGCGGGTGCAGGTTGATTGATGGGAAACAAGCTCCGCCATATTTATAAAAAGTTTATGCTGGTTCTTCATCTTTTTTTACCTCTTTTTCTAAATCGTCTGCGGCGTCAGCCTTAGCCTTAGCTTTGTGTTTAAACTGAGCTTCGTATAAAGTTTTATATGCGCCAATAGGGCTTTTTAGCAAGGTTTCGTGCGTGCCGCTTTCCACAATTTCGCCTTCGTTTATAACCACAATATTATCGGCGTTTTGCACGGTTGTAAGACGGTGAGCTATTACAAAAACCGTCCTATCTTTCATCAAATTATCAATAGCTTTTTGGACAATAGCTTCTGATTTATTATCAAGCGCGCTAGTGGCCTCGTCAAGTATAACCACGGGCGCTTGTTTTAGCAAGGCGCGCGCTATTGCAATGCGTTGCTTTTGTCCGCCAGAAAGCATTACGCCCCGCTCGCCGACATCGGTATCAAGCTTGTTTTTAAGGCCGCCAATAAAGTCAGATAAATGGGCTCCTTCCACGGCGGCTTGAACTTCCTCGTCCGTTGCGTCCGGGCGGCCTATTAAAATATTTTCTTTTATTGTTCCGCTAAATAGGAAGTTATCTTGAAAGACAACCGCAATTTGTGAGCGCAGAGAAACAAGGTCAATTTCCTTCACATCAATACCGTCAACTTTAACCGCGCCTTTTGTAGCGTCGTAAAAACGTGGTATAAGATTGACAAAAGTAGTCTTTCCACCGCCGGAGTTGCCAACTAAAGCCGTTGTTGTGCCAAGCGGTATTTTTATATTGATATTTTTAAGCACCGGCGTATCTTTTTTATATTCAAAAGATACATTGTCAAAAACAATATCTTTTTTTACATCGTCAATTTTAATAGCGCCTTTGGCTGATTTGATTTGCGGCTTTACCTCAAGCATTTCAAAAACGCGTTCTATAGCCAAAAATGCTTTTTGCAAATCAATAAAGCTGTTGCCGATAAATTTTAAAGGCGTATAAAGCATAAGTAAAGCCGCTATGAAAGAAGCAAAATTACCGCTGGTTATAGTGCCTTTTATTATCAAGGAGTTGCCATACCATATAACGCCCGCTACGCCCACAGCCACAATAACATGCATTAGCGGAGATAGCCAATTTGTATGCTTTACCATCTTCATAGACAGGCTAAAAAGTTCGTCCAAAATAGAGTTTTGTTTTTTGTATTGATAGCCTTGTATATTATAGGAAGTAATAGTTTTATATCCGCCGCAGGTTTCATTATAAGAGGTTATAACATCAGAGCCCGAGGTTACTATTTTAGGCGTAATTTTTTTAATTCTGCGCCTTACATTTTGCATAGGCAAAACCGCCCCGCCAAGCACGACAATTGCAATTAGCGTAAGCTGCCAGGAGTTATAAAAAAGCACGCAAACTAGACCTATGGAAGAAAATGTCCTAGTCAAAAACATTTTGGCATTGTTTATAAGGCTGTTGCTTGCGGTATCAGCGTCGGCGTAAAAGCGGTAGACAATATCGCCGGAGTTATGCATATCAAAAAAAGCAGGGTCAAAAGTAAGGAGTTTATGATAAAGCTTTTTCTTTAAATCCGTGGTAATCTTCATACCAACCCAACTGTTTAAATAGGTTGAAGTATAATTTAAAACGCCTTGCAAAACCGCAAAAGCAATAATTAAAGCGGGTATGTAGACAGCCCAAGCGGCGTCTTTGGCTACCACTACATTATCTACATAGTATTTTAAAAATAAGGCGACTGCGCCGTCCAGCGCGCCAACGGGCGCCGTTATAAGCACGCCTAAAATGGCCCTAAACCAATAAGGTTTTATAAGGGGGCCCATTCTTTTAAAAACATCTTTAAGTGTTGCGGGGTTTATTTCTCTGTTAAAGTTAGCTTTATCCATACTAATGATTTTATCAAAATATTGCCTCAACGGGGGTTTTTATATTTGGATATATAATAAAGAACAGTATCCTTTAGCGCCTTATCAAATGCGGAAACTGGCTTCCACTTAAGCTCTTTTTTTGCTTTGGCAAAGTTAACGGAATAGTGTTTATCGTGGCCGGGCCTAACGGCGGTAAAGGCAATTTGCTCGCTATAAGGGCG
Organism: Elusimicrobiota bacterium; assembly: GCA_031262415.1. GTDB lineage: Bacteria > Elusimicrobiota > Elusimicrobia > Elusimicrobiales > Elusimicrobiaceae > Proelusimicrobium. Next base: position 126 of record JAISHT010000105.1, on the reverse strand, counting down.
GGCGGAGATATTTGGGAAAATCTCATCAAGCATAGCGCAAATTTTTATAGCCAAATCGTAATTTTTGATTTCAACGCCAGAGGCTAGGTTATAACTTTCCCCCGCTTTGCCTTTGTGAAAAACTAG
>JAISHT010000096.1 GCA_031262415.1 Elusimicrobiota bacterium | reverse complement strand
ACGAAGACAAACACGGCATTAGGCTTTCAAACACAGCAGGCCTTTCTTTTGACGAGGCTTTTGTCCCCGCGGCTAATTTAATTGGCAGCGTAGAAGGCCAAGGCTTGTTGCAAGCGCAGGCGGTTTTTGGATATACAAGGCTTATGGTCGCCGCATTTGGGCTTGGCGCAGGAGAAGAAGCTATTGAAACCGCTATTGATTATGCCAACCACCGCATACAAGCCGGCGGCCCGCTTTCAGAAAAGCAGGGTTATATGCATAAACTCATCACCCCGCACTATATTAAGTTTGAAGCGGCTAGAGCTTTTATTGACGAAACCGCAAAAAAATTAGATGTTAATAATCACGGGCAGGCTACTGAAGGCTCTATAGCTAAATACTTTGCAACTGAAGCTGGCAATAAAGCTTCCGAAGACGCTATACAAGCGCTCGGCGGTTTTGGCTACACTAAAGAATTTGCTGTTGAAAAAATTAAGAGAGATGTAAAAATAACTTGCATTTACGAAGGCACAAATGAAGTTATGGAAATGACAATTTACCGCGGTCGTTGGCAGGAACATTTAAAAACCCGCGGTATGTATTATAATACCATTGCCGACGAGATGGACGCCGTCCACGCCAAAGACCCAGCTTTAGGGGCCGACGCTCTCGCTTTAGGCCTTAGAGCCTTGGCCTTCCTGCTTGAAGAATGCCGCTTGCAGCGTTTAACAAGGCATCAATTCATTACTTTTAAATTGGGCGAGCTTATGGCTAATGCCGAAGTCGCCTCAGCGTTTTGCCGTGTTTTAGGCGCGGGCAAAATTGTAGAAGGCTGCAAATTTGATATGGAAACGCTAAAAGCTATGTGCCGTGTTAATGCTAAAGAAACCGCTTACGATATTGCTTCCCGTGGCGCAAAACTAGTTTTAAATGCTGGTAGCGGCGACGCTACTAAAATGCTTGCTAGCACTCACTTTGCCGCCTTACAGACAAAGATGAACGGCGTTACGCAGGATATGGATACTGTATCTGCCAAGCTAAGAGAAATTTTTAAGAAATAGGAAATAGGAGCAAATTTAATTATGAATATTATAGTTTGTATCAAACAAGTGCCGGATTCTACAAGAGTAAAAGTAGATCCTAAAACTTCCACTTTAGTGCGCGCCGGCGTGCCAAGTATTTTAAACCCTTACGACCATTTTGCCCTTTCACAAGCCTTAAAACTTAAAGCAAAAACAGGCGCAACGGTAACGGTGCTTTCCATGGGCCCAAATCAAGCCCAAAGCGTAATAAGGTTGGCCTTAGGCCTTGGCGCAGATAAAGGCATTTTGCTATCAGACAGAGCATTTGCCGGCTCCGACACTTGGGCTACTTCTTATGCCTTAGCTACGGCTATTAAAAAAATAGGCTCACACGATTTAATTATGTGCGGACAAATGGCCATTGACGGCGATACCGCCCAAACAGGCCCGGGTATTGCATTTCATTTAGGCATACCGCAAATCACTTTTTGCGACGGCGTTGATATAAGCGCAGGCAAAGTAATTGCTAGAAAAATTATTGACGGCGGACACCAAGTTATGGAGGCCGATTTGCCCGCTTTAATCACTATGACTATGCCATTTGATTATGTTGCGGTTTATCCCTCTTTTATGGGTTCTTTTAACGCCCAAAAGAAGCCAACGGAAACTTGGACGGCTGCTCAAATTGGCGCAGACCCAAAAAAACTTGGCCTTGAAGGCTCCCCGACTAGGGTTGATAGAATTTTCCCGCCGCCAGCCCGCCCAAAAGGCGATATTTTCAGCGGTAGCCCGGCCGAACTAGCCGATAAACTTATAGAAATTTTAAAGAAGGAGAGCATAATAAAATGATTAAGATTTTACCTAATTGTATTGGTTGCGGCAAATGCGTGCCCGTTTGTCCCTTCGGCGCTTTAAGCCTTGAAAATAGAAAAGCCGTAGTTAACTCGGCTTGCACTTTATGCGGCGCTTGCGTTTCAGTTTGCCCTGTTAAAGCTTTGCAAATGCCGCAAACGGCCGCTGCTTCCGCTGATATAAGCTCGTATAAAGGCGTTTGGGTTTTTGTTGAAGTTATTGAAGAGAAAGGCGCTCTTAAAAACCGCCCCGTCAGCTTAGAGCTTTTAACAAAAGGCCGCGAACTTGCCACTGAACTTAAAGAAGAATTATGCGCCGTTATTATTGGCGGCAATAATTCCGCCTTGTATGCGGAACTTTCCGCCTATGGCGCAGATAAGATCTACAGCGTTGAGGGCCCTGCTTATACAGATTATAATACCGCCGCTTACGCTAATGCGATGATTGCGCTTATTAATAAATATAAACCTAGCATAGTGCTTTATCCCTCTACCTATACCGGCCGTGATTTGGCCCCAAGAATAGCGGCCCAAATCCATGTAGGTTTGACGGCAGATTGCACGGGTCTTTCAATCAAAGGCCAAAACCTTGTGCAGACAAGGCCGGCTTTTGGCGGCAATATTATGGCCGATATTTTATGCCCCGGACATCGCCCGCAAATGGCGACTGTGCGCCCCAATGTAATGGGCCGCAAAGTTGTAAGCGCAGGCAAAATGGCTCAGGTAATTATGGAAGTTGTGCCCGTTACGGCAGAGGCTGGTAAAGTAAGAATTATCAGCAAAGAGATGGAAGCTACCGCCGAGGTTGAAAAACTGGACGAAGCGCAGATAATAATATCTGGCGGGCGCGGACTTAAAACGGCTGAAAATTTCAACTTGCTTAACGCTATTGCTACTGAGCTGGGCGGAGCGGTTGGCGCATCTAGAGCGGCTATTGACGCTGGTTGGAAGCCTAAAAACCATCAGGTAGGTCAAAGCGGCGTTACGGTAAAGCCAAAACTTTATATGGCTTGCGGTATTTCAGGCGCAGTGCAACATATAGTGGGTATGGAAAATTCCGAAGTCATTATAGCTATTAATAAAGACGGCTCGGCCCCTATTTTTAATGTTTGCAAATACGGCATTGTGGGGGATTTACATCAAATCTTGCCCAAAGTGCTGGAAGCTATTAAAGATTCTAAAAAATAACTTTAAACAACCAAAGTAGCAAAACCCCGCTTTTGTTGCGGGGTTTTCGCTTTAAATAATGAGGGCAGTTTTGGCCTTAATTTTGGCCTTAAACCGCCCAATTTGCTAGACTATATATATGCAATTTGAACTTATAAAAAATTTTGTTAAAGATAAGGGCCTGCCTCTTTACCGTATAGGGCAGATAAGAGAGGCTGTTTTTGTTAAAGGCATTTCTAGCTGGCAAAAAGCCACGGCCTTGCCTGCTGCCTTGCGTGAAGATTTAGAAAAAAACATAAAAATACTTTCTTTTACTGTGGAAGTTTTGCAAGCCTCTAAAAAAGACCCTGTTTTTAAAGCTTTATTGAAGCTGGAAGACGGGCGTAAAATAGAAACCGTTTTAATGAAACCGGGCAAAACTTGGAGCGTTTGCGTTTCAAGTCAAGTCGGCTGCCCGCTGGGTTGCGCTTTTTGCGCTACTGGCAAAATGGGTTTTGCTCGCAATTTAACGGCAGAAGAAATTTCGGACCAAGTATTATTTTGGTATCAGTTTTTGCTTGAGCAGAAACTTGGCGAGCGTATTTCAAATGTAGTTTTTATGGGTATGGGCGAGCCGCTTTTAAATTACGAAGAAGTTGCTATGGCTATTAAAGATTTATCTAACCCCGATTATTTGGGTATAGGCCAGCGGCATATTTCTGTGTCAACTTCCGGCGTGGCTGATAAGTTTTTTAACCTAGCGCAGGATTTGCCTCAAGTCAATTTAGCGCTTTCTTTGCATAATGCAGACGATAGCGAGCGTTCAAAACTAATGCCCATTAATAAAAAGTTTAACCTTGAAACTATTAAAGAAAAGCTAGAGGAGTATTTAGCAAGAACAGGGCGGGAAGTCTTTATAGAATACACCGTTATAGAAGGGGAAAATAATTTGCCTATGCATGTTCGCAAACTAGGCAAATGGATAAATTCTATAAAAGATAATTACCTTTTACATGTAAATTTAATAGCTTGCAACCCTGCTGTCGGCAAAGCGGTTGCCACTGAGGACAGCTCGGTAAAGAAATTTGCCAGCGCGCTGCAAGGTATGAATATTAATGTAAGCATTAGACGCAGTATGGGGGCAGATATTTCTGCCGCTTGCGGTCAGCTTGCTTCTAAAAATAGGAGAAAAAAATGAAAAAGTTTATTTATTTGCTACCCTTAGTTTTATTTTTAAGCGCTTGCGCAAGTTTAAGCGGCAATATGGATTATATCCCGGTTGGGCCGCAAAATTTATCCGCAAGGGTGGCAGACCCAAAAGCAATGCCAGTTTATATTACCCGCGCGGAAATTACCCGCCCTTGGGGCGCGCTTGGCCTTATGCGTATAAAAAATTTACCTAATGATAAAGAAGTTATAAGAAGAGAAATTGAAAGACTTAAAAAAGATTCCGCCAAAAAAGGCGCAGACGCTATAATAGTAAACCAATATTTTGACGAGGAGGGCGACCCTGCCTATCCCGTAACACTAGCAGCTTATTTAGTTAAATTTCTTGATAATGTAACCCCAGAAGACGAAACAAAGATATATGAATACGGGCGTATGGCGGCAATGGAAAATGCTAGATAAAAAGGCTAAAAATAAAATAAATAAAAATAAAAAAAACACGCAGGGAAAAAAAACGGCGGTTGTTTTGTTCTCTGGCGGGCTAGACTCCACTACTTGCCTTTATTGGGCCTTAAACAAAGGATACAACTGCCTGCCGCTAAACATTTTATACGGACAACGCCACGCCAAAGAAGCTAAAAGCGCAAAGGCGATATGTAGAAAACTAGGCCTAAAACTTATCTCAGTCAATTTTAAAATGCCTTGGCTTTACGGGGCAACTTCGCTTGTAGGCAAAGGCGGCGTTATACCAAATGAAAGTTTGGCCGATATTAAAGATACTTCCAGAATACCCTCAACCTATGTGCCAGCCCGCAATTTGTTTTTTATGGCAGTCGCCGCTTCTATGGCAGAGGCTTTGGGGGCAGAGGCCATAATAGCAGGCCCAAATGCAATTGATTTTTCAGGCTATCCCGATTGTCGCCCCGCATTTTATAGGCCGCTAGCCAAAGCTATTAAGGAAGGCACACGCTGCGGCGTAAGCGGAAAGCCTATTAAAATACTTACCCCGCTTTTGAAGCTTGATAAAGGCCAAATTGCAAAGCTCGGCAAAAAACTTGGCGTGCCTTTTGCGCTTACTTGGAGCTGCTACAATGGCGGCAAAAAGCCTTGCGGAAAATGCGATGCTTGCAAGTTGCGCGCGGCAGGCTTTAAGAAGGCAAATTTAAAGGACGAGTAAAAAATATAAGGAAATTATTATGCAAATTATCAAAAATATAAAATTTTTATTAATACTTACTTTGCTTTCTTGTGGCGGCAGCTTTGCCGTTGCGCAGGATTTAGCGGCAATCAGCAGCCAACAAGCTGATTTTGCTCTTAAAGCAGCCTCGCCCGATATTTTGGACGAAAAAGACGATATGAAGGCGCTTATTTTAAAATACTCCGCCGCAAGCCCAAAGGATAAACCCGCCATAAAAAAAGAAATTGAAAAGCTTGCCGCCAAAGACGAAGCCGACGCCCAAGCCAAAACCGAAGTTCGCCTAAAAAGACAGGAAGAAAAAATAAAAGAATTAAAACAAAATTTAGCGGAGAGAAAAAAGAATAAAGATAAAATTGTAGCTAGTAAAGTTGAATATCTTGTAAGCAATGAGTCGGTGGAAAAGTTAAAAAACGAATCTCTCGCTAAAAAAATGGCTGATACTGTAAAAAATAAAACTAGTAAGCAAAAAACTAAAGAAGAACCGCAAGAAAAATAAAAGTATAAATTAAAAATAAAAAACTAAAATGACATTATTTTCAAGATTGTTTCGCCTCTTTCTCTTTGTTATTATAACCCCGCTTTTTATAACGGGGGTATTCTTATTTTATTATCAAAATCATAGCAAAAATGAAATTTTAGAACATCTTTTAACAACGGCGCAAATATCTGACCGCTTTGTAAAGCAAACGGTTGAAAATATTACCCTGCGTTTTGATTTTGTCAACGATATAGCGCCCGAGCTTAATAAAAATAAAAAACAAGTGCAAAACTTGCTTGACGATACTATAAAAACCAATCCGGACTTTGCTTTTTTAGCTATCCTTGACGAGAATGGCCGTGAAATAATAAGGAGCGCAAATGCCGATATTTCCTCTGGTATTGCTAAACTGGATTTATCTGGCGACCCTAGCCTCAAAAAATTAACTTTGCAAAATGTTGCTATTAGCAGCTTTGACAAAAGCCAAGGCGTTATGCCTTATGTTGAAATGCTCTACCCTGTAAACGACGGTAAATATCTTTTTGCCATAGTCAATTTATATAGCATTTTAGAAAAATTAACGGCGCAAAATATAGGCAATACCGGCGGCATATATCTAGCCAGCCAAGACGGCGACATTATAACTTTTGACAATAGGCCCGTCCCGCAAATACTACCGCAAGCATTGTTTAACAGCTTTGACCCTAAAACAGGTTTTATTAAAACCGTAGCAGATGAATACGGCGATAAATACATTGGCGCATATACGCCTGCTAGTATTCCAAATATGTATGTGCTTGCATTGCAGTATAAAAAAGAAGCTTTTTATACGCTTAATTTAATTACTTGGCTTATAGTATTTTTTATACTCGCCACGACGACGCTCTCTTATTTTGCGGCTTTATCCTTTTCCCAAGAAGCCAGCGAGCCGCTTGAAAAAATAACCGAGGCCGCCCTTAAAATATCGGAGAATGATTTTAATGTTCAAATAAATTCAAGCAATGCGTGGGGAGAGTTTGAAATATTAATAAACGCTTTTAATTTAATGGCTAGCCGCCTAGACGGCTACCAAGCAATGCAGCTAGATAAAATTTTAGACGAAAAGCGTAAAGTTGATTTATTAACCAGCCTTATGAAAGACGGTGTTATAATGTGCACATTAGAGGGCCGTTTGCTTTACGCTAATACAACGGCAAATAAAATTTTAAATAGCGCAGGGTTGGAAACAACTTTAAGCGGCAGTGTAAAAGAGCCTTCGCTCAAAAACTTTTTGGCTTTGCCCTCAGGCGCAACTTTTAGCTGTCAAATAGAAGATAAAGCGGCGCATTTTGAAATGCTTACAGAAATTTTCCGCCCGGCAAAAGAAGAACCCGTTGCCATAATAATACTGCGTGATATAACCGCAGAATACGAAATTGACGAGTTAAAAAATGATATTTTTAACTCCGTTGCGCACGATTTGCGGGCCCCGCTCCTTGGATTGCAGGCATATATAATGATTATGCAAGAAGGCGGCTTAACTAAAGAGCAGGAAAAGCAAATGCTCGCTTCTATGGAACGCTCCTCTCATACTTTAACAGGGTTAATTGAAAATATTTTAGATGTTTCTAAACTTTCCCGCGGACTGCTTGAGATAAATAAAACTTCATTTAATCTTGTAAGTTTAGTTGAGGAAATAATAAATACTTTAAAGCCGCTTGCAGAGTCAAAAAAACTATATTTGCGTAGTCAAATAAATGACACTATAACTTTGCAGGCCGATAAAACGCTTATAGGCAGGGCGCTTGCTAATTTAATTTCTAACGCAATTAAATTTACCGAGCAAGGCGGCATAGAAGTAAGCTATAAACTAGAGGGCAATATGCACGCTATAACGGTTGCCGATACTGGCGTTGGCATTAAAGCGCAAGCATTGCCAAAAATTTTTGATAAATATTATAAGGGCGATAACGGGGCAAAAGGCTATGGCCTTGGGCTGACAATAACCCGCCAAATAATCTTGGCTCACGGCGGCGATATCTCAGCAAAAAGCGAGTATGGCCACGGCAGCCAAATTACTTTTACCCTGCCCAAAGAGGTGAAGATATGATACTTTTTCTTCGTTTGCTTTTAGCGCATTTTCTGGCGGATTTTGTCTTCCACGGCGATATTTTATTTCGCCTAAAAGAAAAGTCTAAATATAAAGGCTACGGCCTTCACGCAATTGTTTATTTTCTTTGTTTATTAGTTCTTTGCTGGCCTTATTTAAATATGCATTGGTTTAATTTGGGGCCGCTGGCGTTTAACGGCTGGTTTTCTATAATTTTACTAGTGGCGGCGCATATCGCAGTTGATAATATGAACAGCGGCGACGATAATGGCTACGAGCGTGGCAACTTTATAACATTTCTTTTGTGGCAGATTGTCGCAATATTATTTTTGTTTTTTATTGCCCCAATTATGCCTCCGTTGCCAAGCGACCAAGTGTTTTTAAATAATGAAAATTTTTTAATAGGCCTAAACGGCGCATTTTTCGTAACCACTTTTTTTGTTATTTTCTTGTATTTGCTTGAAAAGTCTTTATCGGGGGAAAATGCTTTGCTTTTTGAAGCCAAATACCTAGGCATAGCTTATAGGCTGGCATTATATTTGCTGCTTTTAATACCGTCTTTTATCGGCTATATTTTGGCGGCGGTTTGGGTTGGCGTTATTTGCTTTCTTAAACACCCCCGCAGTTTTAGCGAGCTTAGCCTTCGGTTCACATTAGGCACTGTTTTTACAGTTGTCGTCGCTATTTTTGTAAGGTTTTTGGTTTATTAATTATGTTAGATACGCTTATAGAAGAAGCTAATTTTGTCTGTTTAGATACAGAAACTACCGGCCTTGACCCTATCCGTGGCGGCCGTATATGCGAGGTTGCCGTTTTAGGTAGCAAAGGCGCAAAACGGGTGGAGGCTTATTCAACGCTGCTCAATCCGCAAGTCCTTATAACGCCCGAGGTTAGCGCAATCCACGGCATAACAAATGATATGGTTAGAAACAGCCCCACCTTTGAGGCCTTTGCCCCACGGTTGCTTACCAGCTTGCAAGGCAGCGTGCTTGTTTGCCATAATGCCGATTTTGATACCGCTTTTTTACGCAGCGAGTTTGAACGTATTGGCCTTAAAATGCCCGATGTCTTTATACTTGATACCCTTAAATTTGCTCGTTGCAATGGCAATTTTTCAAAAAACCGCCTTGGCGTGATAGCCAAAGAACTAGGCATTTCAAACGACGGTTGGCACCGAGCTATGGCCGATACTATTATGACGGAGCGTATTTTTTATTATTTCATCAACAAGTTTAAACGCTTTGGCGCAAGGACTATTGGCGATTTGAGCGATTTCCAAAAAAATAAAGTCTGCAAAAACGCAGCCTAAAAATTAAACCTAAAAAAATACAGTTTTAAAAATTAATCCCAAAGAATGCAGCTTAGTGAGGAGAGTTATGAGTAAAGTTGTGCTTATTATAAGAGACGGTTGGGGCGCAAGAAAAGATAGCCAAAATAATGCTATAGCCCAAGCTAAAACACCAAATATAGATAGATATCTAAAGCAATATCCAAACACGCTTATAGAGGCCTCTGGCGAGTCTGTCGGCCTGCCTGCTGGTTATATGGGCTCGTCTGAAGTGGGCCACCTTAATATGGGGGCTGGCAGAATAGTTGTGCAGGAGCTTAAAAGGCTTAAAGACGCTTTTGAAGACGGCTCCATTTACAAAGCCGAGGCGTTTAAAAACGCTATTGAAAATTGCATAAAAAATAACAGCGCATTGCACCTTATGGGCCTTGTGCAAGACGAAGGCGTCCACGCTCATCAAGATCATCTTTACGCTATCATTAAATACGCCGCAGGCAAAGGCATTAAAACAATTTGGGTTCACTTTTTTGCCGACGGCCGCGATACCCCGCCCACCAGCGCGCTGGGCTATCTTAAAATGCTGGAAGAAAAAATGAAGGAGTATCAAGCGGGCAAAGTTGCCACGTTAATGGGCCGCTATTATGCCATGGACCGCAATGAAACTTGGCAGCTTACTTCAGAGGCTTATGATTTAATTGTTGACGCCAAAGGCCGCCACGTCGCCACGGCCGAGGACGCTATAAAAAACGCTTATGAAACAGGCAAATCCCCAGACGGCAGCCCTATGGTTGACGAGTATATCCCGCCCACCGTTATAGCTGACTACAATGGCCTAAAAGATAATGACAGCTTGATATTTTTTAATTTCCGCCAAGATAGGGCCATACAATTAACAAAAGCTTTTGTTGACGATGATTTTAGCGGTCCGCGCTCTCGCCGCCCCAAAATAACCTACTGCGGCCTAACAAAATATTACGATAGTTTTGGCTTTAGCGCATTGCCTCCTATGACGGAGGGCGGCGGTATGGAAATGTTGCTTGGCGAGGTTATTTCAAAGCAAGGCCTTCGTCAGCTTAGGCTAGCCGAAACGCAAAAATTTAAGCATGTTACTTCCTTTTTTAACGGTAAACTTATTAAGCCTTTTGAGGGGGAAGAGCAGGTTGAAATTAAAGGCTCTTTTGACCCTGCCACATTTGCCGAGCACCCGCAAATGGACGCTTTACCCGTCGCCAAAAAAGCTATAGAAGAAATTACCAAAAATAAATACGATTTTATAGCTATTAATTTTGCCAATTGCGATATGGTTGGACATACGGGCAATATGCAAGCCGTTGTAAAAGCGGCCGAAGTTGTTGACGATGTTTGCGGGCAAGTGGCCGAGGCGGCCCTTAAAGCAGGTTATGTTGCGCTTATAACCGCCGATCACGGCAATGCCGAAGAAATGTGGGACACGGCAATAAATATGCCCAAAACGGCGCATACCACAAACCCGGTTGAGCTTATTTATTTGGCAAATGATACTAAAGGCATTGAGCTAAAATCAAACGGGAAACTTGCCGATATTGCGCCCACAATTTTGCAAATACTTGGCATAAAAAAGCCCAAAGAAATGACGGCGGAAAGTTTGCTTAAATAGCTTCATTTAAATGGGCTGAGGTTAAGGCGGGGCAAATTAGGGCAGGGCTTAAAAATATGTATATAAAAGTTAAAGTTCACGCAGGGCAAAAGAAGAACTTGCTAAAGCAAACTAGGCAGGATACTAGCGGCCCCAGCTTTGAAATTTGGGTAAAATCCCCAGCAGAGCGCGGCCTAGCAAACGACGCTATCAGAGATATGTTAGCGGCCGAGCTTAAAATTGAGCCCAAAAAGCTCCGCCTTATAAAAGGCGCAACTTCGCCCGCCAAAATCTTTATGCTTGCGGAGTAGCGTGGGGATAGGGCGTGGGATATATCCACATTTTGGCTATTTGTATTGATAATGACCTAAATATTTAGCATAATTTTTATAATGATAATATCACGGATACTAAAAGGATAGGATAATTTATGACGGTTATTATATGGGAAACTATTAGCGTATTAATAATAGGCATAGTTTTAGGTATCATTTTAAAGAAAAGAGGAAAAATGCAAGGAGATGATATCCAGCGTATACAGCATGTGGGCAAAGAGGCAGGTTATCCCGTTTTAAAAAATAGAGATAAAAATTTACCTGATATATTGCTAACACTTGCTGCTATTGGAACCTTTGTAATTCTCGTTTATCCTGCAATACTTTACCTTGACCATATCGTGTATAAAGTGCCTTTGCATACTTCTGATATTATAGAGGCAATAATTCGTATAGTTCAAGCCACCGCTATTTGGCTTATAGGTTTAATAACAGAATCTTTACTAAACAAAAAAGCACGCGCTAAAAACCCTAACAAATAATTTCTGCTATTGCCCAAAAAATAACCATTGACCTAAGCGCATAACTTTGTTATAATATTTTTGGATAAGATATGCCCGGGCATAAGGTGATAGCCCAAAGTTATCTAAGTATCGGCGGGGTAAAAAGGTACCCCGTAGGTATTTATTTATCAAAAAAAACAAGGAATATGAAAACTTACGAAACAGTGACAATACTTAAACCTCAGGCTACAGACGCCGAGGTTGCGGCTTTTGTTGAAAAGGCAAAAGCTTTCATCTCTTCCTCAGGCGGCGAAATCGTCTCTGAAGAAAAGCTTGGGCGCAGGATATTTACCCACGATATAGCTAAAAACCGCGAAGGTTTTTATCTCTACCTTAAGTTTAACGCAGCCCCTAACTTTGTTAAAACTTGGACAAATGATATGAAATTAAATCAAAATGTCCTTAGAAGCATTGTTATGCTAAGCATTGAACCAAAAAATAAACCGTCCAAAAAAAGCAAAGTTGAAAACTCAGCGACGGCCGCTGCTTAATTATGACAACAGGGCAACAAATCCGTCTACCGGAAATGAATTTTATTTTGATATCAGGCCGCCTAACGCGCGATGCCGATATCAGGGCTACGCAAAGCGGCCTGACTATCTGTAGTTTTGATGTTGCGGTAAACCGCAGATATTTAGACAATGCTTCAGGCGAATGGAAGGACGATGTCGCCTATGTGCCCGTAACCGTATTTGGCCCCGCGGCCGATAGGGTTAAAGACAGGCTCACAAAAGGCGCGCCAGTAATGGTTGAAGGCCGCCTAACTATGAGCGAGTTTACCGATAAATCCGGTCAAGCACGCAAAATATTGCGTGTTACTTCCCGCAAGCTCCAGATACTTCAATGGGGCGAGGGCGCAACCGCTCCACGTAGCGAAGGCGCAGCAGAAGCGGCCGAAGTGGCGGAAGACGATGTCCCATTTTAAATAAGCAGCCTAAATATAAGGCAGATTTTTAAAGGAAAGAGAAAAACTATGTCAGAAGAAAAAATTGTAAAAACAGAAAATACAGAAGCAGGGCCACAAGCCTCAGAAAGGCCAGCCTCGGGCGATAGGCCCGCAAGGCCATTTAATCCCCGCAAACGCTTTGAATCTAGAAGAAAAGTTTGCAAATTTTGCGCGGATAAAGTTGATCATATAGATTATAAAAATATCCAGCTTGTTAAGAGTTTCACTATGGATAGCGGCAAAATCTTATCAAGAAGAATAACCGGCACCTGCGCTAAACATCAGCGTCAGATAACCCAAGCTGTAAAAAGGGATAGAAATTTGGCTTTCCTCCCCTACAGTTTGCCCAAGAAATAAATCTTAACAGGAGTTTTGTAAAATGAAAGTTATTTTAAGAGAAGATGTAAAAAATTTAGGCACCATGGGTGAAATTGTTGAAGTTAAACCCGGTTTTGCAAGGAATTTCCTTTTGCCTAATAAATTAGTAGAAATTGCCACCCCAGCCGTAATTAAAAATTGGGAACTTGGCGCCGCCAGAAGGCAAAAAAAGATTGAGGCCGAATTAGCCGACGCTAAAGCCGCCGCCGCAAAGCTTGACGGCATTGTCTTGCCTTATACAAAAACAATTAATATTGAAGGCATTGTCTTTGGCTCCGTTACTAAGGCTGATGTCCAAAAAAGCCTAGCCGAGCTTGGCCACAAAATTACCAAAGACCATATTGAAATCCACGCCCCCATCAAAAAAATTGGGGAAACCGAGGTTGCTATTTACTTCAAACCCACAGTTTATGCTAAAATCAAAGTAAAAATTGACGCGGTTGAAGAAGATAAAGCAGGTAAATAAACTTTAGTTTAAAAAAGCCGACGGCCCAAACTCTGGCGTAAGCAGGGTTAAAAAAACCTTTTTGGGCCGTCGCATTGTTTTAATATTTTAAAGAAGTTGAAAATTGGCAAAAAACCCCCTTTATACGGGGTTTTTGCGTCTAGTCCGGTTTTAAGCGTGCTTAACAAACAGCACTTTTAAGGGCATCGCTCTATAAACATTTAGCTTAAAATAGTACAATTTAATTTATTACAAGTTGTTAGGAGTTTT
>JAISHT010000079.1 GCA_031262415.1 Elusimicrobiota bacterium | reverse complement strand
AATGCCAGTTTTGGGGAGATGTTTTTATCCGCTTTAACAGAAAGCCTTACCCCGTAGCCGCTATTTTGCTGGTTTTGGACATTGCAATCATATATATGAAGATTTCCATAAGGATCACTAAATATTTGCTCGCCCATGAGGGATTCTTGTTTGCCGTATAAAAACAAATCATACTCTGCATTAAGCGTAAGCCCCCAACCTTTGCCTAGCTTAAATTTAGCGTCTGCGCCAATAGGCAAGTAGAAATAGTTTGATTTTCTATCATAGCCGCCTTCGTCGCTATACTCGCCAAAGCCGTCTTTTAAAAATCTGTAGCCAAAACCTAAATAAGGCCAAAGCTCAATGCTGCTTTTGGGGATTTCATAAACACCGCCAAAAAGTATGCGGCCTTCCAAAAAATAATCGGTAATATCGCCAATGCTACTTTCTTGAGTGCCGCTCATATTCCTGCCCGTATAATCAACGCTGCCACGCATATAACGAAGTTCAAGGGCTAAAAAGTATGGATCGTTTACATCAATTTCCGTGCCTTCAGATAAAATGCTCAGACCAAGATATTTTGCCACAACGCCATACATATTGCCGTCCCAATGCACGGCGGGGTGCGGCTCATTATATTTATAGCTAGTAGTTTCTAGCGCAATACTAAAATTATGTTTTTTGGGCTGGGTTAATTCTGTGGATTTAGGCGCAGTATCTTGAGATTTATCCAAAAAATCTTCACTTTCCCCATAACTTTGGTTTTGCGCAAAAATAGGTAAAACTAAACCAAAAAACAATATCAAGCAAAACAATCTTTTTAACATAAAATTACCTCTACAATATGGATATACAAAATCATTTAACAATCTTTAAAACATTAAAAACCCCGCTGGGTTTTGAGATAGATACTGCCTTATTTTATTACTGCTCTATTCAAAAACGCAAGCGGGGTTTTTTAATTAAACCTTTTTAAGCCTTATAATTCTTAATTGTTTCGGCTAAACGTTTAATGCCTTCGTCAATATCTTTAAAAGAAGCGTAAGAGAAGTTTAAACGCATTGTATTGTGTCCGCTATTATCGGGGTAAAAGGCCGAGCCTATTACATATGCCACGCTATGCTCTAGAGCGGTTGGCAACATTTTTTCAGCGTCAATATTTTCCGGTAAAACAACCCATAAGAATAAACCGCCTTGCGGGTGCGTCCAGGTGACGCCGCTAGGCATATAAGTTTCTAGGGCTTTAATCATAGCGTCGCGTTTTTGGCTGTAAACTTTAACAATTTTAGCCACATGCGGGGCCAGTTTGCCGGCTTTTAAAAACTCGCTTGTAACGGATTGGCAAATTGGCGATGTGCATAAGTCCATAGATTGTTTAAGCACGACAAACTTTCTAATAAGGTCTTTATGCGCAATTATATAACCAAGCCTAAAGCCGGGGACAAAAGTTTTAGAGAAGGTAAACATTGTTATAACATTACCCTCGCCTTTGTCTAAGGCGTAGAAAGTGGTTTCGTCTTTGCCTTCAAAGCGGATTTTTCTGTAAGGGGAATCTTCCAAAATTAAAGTGCCGTATTGTTTGGCAAGTTCCAAAATTTGTTTGCGGCGCTCAGTCGGGATAGTGGTGCCGGTTGGGTTTTGGAAATCAGGCACGACATAGATAAACTTGCAAACTTTGCCTTGTTTTTTAAGGTTTTCAAGCTGCTGGGCAAGAGATTCTACCGTAATGCCGTAGTCGTCGCTTTCAACGCCTATCATATCTGCGCCGTAAGAAACAAAGGCTTGCAGCGCGCCCAAATAAGTCGGCTTGCCAACAATAATACAATCCCCCACATCAATAAATGCTTTGCTGACAAAATCCAAAGACTGCTGAGAAGCGGAAGTTATTAAAAGTTGATCCGGCGCAACATCAATATTTTCTTCTTCTTTAATTAATTTAATAATTTCTTGTTTGAAATCTGCTTGGCCCTCGGTCTCGCCATATTGCAAGGCGACATTTGGCCTAGTGGTAAGCACCTTATTTGTAAGCTCTGCAATATCCTTACAAGGGAACTCCGTCGGGTCAGGCATACCGCCGGCAAACGAAATAAGGCCCGGTTTGCTACCGTATTTCAAAAGTTCTCTGATAACAGAGGCTTTTGCTCTTTTGGTAACGCTTGCCAGCAAGTTGGAAAAATCATTCATACTTTTAATCTCCTTTTTTATTTACTTACTTTTTGTGATAAGCAGGCTTATATCTTTTGCGGGCACGGAATGCGTAAGCGCGCCCATAGATATTACGTCTACTCCCGTCTTACAATATTCTGCGAGATTATTTTTATTAACCCCGCCGGATACTTCAATTATGGCTTTAGCGGCTATAATCTTTTTGGCTTTTATAATTTCAGCGGGCGTCATATTATCTAACATAATAATATCAACGCCAACTTTCAAAGCCTCTTGAACTTCACTCAGATTTTTTACTTCTACTTCTATTTTCGGCGTGTGGCTTATTTTACTTCTTATCATATTTACCGCTTTGGTAATGCTGCCTGCGGCGGTTATATGATTATCCTTAATCAAAACCGTATCGGCTAGCGACATACGGTGGTTTTTCGCCCCGCCAATTCTAACGGCATATTTATCAAATTTACGCATACCTGGAATGGATTTACGGGTATCAACCAGCATTACATTATATTTTGCCGCTATTTTGCTTAACTCTTGCGATAGCGAAGCTATGCCAGACATACGCTGCATAAAATTTAATGCGGGCCGCTCGGCCTTTAAAATGCTTAAAGTTGGGCCAAAGGCTGTGGCAATTTTTGCGCCTGCTTTAACCTGCTTGCCGTCTTTTTTTAAAATTTTAAAAACTACGGTTTTATCTACATAATTAAAAACTTGACGGGCAACCTCGCCGCCGCAAACTACCATATCTTCTTTTGCAATAAAAACGGCCTGGGCCTTATCTTTTGAGGTAAAAATATTTTCAGAAGTTATATCGCCAAGGCCGGCGTCTTCTTCAACGGCTAGTTTAATTATTTTTTCTATCATTTTTTCTCTACCTCTTTAAACATATTATCAATGGCTCTTTTGGCATTTTGCGCTACTTGCGCTTCCACTATAATTTCAGCCTCGGGCGCAGGGTTTTGCAAAACGGCTAGAGTATTAGCAAGAGTATTTCTCTTCATAGAACCACAAGTGCGGCTGTAATTATAAAACACTTTTTCAGTGTTTTCATACTGCATAGTGTTGACAATGCCGTCCTCGCTTAAAATTGCAAATTCCACAGCAGGCGTTTGCCTTACATATTTAATCATAGCGCTGGTGCTGCCCACAAAATCGCACAAGAGGCAAACATCGCTTGGGCATTCGGGGTGGCAAATAATTTTAGCCTGCGGATATTTTTGGCGGGTTTCTTCAACAAGTTTTGGCGTATATTTATCGTGCACGCAACAAGTGCCGCCAAAGGGTATAATTTCCTTTTTAATACCACGGCGGTCAAGTTCAATTTTAATATTGTCCGCCATATAAATATCAGGTATAAAAATTATTTGCTCGGCTGGGCTTGCGGCCACAATATCGTAAACATTTGAAGAAGTTACGCAAATATCGCTTTGCGCTTTAACCGCCGCCGTACTGTTAATATAACATATAACTTGCGCTTTTGGGTAGCGAGCTTTTAAATTTATTACATCTTGCTCGCTAACAGCGTCTGCCAAAGAACAGCCCGCTTTTAATGCGGGCAGATAAACTTTTTTTTGCGGGCTAATTATTTTGGCTGTCTCTGCCATAAAAGAGACGCCGCAAAAAACAATAATATTTTCTCTTGCGTCGGCAGCTTGCTTGCTAAGAGCGTAAGAGTCCCCCCTAAAATCGGCAATGCCAAAAGTAATTTCCGGGTTAGAATAATAATGCGCCAAAATAATTGCGCCCTTTTCTTTTTTTAACCTGTTTATAGCCAGAGTAAACGGGGCAAATTCCCGGCAATCGTCCAAGGTATATTTTTGCTTTTTGGGAGAGCGGAAATTGGTCATATAGCCCAAGATTGAAAATAGTCTTTGGGCTTCCTGCTCCGTGAGCAAAATATCACTTTGGTCGCAAGTCATTTTATGTTTACGCCTTATTTCTTTATTGCGGCTGGTTTTGCAAGGGATTTTGCGGAGCCGCCTTTTGTGGCTTGGGGCTTGGTCGCTTGCTCTGTTTTTATTTGATCGGCGTATGGGATATCGGCATTATAATCAAATTGCGGGGCGACGAGCAAATCATATTCTTCGTCAATAATACCGTCGCTATCAACAGTTTGGACAGCCGGCTGGGCAACTTGAGCTTGCGCCTGAGCGGCATTTGCCGTTTGGTCTTGCGAGCTGGTTGAAGCGCAGCCGCCAAAGGCAAACAAAGCTACTACAAAAAAAGCCATATATTTCATTTTTAAAACCCTCCTAGGATAATGCGCCTTACTTAAGCGGCATATATATAACATTATAACTAAAAATTTTTGAAAATTTACCACAAACATTGCAAATAAAAAAAGGGTATAATCAAATTATGAAAAAATTCCTATGTTTAATGGCTTTAACTTTTTTTACATTTGGCTGCGTTGGTATGAGCACTACCGACGGAGATTCCACCAAACGCTGGCTTAGTATTGCCTCTTCTAAAACTGATTTGGACGGCGGCAATAAAGATATTTGCTATGCGCTTAATATCCGCTTTAACCCCAAAGAAGCCATAAACAGAGTTAATACTGATTTGGCTTGCATAACAAGATGTTGTTGGTATAGCGAAAATAAAATTGTTGAAATAAATTTAAACAATGGCTTAAATCAAGAGTTTCAAAAAAATGGTTTTGCCAATAAATATAGTCAGGATAAACTTACTTTTAAAATAACATATTCCCCCTTTCTTGATACCGTCCACGCAAAAATGGAGCCTTCTAGTCTAATTGATTCTAGCGGTTTAATTACCTTACCATACACGCAGCTGCGTGATGAAAAACGCTTTTTAGACGGTAGTATTAAAACAACTGAGTCCGCTGATGTTGAGGATAATAAACCGAACATTACCGCTAGCAACTATATTTTAAATACAAAAAACTCTCAAGTTTTACTGGATCAAACCGCTCTGTCCGCCTCGCCCGTTGACAGCAAACTTCACGATGCCGCAGTAAACGCCGCTGTAGCTGAAGTTTTGGAAACTAAAGAAGAAGCTTTTGAACTTCCAAAAGGAAATACTACGCCCGATATAAACAATGCGCAAGACACTGAGGCCTTGCTCCGTAGCAAATTATCTTACGAGCGCGCTCAAGCCGTGGCTCTTTTAAAACGCTTTTATAATCAGGATATTGACGCTTATATACTTTCAATAGACAAAGCCCAAAAACAAAAAGGGCAGGTATTGCTTGCAAATGAACGCAAGTGGATAGCGGTAAAAATTGGCGCGCCTATTTACAAAGTAAGTTGCCGTGTTGAGGGGCAGCTAGGCAAAACCCAAAAGAGTATGAAGCCATACCCCATTGCCTGCGGAGTTTACAAGGTTGATTTAGACGAGAAAACCGTAAAACCCATAGACAGCATTGGCCTAAGCATAGCAAACGGGGAGTATAAAAATTAACTTGGAAATTTGGCCTAATATGCAAAATTAGTTTAGAAATAAATATCCCCCAGCTATGCTAGGGGATATTTATTATTTGGAAATATGTTGCTTTTACTAATTTACTCTTGTTTAATTTACTTTAAAGACTGTGCGGCCGTCTTGCATTCTTCCGTTAGGGTCAAGCATTTCTTTGCCGTCAATAACATACATATACCTATATTCGCCGGGGTAAACGCCTAGGGTAACGCTCCACTCATTGCCGTTCTTTTTCATAGCAATGGGTTTGCGGGAAGTAAACCCACCGACGACGGCCACGCTACTCGCATCGCCATAATATTTAAAGGTAACTTTTTTTGCCTTGCCATTGCCGCTTACAAAAACGCTGCGGCGTTTTGGGGCGGAGGCATTTGCTTGCGCTGTTTTTGTTTCAACAGGTTTTGCTTGCGCCTCTTTTACGGGTTCGGCCTTAACTTGCGTTTTGGCTTCCGCTTTGGTTTCTATTTTTTCTTGCGGGATAGCCGCCGGCTCTGACATAGGCTCATCTACGGCGAGGTCTTCAACCATAACTTCTTCTAGCATAGGCTCTTCGTTTGCTTGGTCTGAAGAAGCAGAGCCAAAAAAAGAATTGTATATAAAGAAACCCAAAACGCAAAGGACTATAACATCTAAAAAAATTAAAAATAGCCAGGTTTCTTTTGAGGTTTTTTTGTTTCCATTAATATTTTTTTCCATAATATCCTCTGTAAAGTTTCTTGTTAAAGATAAAATTGTTTTTATTAAAAGCGGGCGATGGGAATCGAACCCACGTCTAAAGCTTGGGAAGCTCTCGTTCTACCATTGAACTACGCCCGCATATTTATTACTTCTTATATTACTAATTTTACAAAATTCTTTTTGCTTTTTGTTTTTTGCCCGTATTTTTGACAGGAATTTACGGTTTTTACTTCTAATATCTTTTACTTCAAAAACTCGGCCTTATTTTTAAGCAGCCACTCCAAAGCTGAGGTTTTACTGTCAATTTTACCTTCTATTTGGGCAAAAATGGCCTGCTCAAGTATTTCCCCCACTTTTGGGCTTGGTGGGATTTTGAGGGTAGCCATAATATCGCGCCCGTCAATAAGACCCCGTGGTAAAATAATTTTTTTAGTTTCATTAAAATATTTATTAAATAAGAAATTAAGCACTTGCAAGTGGCGTAAAGTTTTGCCGATATTAGCTTTCAACTTAGCCTCTTCTATGCTCATAATTGGCCGCTCTGTTTGGCGCATTAGCCGTCTGACTTGGACGGGGCTGACATAGCTTGTATAATCCGCCCAGCATAAAAGCAACATAGGTATTGCGCTATCGCCAAGTTCCTTAAAAAATTTGTAAACGCCTTTATCTGTAATAATTTCATTGCTGGCTAAATTACTTGGGCGGAGGTGATAAAATATCATTTTATAAATTAGCTTTTGCTCGGCGGTGGAATATTTAAGCTGCTTTAAAAAAACTTCCGCCATAGCTGCGCCCTTTTCCTCGTGGTGGAAGAAGCGCAAGCGGCCTTTAATTTTTTTTGCGGTAGCGGGCTTTGCAATATCGTGGAGCAATGCCGCCATAATAAACAATGCCTTATCTGGCGCAAAAGCGGCAAGTTTTTTATGATATTTTGGGAATGCTTCTTTTAAATGATTAAGCAAATATTCTGCGCGCTCTACAACGAGCATAGTATGGGTAAACACGCCGCCTTTGCCGTAGTAAACTTCGGCGCAATGTTTTTGTTTTTCTATCTCGGGCAACAGCGCAAAAAGCAAACCCGCCTTATCTAAAAGCTCAATATTTTGACGCGCGCCGTCCGCGCGAAAAAGCCGCTTTAATTCTTCCTGCAATCTCTCGCCTGCGCTTTGATTTATAAGGGCGGCATTTTGTTTTATTATTTTTAAAGTGGCGGGCGTAATGCTAAATTTAAGCTCGGCCGCTACTCTTAGAGCGCGCAGCAAACGCAAAGGGTCTTCTTCAAAAACCGCTTTAGCGTTGTGGCGAATTTTTTTAAGTTTTAAATCTTTAACGCCATTATTTAAATCAAGCAAAAAATCTTTTTTAAGGTTGGTAAGTAAAAACTCCGTTTTGCCTTTAGATTTTTTAGTTTTTATAAGCGGCAATTTTTGCGTCGGGTAAGCAAGGGCGTTTATAGTAAAATCCCGCCGTTTTAAATCCTCTTTAATATCTTTGCCAACTAGGGCCGATAGATCAATTTGCAAACCGCCTTTAGTGGTAAGCCGCCAAACGCAAAAGTTGCTATCCATTTCAAAAACGCTGGCTTTTAGAGTTTTGGCAAGCGCCGTGGCGGCGGGTTTTACCTGCTCTCTTGGCAGGGCCAAATCAATATCGCCAGAATATTTTTTAAGCAAACTATCACGCAAAACCCCGCCGACATAAAAAGCCTGCGGGGCTGCTTTATAGATAAGTTTAGAGAGGTTTTGCATTTTATCCTTCGCTTTGCATAGCGGCAAGACGCTCTTGATATTTTTCTACGGCGTTTTTCCTCAAATCTTTTTTCAAGATTTTTCTAAGCGAATTTTTGGGTAATTCTTCCAAAAATTCAATATCGCGCGGGCGTTTATAATTATCAAGGTTAAGTTTTAAAAATTTCCTAAAGTCAACGTCGTTAAAATCAAAGCCCTTTTTCTTGACGGCGTAAAGTTTAATAAACTCATCGCCTTTGCCGTCTGGTACGCCGACTACGGCGCATTCTTCAATGCCGGGATATTCGCTAATAATATGTTCCACTTGGGCGGAGAAGACTTTTAAACCTTTTATAATAATCATATCCTTTTTTCTATCACGGATAAAGATAAAGCCCTCGTCGTCCAAAATGCCGATATCGCCGGTTTTAAACCAACCTTCTTTATCAAAAGCATCGGCGGTAGCTTGGGGATTGTTGAAATAGCTTTTAAAAACATTTTCCCCTTTTATGCAAATTTCGCCCTCAACATTGCGGGCCAGCTCATTGCCGTCGTCATCGGTAATACGCACTTGCACGTAAGGTATATTTATGCCGACAGAGCCGCGGCGGCGGTTAGCCTCGGTATTAACGCTTACTACGGGGGCTGTTTCCGTAAGGCCGTAGCCTTCAAGCAAAGCAACGCCAAGCTGCTTTTCAAAATGCTCCTGCGTATCCTTATTTAAAGGAGCCGCTCCAGACACGCAAAAGCGTATTTTCCTAAAAGCCCAATACTGCAAGTAAAGCCTTTTAAAGCCTTTGGCTTCTTTAGATAAAATTGAAAATAATTGCGGCACGGCTACCATTATTGTAACCTTTTCTCTACCCATTAAATGTAGCCAGGCAGAAGCCGGGGTTATGTTTGCAACCACCACAACTTTAAGCCCCAAACTTAATGGTAAAACGACGCAAGCCGTCCACGCAAAAGTGTGAAACATAGGCAAAATGCAAAGCATAACATCTTCGTGCGTTATTTTAAAACTTAACACGCAGGAATTAGCGTCCGACATAATATTGCGATGCGTCAACACAACGCCTTTTGGGTTGCCCGTCGTGCCAGAGGTATACAAAAGCATAGCGACATCGTCAACAGAAGTAGAGCAGGAAAGTATGCCCGGGTTGAATTTGCTTGTCTCTACAGCGGGCCAAAAGAGTTTTATATCTTCGTCTTTTAAGGCGGCTACGCTAGAAGAAATTTCGTCCGTAGAAAATAAATATTTTAAAGAGGGTAATTCTTTTTTAACAGCGGCGTAGTGGCGCAAATATTCCGCTTGAGTTATAACGGCTTTTACATTGCAATCTGAGAGGATAAACTTGAGTTCTTCCGCCTTAGAAATCATAAAATTTATGGGGACGGAAATTGCGCCTATTTTATAAAGGGCATAATTGGTTATAATTGTTTCAATAGAATTTCTTAAAGCTACGGCGACAGTGTCGCCTTTTTTGATGCCGTGGCCCCAAAACATATCGGCGGCGCGGTCAACGCTCATAAGAAGCTCGTGAAAAGTCCAGCTTTTACCGGCAGCTACAATAGCGGTAGCCTCCGGGCTATGATATGCGCTAGATGTAAGCGCAGTATAAATATCGGTCTTTTTAATTTCCATATATTTATATTTTACTATTTCCACCCTGCCTAAGGCAATTGGGTGTTAGACATCAATACATATGAGACTTTTGGACAACTTGGATTTGAGCTGTGGGACGGCTTAAAATATATTCCATTGGAGTAATATATTTTAAACCTTTGTGTACTCTTTCAGTAT
>JAISHT010000076.1 GCA_031262415.1 Elusimicrobiota bacterium | reverse complement strand
GCAAATTCCCTCAGCCTAGCAACATCAATATAAACCGCAATTTTATTTATTTTTCCCTCTCTGCTGCAAATGCCTTTTTCTATAATGTGGCAAGTATCCTCAAACTTAATTTTTGGGATAAATTTCAAACCCTCCCTTATATCCTCCGCCAAAATACCTTTTAAATCCGCCTCAAGGATTTTTTGGATATTTTCCAGCACCACATCATCAAACTGCCCCATCGGCAAGCTATAACCCTTTTTATTGGTGTAATAATAAAACCGCCGCCGCCCATTTTTAGTGCTTGTTATGCCCAAAACATTGCCAATTTCGTCAAACAAATTCCGTTTAAAAATAAAATATATTACCTTCAGTAATTTTATTTAATTATATTTTCATTATCGTGTAAAGAGTTGCTCTAATACTAAACTTAGGGACAACGACTAATAAATCTTGTTTAATAAATTAAGGAAAACACTACACCACTCTGTAAGCGTTATTATTCTTTCAGTTTAAATTATTTATTTACTTTAACCTATTTGCTTTGGGTTAGGGTGATTTTTTTGTTTGATTTGGGGAGTATCTGATAAGCCATTGCGTCTGCCCTATCGTCTGAGCCAATGATATTAACCCTGTAGTCTACCAATATTTCCGTTTCTTTATCTGACACTGTTTTTATCTGAAAAAACCCGTTTGAAAGTTGCCCGTCGGACTCAAGCAGCAAAATCATATCTTTCTTAAAATTTACCGCGGGATAATTGCCACTATGTTGTTTTTTGAAGGAGGAATACTGGGCCGCTGTTTTAATTAAATGATATTTTACCGGGGCTAAAATCATAGTAAAACGGCTTAATTTATCGCCGTCCTCGCTATCATTGCCAACTAAGGCTGTTTCTGGGGAAATTGGCTCCATTACTACATCAATATCTTCAACTTGGATATTGGTATTTTTTCGCTTTTCGCTTCTTGCGGCTAGCTCCTGCATTGAAGGCAATTTATTGGCGGTGCTTTCAAAGGCAAATTCTTCAATATCTAGCGAGCGGGTGTTTAAAAAATCGTCTTTATTAGTATTGTTATCAATATTTTCTTGCTGGGCGGGGACAGCTTCTTGGACATCGGTTGTGGGAGTAGTATTCTCTATAGTAGCATCTTCCATGGCGGAGGAAAACAAAACCTCGCCAGTTATAGCGTCAGTCGCCTCTTGCAAGGCCTGTTTGTCTGCTAGTTCTAGGGCGTTTATGGCCTCTTGCTCGCCCCGTTTAATATCGTATTTTGGCTTTAGGTAATATTGCCAAAGCAAACCAGCAACAATAATACCCGCAACTAAAGATACTAAGTTTTGTGTTTTCATTTTTTAGCCCATTTGCCATGCTCGGCAATAATAACGGATTCTAAACCGCCCCTTGGCGTAAATTCCCCAATAACTCTAGCGGCTTTTGGCTTGGCGGCTTTGACGACATCGTCTAAAATTTTATTGGCAATATTTTCCATAAAAATACCCATATCACGGTATTCCAGCAAGTAATATTTTAATGATTTAAGCTCCAAACAAAGTTTGGCGGGTATATATTCTATTGTTATAACGCCAAAATCAGGCAGGCCGGTTTTAGGGCAGACCGAAGTAAACTCCGGCAGAACTATTTTTATAAGATAGTCCCTTTTATACTGATTTTCCCAACATTCTATTGGCGGCATTTTAGCATTTGCGCCCTTTTTGGCATGGCGGGTGGTGTATCCAAAATCTAAATCTTTAGTCATATTTTAACCTCGTGGAATTTAAGATAATTAAAGCCATTGCAACCAGTGTCAGCAAAGCCATACCATACCAAGCTATGGCATACCCGGCAATAAAAACAAGCCATAAAACCGCTAAGCTAAGCAGGGCGGAAATTAATATATTTTGGCGGATAATACTTTGCTGCTTTTTATCATATTCAAAAATCTTTTTGACGGCGGCAAAATCTTTATTTGCAATAACAGCGTCAACCCAAGTGCTAAATGTGTTTTGCGTTGGCGCAAAAGCTATGGAGGCATCTGCCTGCAAAAGAGCCAAAATATCGTTAAAACTATCGCCTATCATAGCGGTAGTGAAGCCAAGGTTATTTTGAGCGGCAATTTTGGCCGCCTTATCTTGCGGGAACATATCGCCATAATATTCGTCTAAACCCGTTTTTTTGGCGACGGCTTGCAATGCGCCAGTATTATCGCCAGATAACAAGGCAACTTCTTTGCCTTCTTTCTTTAAATAATTAACTACATTTTTAGCATTGGCCCGCAGTTTATCTATAAAGTAAATGCGGCCTATGTATTTGGAATTAACAGCCACATAAAAAACTGTTTTATTCTCTTCAGAAGCGGGGTTTTCAATAACAACCCCCCTCTCTTCAAGCCAAGTTTTACGGCCGGCAAAAATGGTTGAGTCTTTAGTTTTTACAATACTGCCAAAGCTGGGGTGCATTTCCATAGAAAGCACTTTACTTTGTTTAATTTTAGCTGTTTTGGCATAATCGGCTAGTGCGCTAGCAAAAATAGAATTATTGCCTTGCTGGGCGGTGTAGGCGGCCGTTATAAGTTCGGCCTCGCTAATGCCGCTAGCGGGTTCTACTAGGGCAACTTCTAGTTTGCCCGTAGTTAATGTGCCTGTTTTATCAATAAAAACTTTGCCCACTTTACGCAATGTTTGCAATGCTCTTGGGTTATT
The DNA here is from genome assembly GCA_031262415.1 of Elusimicrobiota bacterium. GTDB lineage: Bacteria > Elusimicrobiota > Elusimicrobia > Elusimicrobiales > Elusimicrobiaceae > Proelusimicrobium. The sequence goes on along the minus strand of JAISHT010000076.1, from coordinate 5,440 downwards.
AATAGTTATTTTAAATTTAGCCGCCCCTTTTTTTAAATACGACAACGGGGAAAGCATAGCCGCCATATAAGGCAGCGGGCCGCTTAAAGATATAGTGAAAAGAAGGAGCAAAACCCAATACATAACGCCCTTTTGGGGCTCAGAATAAAAACCCCAAGCAAATTGCGCAAGGCCAATTAGCAAAAAGGCTATTAAAAGCGTGGCGGAATATCTGCCCAAAATGCCGGGCGATAATAGCTTTTTATTTTCGCTTTCTTTTACTGCCTTTAAAATTTTAGCAATGCGGGAAGAATTTTTTTTAGCCAAAACTCTTGCCTCAACTACGCCGCCTTTATTGACGGTGCCGGCAAAAATCTTATCGCCCTCTTGCTTAGAGGAAAGCGTAATATTGCCTGTTAAAAGGTGCTCTTCAAGCAAGGTAGCGCCTTTTGTTATGACAGAGTCTAGCGGCACACGCTCGCCTGTTTTAATTAAGATAATGTCATCAAGCTCAATTTCCGTAGTAAAGACTTTTTTTTGCTCCGAACCGTCAACACGCACGGCGGATTTGGCGATAAAATTATCCAAACTTTGCATAAAGCGGAAAGTTTCGCCTATATTTCTAAGTTCAGAAACTTTAATAAAATTAGCGAAGATAAAAGTAAGCGGTATTAACAAAATTATGCCGTTAATTGGGAAAATTTGCGTTTGCCCAAAATTATTTGCAATATAGAGGGCAAAAACACAGACTGTATTTATAGAAATAAAAGTGTTAAACCCTATATAAAAATTTCTAAGTTCCTTAAATGCGCCTATTAAAAAAAGATCGCCGCCCCAAAAAAAAGCGACTAAGGCTATTAAAAGCATCGTCGTTTGGGAAAATGGCAAAGCATAACCGATTATTAAAATTAATGCGGCAAAAACGCTTACCCAGCCTCTTAAAATATAAGAGGCTGGGGCAAAAAATATCAATTTGTCTTTTAACTGTTTAGTTTCTTTCATAAGTAGGCTAATTATTTGCTTGTTAAGTTATTTAGTTGTTAAATGTCCTCTGAACAACGCGTTGGCGGCCTTCGTCAGTGCGCATTAAAGCTATTTTTGCATTATAGCGTCTGTAATTAGAAGGGTCAAGGCGGCGGGCCACAAGGTAATTTGCAACGGCGGCATTAGGGTCTTCTATAGCATAAATATCGCCGGAAAGTTCGTAAGAGGGCGCATATCTATTGTTTATGCTTTTCAATTTTTCTAAATCGCCAAGAGCGGCCTGATAATCGCCGCTTTTAAAAAGCATTTCCGCCCGTGCATAAAGGGCGTCAACATATTCCGGCTGCAAAGATACCGCCATAGCAAAATCAGCTAAAGCATTGGCGTATTTGCCAGACATTCTAAAAGCCATACCACGGCGGTAGAAGTTTTTCGCATTATTAGGGTCGTTATATAAAGCTTGGGTAAAACCCGCTATAGAATCTTCATAAGAAAAGCGGTCATAGTCAATTATAGCTTTGTTGACAATAGCCAGCATACCATCGGGCGACATTTTAATTGCCGTTGCCAAATCGTCAGAAGCCTTATTTAATTTGCCCAAAGCCTGATAAACTGAGCCTCGGTTTACATAAGCCATATAATAATTTGGATTAAGTTCAATTGCTCTATTTAAATGATGCAAGGCCAAAAGGAGTTGATTTTGCGATAAATAAAATGCGCCTAAATTATTTTGTATCTCGGGTTGATTTGGGGCAAGCTCGGAGGCTTTTTTATAGTCGGCTAGGGCCATTTCAGGCTCGCCAATTTTTTCGTAAATAATAGCTCTGTTTGCTAGGGCGGAGATATAGTTAGGGTCGCTACGCAAAATTGCATTATAGACTTTAAGAGCGGCCTCTACCTTGCCTTCTCTATTTAAATTGACGGCCTTTTTAAAAAGGCTATCGTTTTTTTGCGCGCACCCGCTAAAAACAAATAAAACCGCCGCAAATATAATAAGATACTTTTTCATTATAAATTCCCTCCATTTATTTTTTATGTCTGTTTTTAATTAAAGCTATAAACACCAAAACGGCGCCTATTGTAATGCAACTATCGGCTATATTAAAAACAGGCCACACTATAAAATCAAAATAATCAACAACAAAGCCTAAGACAATTCTATCATAAAGATTGCCAAGCGCACCCGCTATTATTAATATTATACCGTAATGCGCAAATTTGCCGTATGGCAAAATATCACTACGCCACTTAAATATTAAGAATAAAAATACTATAGAGAGCAATGCCAGCAAAATATTGCCATTTTGAAAAGTGCCAAAAGCTGCGCCTGTATTTTCAACATAAGTTAAGTTGAAAAAGGGCAAAATTTCCACTTTACCAAGCAAACGCAAATAGACTAAAGCTAATATTTTACTTATTCTATCGGCGAGGAATAAAAGCGGTATTAAAACCACTTCCGCCTTGTATCCCCGCCAAAAAGTTTTAAGCCTCAACATGGATATTTTCTTTTTCCAAAACATCAGCGCAGCGTCCGCATAAATCGCCGTATTTGGCATTTTGGCCTATATCTTCCTTCCACTGCCAGCAGCGGGGGCATTTTTGGCCGTCGGCATGCTCTACTTTAACCTCAAGTTCTTCTTTACCAGCCTCGTCCGCTATAGTAGCTTTTGAGACTATGGCGACCTCGGGCCAAAGAGGCAAGGTTTCTTTAAGGAATGCTTTAACTTCTTCCTTAGAAGAGTTAAAAATAATTTTAGCCTCAAGCGGCGCGCCAATTAAACCCGCCTGCCTTGCTTCTTCAAGCGATTTTAAAACAGTGGCGCGTATAGCGCGGATTTTATTCCACTTCTCGTCAATAGCGGCGGGAGCGGTGTAGGAAGCGTTTTTTGGCATTTCGCTTAAAAATACGCTTTCTTCTAAATCCTTACCGCAAGGCAATTTTTTAAGTTCCTGCCAAGCCTCCTCGCAAGTGAAAGATAAAATAGGCGCAAGCAATTTAAGCAAAGTTTCAACAATTTCAAAAAGCGCAGTTTGGGCCGAGCGTCTTGCAGGAGCGGTTGCGCCCAAAGTGTAAAGCCTGTCTTTTGAAGCGTCTAGCATAAGGGAGGAAAGGTCCAAAATACAAAAGTCCATTATAGAACGGGCGGCTTTGCGGAAACGAAATTCTTTATAATCTTCCCTCACTTCTTTGATTAAGGCATCAAGGCGGTTGAGCATATATTTATCAAGCTCGGCCATATCTTTGCCTTCAACTTTATGTAAAGCTGGGTCATAATCAAACAAATTGCCAAGCGCATAGCGCACGGTATTGCGGATTTTTCTGTAGCTGTCTATAGGGCCGTCAAGAATTTCCTTTGAAAGCCTTACATCGTCAAAATAATCCGCCATACTAACCCATAGCCTTAGAATATCTGCGCCAAAGGTGTTTACTATGTAATCCGGCTCAACGCTATTGCCGGCTGATTTATGCATAGCTTTGCCCTGCTGGTCAAGTATCATACCGTGGGTAATTACCTTCTTAAAAGGAGCTTCGCCCATAATTACGCTAGAAGCTATAAGAGAAGTTTGGAACCAGCCTCTATGCTGGTCTGAGCCTTCCAAATAAACATCTGCGGGAAATGGCAGCGAGCGGTGCAGCAAAGATTCCTTCCAAGATACGCCGGAGTCAAACCAAACATCTAAAATATCTTTTTCTTTGGTAAAAGTATCATTGCCGCAATATTGGCATTTATAGCCTTTGGGCATAATTTCGCTGGCTTCTTCTTTAAACCAAAAATCAGTATTTTCTTTTTTGGCCCGCTCGGTTACGAGGTCAAAAAGTTTTTTATCGTGTTGGAATTTGCCGCATTTTTTGCAATAGAAAACCATTATCGGCACGCCCCAGAAGCGTTGGCGGCTTAAACACCAATCTGGCCTTTGCTCAACCATAGATTTTATTCTATTTTCGCCGCTAGCTGGGTAGAATTTAGTTTTTTCTATTTCTTTTACCAAATTGCCGCGCAAATTATCTTTATCAACGGCTAAAAACCATTGCTCAGTAGCGCGGAAAATAATGGGCTGTTTGCAACGCCAACAATGCGGATAGCTATGCACAATTTCGGCCCGTTTAATTAAAAGGCCTTTTTTATCAAGCATATCAATAATTACCGGGTTAGCTTTAAAAATATTCATACCGGCGCACTCGCCAGCTTCGTCCGTGAAAGCGCCTTTTGCGTCTACAGGGCAGAAAATTTCCAAGCCCCATTTAAGGCCGGCGTAAAAATCGTCCTCGCCATGGCCGGGCGCTATATGCACTATGCCAACGCCTGTATCCATAGCAACAAAATCCGTGCTGATAACGGGGTTTACTCTTTCGTTAAGCGGGTGCTGATATTTTATACCGACAAGTTTTTCCCCCTTTATCTTAGCGGCCTGGGCGCCGCTTAAATTAACTTCTTTTAAGAAAGCATCGGCCAGTTTATCGGCGACAATAAGGTAGCTGCCGTCAGCCATAAGCATTATGCGGTAATCTTCATCGGCATTAACGGCGGCGGCGCGGTTAGCGGGGATAGTCCAAGGCGTAGTCGTCCAAACAGCAAGGTAAATGCCTTTTGAAGTATCCAAACCCGCAAAAATATCGGGCGCAAATTCTACAACTTTGAACCTTACAAAAATTGAGGTTGAAGTTTTGTCGTGATACTCGGTTTCAGCGTCGGCTAGAGCAGTTTCGCAAGTAGGGCACCAGTAAATAGCCTTTTTGCCTTTGTATACATAGCCCTTTTCTAATGCTTGGAAGAAGGCTTCAACCGTTAAACCCTCGTAAATTGGGCTCATTGTTATATAAGGATTTTCCCAATCGCCAATAATGCCAAGGCGCATAAAGCCCTCTTTTTGCAAATTAACAAAGTTGTTTGCAAAAGCGCGGGCGCGGGCGCGAAATGCGGGTATATCCTTAATCTCTTTTTTATCTATCTTCATTTCTTTGATTAAGGCTTGCTCTATCGGCAGGCCGTGGCAATCCCACCCGGGGATAAAGGGGCTGCTCTGTCCCATAAGGAAATGGGATTTTACTACTATATCTTTTAAAGTTTTGTTTAAGGAATGCCCGATATGAATGCGTCCATTGGCGTATGGCGGGCCATCGGCCAAGATGAAAGTTTCTTTATCGTTATTTAAATCCAGCATTTTTTTGTAAAGCTGCATATCGTCCCAAAAAGCGAGGAGCTGCGGCTCTTTTTTAGGTAATCCGCCACGCATAGGGAAATCGGTTTTAGGCAGTAAAACGGTAGAGGAATATTTATTTTTGCTTTCTTTCATAGGTCACTTCCTGAAAATAGATATATATTAATTATATAATATTATCGCCCTAGCAGGCTAGAGGGTGTTAGACATCAATACATATGAGACTTTTGGACAACTTGGATTTGAGCTGTGGGACGGCTTAAAATATATTCCATTGGAGTAATATATTTTAAACCTTTGTGTACTCTTTCAGTAT
>JAISHT010000042.1 GCA_031262415.1 Elusimicrobiota bacterium | reverse complement strand
AATACTGAAAGAGTACACAAAGGTTTAAAATATATTACTCCAATGGAATATATTTTAAGCCGTCCCACAGCTCAAATCCAAGTTGTCCAAAAGTCTCATATGTATTGATGTCTAACAATGCCTAGGCCAAGGGCTTTTTTATTGCTATAATTACTTTATCTATCAATATAAGGACTTTAAAATGAAAACTTTTGAAAATTATTTAAACGCTCAAGCCAAAAAAGTAGAAGAAGGCATAAACAAACAATTAAAAAAAATAAAAAACGCTCCGCAGATTATAATAGACGCTATGGCCTATTCTCTAAATGCTGGCGGCAAAAGGGTGCGCCCGTTTTTAGCGCTTGAAACCGCCAAAGCCTTTGACCTTAAAACTAATGACGCTATGGCGGCTGCCTGCGCTATTGAAATGGTGCATACTTATTCTTTAATACACGACGACTTGCCCTCCATGGATAATGACGATTTGCGCCGCGGCAAGCCCACAAATCACAAAGTTTTTGGGGAAGATTTATCGCTTTTAGCTGGCGATGGCCTGCTTACTTTTGCTTTTGAAACTCTGGCGCAAAACGGCTCTATTAAAACTGTTGGGCCAGCTAGAACCTTAAAAGCTGTTTTATCTCTTGCTAATTACGCCGGCGTAAGCGGTATGGTTGGCGGCCAAGTATCAGATATTTTTGCCGAGGGCTTAATGGAAGGCAAAAGCAAACGGGCGGCTAAACTTACCCCCCTAAAATATTTTAAAGGCAAAAAACCAGCTTATTATTTGCTGCCTAGCGAGTTTAAGGAAGTTTCCGCCGCTACAATACTCAACTATATACACACAAACAAAACCGGCGCTCTTATAACAACCTCCGTTGAAATGGGCGCATTGCTTGCCGGGGTTGAGGGCCAAAACCTTAAAAACATAAAAAAATACGCCGCCGCAATTGGCTTTGCATTCCAAGTAGTTGACGATATTTTGGATATAACAGCTACTAAAAAACAGCTTGGCAAATCAAATAGCGACGCAGAAAACAAAAAACTTACCTATGCAACGCTTTTTGGCCTTGAAGCAAGCCGACAAGCCGCAAAGAACGCTTTAGCCGACGCTCAAAAAGCCCTTGGCTCGCTAAAAAATGTGAAAGCGCAAAATCTTACAAATCTTTACGCTATGGCTGAGTTTATTGTAAGCCGCTCCCATTAATTTAAGTTAAATTAATTTTAAACCGTTTTTATTAACAGGAGATATTTTAAATGAAAATTTTAGACAAAATTAAATCGCCCGAGCAACTGCGTTTAATGGACCCAACGCTCCTGCCCGAGCTTTGCCAGGAAATCCGCAAAGTAATAATCAAAACCATAAGCAAAACAGGCGGGCATTTGGGCTCAAGTTTGGGCGCGGTTGATTTAATAACCGCCCTTCACTATGTTTTTGATACTCCAAAAGACAAAATTATTTTTGATACCGGCCATCAAGCCTATGCTCACAAAATATTAACTGGCCGCCTAAACAAATTTGATACTATTCGCAAGAAAAACGGCCTTAGCGGGTTTTTAAAAATTTACGAATCCAACTACGATACCTTTGGCGCAGGCCACGCCTCTACGGCTTTATCGGCGGCTTTAGGCGTTGCTATGGCCCGCGATCAAAAAAAGGAAGATAATAAGGTAGTAGCCGTTATTTCAGACGGATCTATGACTGGCGGTATGGCCTATGAAGCCTTGCAAAATGCCGGCCAGCTAAAAACCAATTTGCTTGTTGTTTTAAACGATAATCAAATGTTTATTTCTCAACGAGTTGGGGCTTTGGGCGCATTTTTAACAAAGCTGATGACCAAGAAATATATGAAGATTGCCGAAGACGGCGCAGAAAAATTAATGGGCAATTTTGAGCTTGGCAATAGAGCTATTAAAATTGCCAAACGCGCGGCCCGTTCAATTTTATTTTCAGGCGCGCTTTTTGGCGAGATGGGTTTTAAATATTACGGCCCGGTAAATGGCAATGATGTAAATGAAATGGTTCAAATTTTAAAATTAGTGCGTGATGTTAGCGGGCCGGTTATCTTGCACGTGGTTACTAAAAAAGGCAAAGGCTATGCTCCAGCAGAAGAAAAGCCAACAAAATACCACGGCCTTGGTATTTTTGACGCCGAAACAGGCGAAACTATAGGCAAATCAAACATAGTAACTTTTACTAATGCTTTCTCCCAAGCTTTGTTAAAATTGGCCCAGAAAGACGAAACAATAACCGCAATAACGGCCGCTATGCCAGAAGGCACCGGCTTAAATGCTTTTCGTGATAAATACCCGGGGCGATACTACGATGTCGGCATTGCCGAAGAGCACGCCGCCACATTTGCCGCCGGTTTGGCAACGCAAGGGATTAAACCTGTGGTTGCGCTTTATTCTTCTTTCGCCCAAAGATGTTATGACCAAATCCAGCAAGATATTTGCCTGCAAAAACTGCCGGTAGTATTTGCTTTGGATAGGGCGGGCGTCGTCGGGGAAGACGGCCCAACGCATCACGGTGTTTTTGATATTAGCTTGTTTCGCAATATCCCCGGCCTAATAATAGCCGCCCCCGCCGATGAAAACGAGCTTCAACATTTACTAAAAACCGCTTTTGACGCTAAGGCGCCTTTCATTTTAAGGTATCCGCGCGGCAGCGGCTTTGGCGTTAAAATGGACGACGAGCTAAAGGCTTTGCCCGTGGGCAAAGGCCATTGGCTAAAAAAAGGAACAGATGTTAATATTTTGGCTATTGGCAATACTGTGCATAATTCTTTAAAAGCGATAGAGCTGCTTAAAGAGCAAGGCATAAACGCAGGCGTGGTTAATATGCGTTTTGCAAAACCGCTTGATACAAAAATAATAAAAGACGCTTTGGCTTTAAGCCCAAATATAATAACCGTTGAAGATAATGTTTTAATTGGCGGCTTAGGCTCGGCCGTGGCGGAATATTTGTCCGACGAAAACTTGCAAGCTAAACTACTTCGCCTTGGCATAAAAGATGAGTTTGTTGAGCACGCAAAACAAAGCGAGTTATATGAAGACATTGGCATATCCGCTGAGAAAATTGTAGAGGCAATTGTTAAAAAATTCAAATAATATAAGTTAAAAAACTTAAATAGCAAAGGAAAAAAATGAAAACAAGCAGACATCACAACTCCTACATAAAAGCTTATGAAGATATAGATTTTTTAAAGAGCGACCCGGCCCGCCCCGTTAGGTTGCAGCTTGAACTTTTAAAACCTGAAATTATTTTAGAAGAGCATAATATAGAAGACGGCATTGCTTGTTTTGGCAGCGCAAGAATTAAAGATAAGGCGGATTCTTTAAAACATATTAAAAAACTTGAAGAGAAACTACGCAAAAAACCAAAAGACCAAAAACTTAAAGAAGCTTTAAGAGAGGCAAAAGGGCTTGATAAACTTTCAAAATACTACGG
>JAISHT010000128.1 GCA_031262415.1 Elusimicrobiota bacterium | reverse complement strand
GAAGGAACTGTTCCTTTTCCATGAATAAGCTGATATTCTTGCAAAGCAGAAGAGAGATTGGACATTAAAACCTCAACCTTTTTCATCTTGCTGTTAAACACAGCTTGTTTATATTGCGGCAATGCAATAGCGGCAAGTATGCCGATTATTAATACAACTACTAATAGTTCTATTAATGTAAAACCTTTTTTACTTTTATTACTTTTCATATTGTTCCCTCCCATTTTTTATATGCCATTTATTTAAGCATAAACAGCCTATACTTAATTTTAACATAATACCCCCCCCCCCCTAAGTCAAGCATTATTTAAAACACCGTCTGAGATTATCCTTGCGCAAACAAACACAATTCTTGTATTTTTTGTGTTTTTGTGCTTTGTTTTTGTCATTTTTTTGCTGTGTTGTTGCCGTTAAAACTTCCCCGCTGGGTTAGTTTCTTGGCGATTTCGCACGGTCTATAAAATTTGGAATTTTTTTGATATTATTTGCGGCGGCTTGTTTGAGTTTGTTTTAAGCGAGTTGCCGCCGCATAATCAAAAAATCAAATTTTATGTGCATAATGAGCCAAAAATTAACCCAGCAAAAGCTCGCCGCAGGCGATCAGCCAGAGAACAAATTGCTATGAGGCGAAAATAAGAATATTTTTATTGCGCCTTAGTAAAAACAAGAAGAACCTTGTTGCGTCGTAGCGAAGCGAAGACGAAAAGAAAACTATTGAAAATTTAACAATCTTTGTTAAATTTTCTATAATCTATCTTATATGATAGAAGAACTCAAAACAAAACTTTCCTCTTTGGAAGAAAATTACACGCTAAAAATACAATCCGCCGCAACTCTTAAAGATTTGCAGGATTTACAGGTAGCCGCTCTTGGCAGAAAAGGCGAGCTTACCGAGCTATTAAAAAGCCTAAAAGATTTATCTCTAGAAGATAAAAAAACCTTTGGCCCGCTTAGCAATACTTTAAAAAACAAGCTAACGGCTTTGTTTGAAGAAAAGCAAATCGCCCTAGAAGCCGCCGCCGTAAACGAAGAGCTTGCAAAAACTAATATTGATTTAACGCTGCCCGCATATACTTTTGATAAAGGCCGCCGCCACCCGCTTGTAATAGCGCAAAAGAGAATGGTTGATATTCTATCAAAGCTAGGTTTTATTTGGGCCGAAGGCCCCCTTATAGAGGACGAGGCGCATAATTTTGACGCTCTTAATATCCCCAAAAATCACCCCGCTAGAGATGTGCAGGATACTTTTTTTGTTAAAAACGCCGTCAAGACGGGTTTTGTTTTAAGGACGCATACCTCCGGCGTGCAGGTTCGCGCCATGCAAAAGCAAAAACCGCCAATACGTATAATTGCGCCGGGGCGTGTTTTCCGCTCAGACTCCTTAGACGCTACGCATAGCCCCGTTTTCAACCAAATAGAGGGCCTTTATGTTGACAAAAATGTAAGCCTTGCCGATTTAAAGCGGGATTTAACCGTCTTTATGAAAGGCCTCTTTGGCAACAAGGCCGAAGTGCGCTTTCGCCCGTCGTTCTTCCCGTTTACAGAGCCTAGCGTTGAGGTTGATGTAAAATGCGTTTTTTGCGAGGGCAAAGACCCTAGCTGCCCCGTCTGTAAAGGCACAGGTTGGAAGGAAATGCTAGGCGCAGGCGTTGTTCACCCAAATGTGCTTAAAAACTGCGGCATTAATCCCGAAGAATACAGCGGCTATGCTTTTGGCATGGGCGTTGAGCGTTTGGCAATGTTCTCGCTAAACATAAAAGATATAAGAACTTTTTATGAAAACGATGTAAGAGTTTTGGAGCAATTTTAAATGAAGATATTATATTCCTGGCTTAAAGATTATCTTGATATTTCTCTCTCCCCTGCCGAGTTAGAAAAGCATTTTACAACGCTTGGTATGGAAGTTGCGCAAATTACAAAAAGCGGGGCCGATTTTGACGGCGTTTTTGCCGCCCGTATAGAAAAAATAGAGCAACACCCAAATGCCGATAAATTATCCCTCGTTACTTTAAAAACCGCTCAAGGCGAGCAGCGGGTTGTTTGCGGCGCAAAAAACTTAGTCTTGGGCGATAAAATTGCCCTAGCTAAAGTGGGCGCGCGCCTAGGTTCTGTCGTGTTAAAACCAGCTGAAATACGGGGAGTGGTGTCCGAGGGTATGATATGCTCAGCCGACGAGCTTGGCCTAGCAAATACCCGCCAAAAGGGCATTATGGTGCTTGATAAAGATATAGAAATTGGCGCGGAAATTAAAACGCTTTACGGCAAGGCCGATGTTATTTTTGATTTAGAAATAACTTCAAACAGGCCCGATTTATTATCGCATAAAGGCGTGGCTAGGGAGCTTAGCATTTTGCTTAACTTACCGCTAAAGCAGCAAGATTATAAACCCCAAAAAGGCAATGGGCAAACGCTTAAAATCAATTTGCCCGCCGGCGAACTTGGCTGCCCACGCTACATAGGCAGAACAATAAAAAATGTAAAAAATACCGCCAGCCCAAAGTGGATGCAAGAGCGTTTGTTAGCCATGGGCGCAAACCCAAAAAATGCTTTGGTTGATATTACAAATTATGTGCTTTATGATATTGGGCACCCCTTGCACGCTTTTGATTTAAATCAGCTTGAATCTGGCGAAATTAATGTGCGCTGGGCGCAGGACGGGGAATCTTTCCTTGGTCTAGACGGCGTAGAGCGCACGCTAAACACACAAAACCTTGTTATTGCCGACGGTAAAAAGCCCGTTGCTTTAGCGGGCGTACTAGGCGGCAAGGCCGATAGTATTGGCGATGATACCCAAAACATTTTTTTAGAAGCGGCTTATTTTGCGCCAACGGCAATAAACAAAACGGCAAAGCAGCTTGGTATTTCAACGGAGGCTTCCCAACGCTTTGAGCGCGGGGCCGATATTGAAGCCTGCGACGCCGCTATGGACCTTGCTACAAAATTAATAACGGAAATTTGCGGTGGGGAAGTCTCGCAAACAAATGATGTTTACCCCGTTAAATATCAGCCCGCCGCTATTGTTTTTGAACCTGAACAAATTAATAAAATACTCGGCATAGAAATACCAAAGGAAACTCTAAAAGAAATTTTTACAAAAATGTCGCCCAGCTTTGCTGCCGAAAGCGACAAATGGGCTTTTACTCCGCCCTCGTACAGACGGGATATTACCCAGCGTTGGGATTTGGCTGAAGAAGTTATAAAGTTTTATGGCTTTGATAAACTCGCCCAAGATAATAGCGGCGTAAGCCACGCCTCTCTTTATTTTGGCGAGAATCCAAAAAATGTTGACCTTGGCGAAATTTTTGCAAACACCTTAACCTCTTTAGGCTTTTTAGAAGCAAAAAACTTTGATTTTGTTTCCCTAAAAGATATTAACGCCTTGGGTTTTAAGTTGGAAAATACTGTTGAAATTAAAAACCCGCTGGCTGAGGGTATGGAGTATATGCGCCCCGCCTTGCTGCCATCTCTGCTTAAAAATATAGAATACAATCAACATCAAAGCCGCCACGATTTAGCTTTATTTGAATATTCTAAAGTTTTTGCTTTGCAAAAGGGGTATCCTTCGGAGTTTTTTAGTTTGGGCGGAGTAATTTGCGGCAAAACTCCTCGCAGCAAGTTCTTTATGGCGGAGCAAAAACCTGTTGATTTTTATTTTGTAAAAGGCATTGTTGAAAATATTTTGGCTGGCTATAATATAAAACTTATGCCTAGCGTTTTGGCGCCAGTTTATATGCACCCAAAAATTTGTATGGATATTTTGCTAGACGGCAAAGCCATAGGCGTTTTGGGCAAAGTCCACCCGCTTAGCGCAAAACTTTACGGCATAAAAACCGATGTTTACGCCTTTGAATTTTCAACAAAAAATATTGAAAAATATTTTGACGTTCAAACATTTAAAAAAGCAAAAGATATTAGCGTTTACCCCTCTTCTACTAGAGATCTTTCTTTGGTTTTAGACGATAGCGCTACTTTTAGCCAAGTAGAGGCCGCTATCCTAGAAATCGGGCAGGGCGTAAAATTTGCCTTAATTGATTTGTATCAAGGCAAAAATTTGCCTGAGGGCAAAAAAAGCATAACATTGCGTTTTGAGTTTTCTTCAAACGAAAAAACTTTAACCGATAAGGAAATCAACCTTGCTATAGAAACAATACTCAAAACCTTAACGCAAAAACTTAACGCAACATTGAGATAAAATGGCGCAAATAGACGAGAAATATAAGCAGCTAAATCTCTTGATTGAACGGGTTTCCACCCGTCTAACTAGCGTGGAGGAAGAAAACCTCGTCTTGCAAGCAAAAGTGCGCGCGCTGGAGTCTTCCCTTCGGCTGGCAGAGTCCGCCAAAGAAACGGCAAAAGCATTAAAAGAATGGAAAGACGCCGCCACTTCCGTATTAAAAAAATTGTACTCTAAGATAGACAAAGAAATAGAAAAAATTGAGAATAGGGCCTCTTCGCCCAATCTGGGGGATAAATAATGCTGGAAGAAAAAGAGACGACTTCCGTTACAATACGCCGCATAACGCTTGACGATGTCTGGTTTGAAGGGCTTGGTCCGCTTGAAATTAAAGCCATTGCCAGCGATATTGAAGCCCGTATGGACAAAATTTCAAAAGATAAAAATATTTTTGATTCTTTTAAATTATTCTTGCACACCGCCCTTTATTATGCGGCAAAGTCATATTCCAAAAACAGTGTTGCAAGCGTAAAAACCAAAGACGAAACCAAACAGTTAGACGCAGCTATAGAAAAACTTTCCCACTGCCTTAATAGCTTGCCATTAAAATAAGTTTTACTTGGCTTTTAAATTTTTATTACACGGATTTTTTATGGAAGATTTTTTTGAAGAAGAACAAGAAGCCGCCGTCAACGCTACTATGCCGCTAGCCGCGCGCCTTGCGCCAAAAAAGTTAGAAGATTTTGCCGGGCAGGAAGATATTTTAGGCAAAGGCAAGTTGCTTCGCCGCTTAATAGAGGCCGACAAAGTGCGCTCCGCCGTGTTTTTTGGCCCGCCCGGCGTTGGCAAAACTGCGCTAGCTAGATTTATTGCTAAAAGCACCAAGGCTCACGTAACCGAGCTTAACGCCGCCGCTGCCGGCGTGGCTGATTTAAAAAAAGTGCTTGAGCAAGCTAAGCTGCGCATAGAAAATAATTTTGAAGAAAAACGCACCCTTTTAATACTTGACGAAATTCATCACTTCAACAAAAACCAGCAAGATGTTCTTTTGCCCAGCGTTGAAAGCGGGCAAATAATTTTAATAGGCTTAACGACGGAAAACCCGTATTTTTATATCAACAATGCCTTGCTCTCTCGCTTTACCGTTTTTGAGTTTAAGCCTCTTTCTAATAAAAATCTTTCGCAAATTGCAAAGCGGGCCGGGCAAATAGAAAACTTTAAACTTACTACTGAGGCCGAAGAGTTTTTAATAACTCAATCTAGTGGCGACGCTAGACGCTTTTTAAACGCTTTAGAGCTTGCCGCAATAACCACTCCCTACACGGGCGGCGTTAAAGAAATAACTTTAGAAATTGCCAAAGACTGTATACAAAAACGCCATTTAAATTATGATAAAAAAGGCGACGAGCATTATGATATTATTTCCGCCTTTATAAAATCTATGCGCGGCTCGGACCCTGATGCCACCGTCTATTGGCTTGCTAGAATGCTTGAAAGCGGAGAGGACCCCCGCTTTATCGCTAGACGCATCTTTATTTGCGCGGCAGAAGATGTCGGCCTAGCAGAGCCTTCCGCCATCATGATAGCCCAGGCGGCTTTTAAAAGCGCAGAAGTTTTAGGTATGCCGGAGGTTCGCATTCCGCTTGCCGAGGCCGCTATTTATGTTGCCTGCGCGCCAAAATCAAACGCCGCATATCTTGCCATAGACGCCGCTTTAGACGAAGTCAAAAACGGCCCCCAGCGTTTAGTGCCGCAGCATTTAAGAAGTAGTTTTAAAAACGAAGGCTATAAATACGCTCACGATTATCCAAACCATTATGTTGAGCAAGAATATATGCCAAACCCTAAAAAATTTTATAAGCCTACGGATATGGGTAAAGAAAAAACTATAAAAGAGCGGCAAGCAAATTTAAGGAAAAAGAAATGAGTTTACCGCTAGAAGAAGGCAAGGTTTTTACCGTAAGCGAAATTAGCCAAGCCATCAAGGAAATGCTTGAGGGCGTGTTTAATAATGTAGCGGTTGAGGGCGAAATCTCCAATTTAAAAACAGCGGCTAGCGGCCATATTTATTTTGATTTAAAAGACGAAAACGCCTTAATTTCCGCCGTCTTATTTAAAGGATACCGCCGTGGAGGCGAGCTGCTAAAAGAAGGCGCAAAAGCTACCCTGCGGGGAGACCTTTCTTGCTACATTAAGCAAGGCCGCTATCAAATAATAGTAAAAGAAGCTAGCGTCCAAACGCAAGGTAATTTGTTTTTAGAATTTGAAAAACTAAAAGCCAAATTAACCGCCGAGGGCCTTTTTGACGAAGAAAGAAAATTGCCGCTGCCAAAATTTCCAGAACGTATTGGGGTTATAACATCGCCAACCGGGGCTGCTGTGCGTGATATTTTATCCGTCTTAAAACGCCGTGGCCGCAATTTGGAAATTCTCTTAGCCCCCGTCTTAGTGCAGGGCGATGGCTCCAAAGAGCAAATTGTAGAAGCTATTAAAAATTTAAATAAATTTACGCCTAAAGTTGATGTTATTTTACTTGGACGAGGCGGCGGCAGCATTGAAGATTTGTGGAGTTTTAACGAAGAGGCGGTTGTGCGCGCGGTAGCGGCAAGCAAAATACCAATAATCTCTTGCGTCGGGCATGAAACTGATTTTACTCTAACAGATTTTGCCGCCTCGCTGCGCGCGCCAACGCCGTCTGCGGCGGCCGAACTTGTGGTAGAAAACGCCCAAAACACCGCCGAGCATTTAAGCCGTTTAAATAAAATGTTATTTCAAGCTTTAAGTTTAAAATACGAGCGTATAAACGCCCGTTTGCAATTAGCTTTGCAAAGCAAATTTTTGCAAAATCCCGCTTTGTTTTTTGACGCAAAAGAACAGTTTTTAGACGACTTAACGCTTGCGCTTCAAAAAAATATGACGCTTAAAATTAAACAAGCCGAGCAACAAGCAAAAGCGGCTGCGCAAAGTTTAAGCGCACTAAGCCCGCTTGCAGTTTTAAAACGCGGATACAGCATTGTTCGCCGTTTAAACGACGGCAAAATTGCCAAAACCGCCAAAAAAGGCGAGCGGCTTACAATAGAAACTTCCAAAGATTTATTTGAGGTGGAAACATTATGACAAAAAAAACAAACGATACTTTTGAAGCAAAACTTTCGCGGCTAGAAGAAATTGTCGCCGAGCTTGATAGCGAAGAGGTAAACCTTGACGACAGCGCAAAACTTTTTGAAGAAGGCTTGCAGCTATCTAAAGATTTATCCGCCAAATTAAGCGAGATTAAGTTTAAAGTAGAAATGTTAAAAGTAAAAGGCAAAGAGTTATCTACAGAGCCTTTTGACGCTGAGTAAAAAATAAAAACTATGCCAAAACTCCGTCTAGATAATGCTCTTGTTGAACTTAACTGCGCCCAAAGCCGAAACAAAGCCCAAGCTATGATAATGGCCGGCGAGGTGCTTGTAAACGGACAACTTGAAACACGGGCGGATAGGAATATAAAGCCGGAAGATATTATCTCTCTAAAAGAAAAAAAATGCCCTTATGTTTCGCGCGGCGGTTTAAAATTAAAAGCCGCTTTAGAAGCCTTCAATATTAATGTTAAAGGCAAAATTTGCGCAGATATTGGCGTTGCAACCGGCGGCTTTAGTCATTGTTTTTTACTTGAGGGCGCAAGCGATGTTTACGGCGTAGATGTTGGCAAAGGCCAGCTTGCAAGCGAGGTTGCCGCCTATAAAAATTTCCACTTTTTCCCAAACACAAATGCAAGGTATATGCAGCCAAATCTTTTCCCCTCCCCCTTTGATATTGCAGCGGTAGATGTTTCTTTTATCTCGCTAAAAATGATTTTGGCCCCGCTTTTTGCGTGCATGGCAAAACCGTCCGATGTTATTTTGCTTATCAAACCGCAGTTTGAATTAACCCCAAAAGAAGTGCCTCACGGTATTGTAAAGACCGAGGAAAACCGCCAAAAAGCCGTGTCGCTTGTGCAAAGTTTTTTTAATGAAGAGCTTGCCAAAAAATTTAATGCTAGTGGCTTGGAGTTAATACCTTCCCCCATAACGGGAGTACACGGTAATATTGAATATCTTTGGCATATAAAAATCAGCTAAAAGTCGTTTGGTTAAACACAAAACATCAAAAAACAGTTGTTGTTATTCTCTCTTTATAGTATTGCTAAGCTACTTTATCTTTCAAGCAATTTGGATATTGGAATGTCATCTAAAGCCCGTAAAATAGCCATAATCTCTTTTTCGGAAACGCTATCTTTAGATTCTTGTCTTTTGTATCTTAAGAAAAAAATCCAATCCTCATATTGTGAAACTTTTGCATATGATACTAGGTCTTTTTCGTAGATATAGTAAGTAATCACACCGATTTCGTCTCTTTCATAAAAAGTGGGTTGAACGATTTTAACCTCTGCTTCGTGTTGAACTTGTCTCTTCCAGAGACGAGCTGCGTCAAGTGGTGTCCAGTCTGGCTGAGAATTAACATATAAGAGGGAAATCTCTTCAAAATTGTCTTTTAAATCCTTCTCATTTACATAGTAATTTATTTCTCCATCTATCTCTTTAAGATAGTAGTTGTCCCCTCTAAAGACAAACGCAGGCTTTGGGTTTTTTTGAGGTTTAACTTGCCGCCCTTCTTTTTTTAATACACTTACGCCTGTTTTTAGCTTGTCTTTTGCTTTAGGTTTTTGATAGGAAAAAACAGCCGTAGAACCATACAGGGCAAAACATACTACTAAAAATATTTTTATAGCAATTTTCATCTTTTTTCTCCTTTTTAAACCCCTCTTTCTTGCTCTTCTTAGGAATATCTTTCAATTTTATCAAAAAACAATCTATAGTGGAGAGGAAGAGCTCTTTTAAGCTGTCTAAATGCTATAATTCTTGTAGTGGGCAAGGTGTTGGCTTGCTATTGTCTTTTGTTTATAAATTGAAATTAAAAAATTAAAGGAGATACAAATGTGGTATGGAATATCCAGCCTGACTTGCTTTGAACAATATGCTCTTTTTGGCGTTTTGTTTATAGCTATTCTCGGGCTTTTATATGCGCTTTATTTGCGCAAACAAGTTTTGGCCGCCAGCAGCGGCGACGCCAAAATGCAAGAGGTTTGGACGGCTATAAGCACAGGGGCAAATGCTTACTTAAAGAGGCAGCTTAAATCTATTTTGCCTATGATAGTAGTGCTTACAATATGTTTGTTTTTATCGGTTTATATTGTGCCGGTAACAAGCGAAGCTATGGAACGTTTTAAAGGCTTTTCGGCGGAAAAGGTTAAACTTATTATAGCTTTTGGCCGCGCGGGCGCTTTTATTATGGGCTCTTTATTTTCTGTTTTAGTTGGGCAGCTTGGTATGCGTATGGCGGTAGCGGCAAATGTTAGAGTGGCGGCGGCTTCCCGTGTTTCCTTTGATAATGCTCTTAAAATTTCTTATAGAGCAGGCACCATTACCGGTATGCTTACAGACGGCCTTGGCCTATTTGGCGGCACGATAATTTTTATACTTTTTGGTATTGCCGCGCCCGATGCTCTTTTGGGTTTTGGCTTTGGCGGCACTTTGGTTGCCCTTTTTATGCGTGTTGGCGGCGGTATTTATACTAAAGCGGCCGATGTCGGGGCGGATCTTGTTGGTAAGGTTGAAGCCGGTATCCCCGAAGACGACCCCCGCAACCCCGCCGTTATTGCTGACCTGGTTGGCGACAATGTTGGCGATTGCGCAGGTATGGCGGCTGATATTTTTGAATCTTACGAGGTAACCATAGTTTCCGGGTTAATTTTAGGCCTTGCGCTTTGGCATTTAACCGGCCATTATGAATGGATAGTCTATCCGCTTTTAGTGCGCGGCGTTGGCGTGTTTTGCTCTATTATCGGCACTTACTCTGTATCGGGCAAAAAAGGCGACGCTATGAAGGCAATCTTCCATGGATATGCTGTTTCAGCGGTAATCTCTGTGGCATTGTTTGGCGTGCTTGCTTATTTTTATATGCAAGGAATACCGGGCGGCTGGTGGAGGCCTTTTCTTGCGGCGTCCTTTGGCGTTGCTCTGGCTATGATTATTGATAGAATAACAGAGCATTTTACCGGCACTAACGGCGCGCCTGTTAAAGAGGTTAGAGATTCAACAGCAACAGGTTCGGCCACAACTATACTTAGCGGACTAGCCCTTGGCCTAGAGTCTTCCGTTTGGTCTATGGTAGCCATTGCAGGCACTATTTTTGCCTCTATTCTTTTATTTGGCTCTATGGATATAAGCGCAGTTGAAAAATTTACATATATCCTATACGGCGTTGCAATGACGGGTATTGGTATGTTAACCCTAACGGGCAATAATGTTGCTATGGATTCTTTTGGCCCTATTGCCGATAATGCTAATGGCATTGGCGAAATGAGTTGGCATGGGAAAACAGACGAAGAAACCAAAAAAGCCCGCCAAATTATGGCTGACCTTGACGGCGTTGGCAATACCACAAAAGCTATTACAAAAGGCGTTGCTATAGGCTCGGCCGTTATAGCGGCGGTTTCTTTATTTGGCTCTTATATGGTAGATGTTAGCAATGTCCAAATAATGCTAAACAAAGCGTGGCAAGCCGCTGGCAGCAGCAATGTTTTGGTATTACTTAAAGATGTGGGTATTGTAATTTCTAACCCCATAGTCTTTGTGGGTGCGCTTATTGGCGCGGCTGTGCCGTGGCTGTTTTCTTCCTTTGCTATTAATGCTGTTAGCCGCGCGGCTATGTTGGTGGTTAAAGAAGTTAGAAAACAGTTTAAAGCGGGCGTTTTGGAAGGCAAAATCAAACCTAATTATGATGAGGTTGTAAGCATTTCTACCGCTGCTGCGCAAAACGAGCTTTTGTCGCTAGCTTTACTTGGCATTGTTTCCCCCATTGTGGTGGGGCTTGCCTTGGGCGTTGAGGCTTTGGGCGGCTTTTTAGTAGGTTTAATTATTTCTGGGCAGTTGCTAGCGGTGTTTATGTCTAATGCCGGCGGCGCTTGGGATAATGCTAAAAAACTTATTGAAGACGAAGAGAGTAATATTGCCCAAAATACCGGAAAGGGTTCTGAGAGACATAAAGCCAGCGTTGTTGGCGATACTGTTGGCGACCCATTAAAAGATACCGCCGGCCCTGCGCTTAATCCTATGATTAAAGTTGTTAATATGGTTGCCGTTATAGTTGCGCCTGTTGTGGTAACCTTTAATAATGAATATACCGCCCTTGGCAAAATTGGCTGGACTGTTGTTATTGCCCTCCTTGCCGTTTTGGCTTGGGTTGTTTTAAGAAGCAAAAAACCAGCTCAAAGAGCGGTGAAATAAGCTTAAAATAAGGTTTAAGATACTGCTTATATAGCTTATCTTTAATTGAAAAAATATCCCCCGTGTGTTTAAAACACACGGGGTTTTTTTACTTAAACGCTAGGTTTACTGCTGATAAAACTACTTGCTTTTGGTGCTTGAGGCGGCCTCGGTAGCGGAAGCAGATTCTTCTTCTTCAATCTTTTCTTCCTCTTTTACCACTGGGGCCACACGGGCGATTTTATCGCCCTCGTCAAGTTTAACAAGCCTTACGCCTTGAGCATTGCGACCGACGGAGCGGATTTCGTCGCAGCGTAGTCTAATGGCCATACCTTTCTCGGTAATTATCATAAGGTCTTTAGACTCGTCCACAAGCTTAATACCAACCACTGGGCCGTTGCGTTGCGTTGTTTTAATTGTAATTACGCCAACGCCGCCACGATGCTGCGTGCGGTATTCTTCAAAGCCGGTGCGTTTGCCGTAGCCGTTTTCGCAGACGGATAAAACATCGGGCTGATTGCCTTCTTTAGAGCCTTGTTCCATACCGACGACATTATCGCCTTCTGCTAAGCGTATGCCTCTTACGCCTTTTGCCGTCCTGCCCATGGCGCGCACTTGGGTTTCGTCAAATCTAATTGATTTGCCTTGCTTAGTTGCAATGATAATATCGCTTTTGCCATTTGTAAGCTGCGTAGAAACAAGCACGTCGCCTTCTTCTAGGCCAATGGCAATAATGCCTGATCTGCGGATATTTGCAAACTCAGAGAGTTCTACCCTTTTTGTGGTGCCCATACGGGTGCACATTGTAAGGTAAGTTTCGCCGGAGTTTTTGGGGTCAAAGTCTTTAATAGCTACTGCTGAAGTAACCTTTTCCTCGCCGGAAATTTGCAATAAGTTAACAATAGCTTTACCTTTAGATTGGCGGTTGCCTTCTGGTATTTCAAAAGCCTTAAGCGCAAATACGCGGCCTCTATTGGTAAACATTAAGATAGTGGCGTGGCTAGAAGTTACAAAGAGATGTTCTATAAAATCTTCCTCTTTAGTTCTGCCGCCAATTATACCCTTGCCGCCGCGGTTTTGCGATTTATAAGTATCAAGCGGAATACGTTTTGCAT
The DNA here is from genome assembly GCA_031262415.1 of Elusimicrobiota bacterium. Taxonomy (GTDB): domain Bacteria; phylum Elusimicrobiota; class Elusimicrobia; order Elusimicrobiales; family Elusimicrobiaceae; genus Proelusimicrobium. Next base: position 13,971 of record JAISHT010000128.1, on the reverse strand, counting down.
AACCGTCGTTAGATAGGGTGATAACCACTTCTTCTTCGTCAATTAAATCTTCTATGGAGAAGTCGGTAACATCTGTAGATATTTCTGTGCGGCGTTCGTCGCCGTAGTCTTTTTTAACTTGCTCAAGCTCGCCAACAATAATATCAAGCACACGGTGTTGATTGGCTAAAATATCTTGCAAGTCTTTAATAAGAGCCAAAAGCTCTTTTTGCTCTTGCTCAATTGCTAGGCTTGAAAGTTGGGTAAGCTGATGCAAGCGCATATCTAAAATAGCTTGCGTTTGCGCATCGCTAAGTTTAAAGCGGGCAATTAATTTTAGCTTGGCCTCGGCCGTATCTTTTGACTTGCGGATAATGGCGACAATTTCGTCCAAATTAGCAAGAGCAATTAATAAGCCTTGCAAAATATGCTCGCGCTTTAAGGCTTTGTTTAAATCAAAGCGGGTGCGGTTTGTAATAACTTCTTGGCGATGTCTAACATATTGGCGCATAACATCTTTAATGCCCAAAATGCGGGGCTTGCCGTCAACAATAGCAAGCATATTAACGCCAAAAGAAGTTTGAAGCTGAGTGTGTTTAAACAACTGGTTTAAAACTACTTGACCGGTTGCGTCCCTTTTAAGCTCAATAACAAGACGCATACCACGGCGGTCAGACTCGTCTCTAATATCAGAAATTTCTGTTATTTTTTTATCTCTTACTAAACCGGCTATGGTTTCAATAAGGGTTGTTTTGTTAACTTGATAGGGAATTTCCGTAACAATAATGGATTCTCTGCCGCCTTTCATTTCCTCAATTTCCGCTCTGGCTTGTATGCGAAGCGAGCCGCGGCCCGTTTCAAAATAGTCATACACGCCTTTTGTGCCGCGCAAAATGCCGGCGGTTGGGAAATCGGGCCCTTTTACTATAGCCATCATTTCTTTTGTGCTGATTGCGGGGTTTTTGATTAAAGCAATAATACCGTCGCAAACTTCGCCTAAATTATGGGTTGGGATATTGGTTGCCATACCAACTGCTATACCGCTAGAGCCATTAACAAGTAGTTGCGGAATTTTTGAAGGCAAGACGGAAGGCTCCATTAAAGAGCCGTCGTAGTTAGGGATAAATTTAACCGTATCTTTATCAATATCGCTTAAAACTTCGTCTGCAATTTTATCTAGGCGGACCTCGGTATAACGCATGGCGGCGGCCATATCGCCGTCTACAGAGCCGAAGTTGCCCTGCCCGTCAACCAAAGTGTTGCGAAGCGAAAAATCTTGCGCTAAACGCACTAAAGAATCGTAAATAGCAGAGTCGCCATGTGGGTGGTATTTACCCATAACATCACCGACTACACGGGCGGATTTTTTAAAAGGTTTGTTGTATTTTAAACCCATTTCATACATGCCGTATAAAAGGCGGCGGTGAATTGGTTTTAAACCGTCTCTTACATCGGGCAAGGCGCGGCCTACGATTACGCTCATGGCATAATCTATATAGGACCTTTTCATTTCATCGCCGATATCACGGATTTTTATATTGCCAAATAAATCCGCATTGTTTGCTTCGGTATTTTGATTAATATTATCAGCCATTTTTATTTATCCTTATATATCCAAATTTCTAACTTCAAGGGCGTGCGCTTCAATAAACGCCCTTCTGGGTTCAACCTTATCGCCCATTAAAGTGGTAAAGACTTGCTCCGCATCGGCGGCGTCTTCTATGGCAACTCTTACAAGTTTACGCTTAGCGGGGTCCATGGTGGTTTCCCAAAGTTGCTCGGGGTTCATTTCACCAAGACCTTTGTAGCGCTGTATTGTTGCGCCAGCGGCGCCGGCGTCTTTAACAGCTTTTAAAAATTCTTGTAAAGAGTAAACCAAAATGTCTTTTTTGCCGTCGTTAACGCTAAATATCGGTTTGGTTTTTTTCTTTTCATCAACAATAGCGGGATAGTTGTTTAAATCAAAACCAAAAGCCGCTATTTTAGCTTCCGCCGCAAGTAATTTGCCAAATTCCCGCAGGCTTTGATGCTCGGGGATTAAGGTTTCATTGTCTATATCTGTCTCGGGCGCGCCGGCTTCAAGCAGTTCATCACGCTTTTCATTTACAATTTCGGCCTCAAAATCTTTATACTCTTGATCGGTATAAAAATATCTGTATCCGCCGTTTTGCAGTGGCGTTCTAACAACTGGCATTTGCCCGGCTTTTTTAAATTCCAAAAATTCTTTTAAGCCAAGTGATTTTACCTCTAGCTTTAAAAGCAATCCTTCTATATCGCGCAGAATTTTTAAAAGCTCCTCTGCTTCTTTAGCGGAAAGAGCGGCGCCGTCTGCTTTTTTAGCTGAAACGGCGGACAGGGCCTCGTTAAAAAGCCAATTTTGCATTTGGTCTTCTGTTTGGATATACTCTTCGTTTTTGCCTTTTTTAACTTTATAAAGCGGCGGCTGGGCAATGTAAATATGCCCGTGCTCAATAAGGCTTTTTAGCTGCCTATAGAAGAAAGTTAAAAGCAAGGTTGTAATGTGTTGACCGTCAACATCAGCATCGGCCATTAAAACAATTTTATGGTAGCGTAGTTTTGAAATATCAAAACCGCCCTCGCCGTCGCCAACGCCAGTGCCGAGCGCAGTAAAGAGCGTGCGGATTTCTTCGTTAGATAAAATTTTAACCAACTGCGCCTTTTCCACATTTAACACTTTACCGCGTAGCGGCAAAATGGCTTGGAAAACTCTATCGCGCCCTTGTTTTGCAGAGCCGCCGGCTGAGTTGCCCTCTACAATAAAAAGCTCGCAGCGTTCGGCATTTTTTTCCTGACAATCGGCAAGTTTACCGGGCAGACCGCCGGATTCTAATGCGCCTTTTCTTCTTGTTAAATCTTTAGCTTTTCTTGCGGCTTCTCTAGCTATGGCTGCTCCTATACATTTATCGCAAATAGCCCGGGCGGTTTTGGGGTTTTCTTCAAAAAAAGTAGAAAGAGTGTCGCCAACAATAGAGCGCACAATACCCTCTATTTCAGAGTTGCCAAGCTTTGTTTTTGTTTGACCCTCAAATTGCGGGTGCGGTATTTTTACAGATAAAACCGCCGTTAAACCCTCTCTTAAATCGTCGCCGGAAATAGAAAGGTCTTTATTCTTTAAAAGCCCGTTATTTTTAATATATTCGTTTACAATTCTAGTTAAAGAAGAGCGAAAACCGCTTAAATGCGTGCCGCCCTCCATGGTGTTAATATTGTTAACGAAAGAATAAACATTTTCGGAGTAGCCTTCATTATATTGTATAGCAAAAGAAATATAATTGTCGTCAACTTCTTTTGTTAAATAAATAGGCTCTTGGTTAATAACGCGTTTGTTTGTGTTTAAAAATTTAACAAATTGAGAAATGCCGCCCTCGTATAAAAATACTTGGGATTTGTTTTCTTCCCGCTCGTCTGTTAAAGAAATTTTAATGCCTGCGTTTAAGAAAGCAAGCTCTCTAAGACGGTTTGCAATAGTATCGTAAGAGAAAATATTGTCGCCAAAAATAAGCGAATCAGCCTTAAAGGTAACGGTTGTGCCGTGCTCTTTAGTATCGCCGACTATTTTTACTTTTTCTTGCGGAACGCCTCTTTTGTATTCTTGATAATGAATGTGGCCTTCCCTTTTTACCTGCACTTGCAAATATTCTGAAAGAGCGTTAACGCAGCTTACGCCGACGCCGTGTAAGCCGCCGGAAACTTTATAAGCGCCGCTATCAAATTTACCGCCGGCGTGCAAAACCGTCATAACAACTTCAAGGGCGGATTTGCCTTTAAGTTTAGGGTCTTTGACATTCTTCATTGGGTCAACGGGGATACCGCGCCCGTCGTCTTCTACCATACACACATTATCTTCTTTAATAACAACTTTAATATGCGTGGCGTTACCGGCCAAAATTTCGTCTACAGAATTGTCTACAACTTCGTAAATAAGATGGTGCAAGCCGGGCGCGCCGGTTGAGCCAATATACATGGCGGGGCGTTTTCTAACAGCCTCTAGCCCCTCAAGCACTTGTATTTTAGAGGAATCATAAGATTTGCCTAATTCTTCTTCTGACATTGTCATACTTACTCTCCTTTTATACTATGGAAATTTGTTTTATCCATGGTTTATCAAAATGTTTATTTAATTCTTTTACTATTATTTTTTCTTTTAATAATAGTTCGTGGCGGGCGGCGGTAACTTTAACTTTAACGTAAATTGTGCCGCCTTTTACTGCGTCTAAAACCCAAAATTTAGCTTTTGAACCTAGCGTTTTTTCCCAAATATTTTCTAGCAAAATCAACCTATTTATTTGGCTGTTTATGCGGGAAAATTTGTTTTGAAGTTCGCTGGCCTCGTGCCAAATTTTACCCGGTTTTTGCCCAAGTTTCATTAGGCTCTTACCGGCATTATTACGTATTTATATTGTTCTTTTCCTTCCGGCTCTACTAAAACGGGTTGAGATGTGTTTGTAAATGAAAATGAAACATTATCGCTGCCTATTATTTTTAAAACATCTATTAAATATTGCGGATTAAAAGAAGTATTAAAAGCATCGGCGGCGTAATCTATTTTAATTTCATCTGAAAAATCCATTTTAGAAGAATTTGCGCTTATGCCTAAATTATTATCGGCCAAAGAATATTTTACCGTGCCGCCAAGGTCGCCCGCGCAAAGAGCGGCGCGTTTTGTTGATGATAATAAATCTTTGGTATTAACTTTAAAGCTAATATTTTTTTTATTTGGCACAACTTGTTCATAGTTGGGGAAATTACCCTCTATTAACCTTGAAATAAAGGTTGTATCTTTTAAACTAAAGCTAATTTGGTTGCTAGAAACCGTAACATTAATAAAATCTTCATCTGTTGGTTTGTTTATGTTTAAAAGTTTTAAAACTTCATTTAAAATTTTGCTTGGCACAATAATTTTAAAATCTTTTGCGCCGTCAAGCGCGCTTGAGCTAGCTAAGGCTAAACGGCGGCCGTCTGTAGCTACTATTTCAAATTTTTCTTGATTATTGGCCCATAAAAGCCCGTTTAAAACATATCTTGTTTCTTGGGTTGAGGAAGAAAAAATAGTATTTTCTATCATTTCTTTTATGGTTTTTGCTTTTATTTTAAAGGTTTCTGTTTTTTCAATTTCCGGCACTATAGGATATTCGCTTTTTGGCGTGCCTATTACCCAAAATTTTGATTTACCGCTTTTAATATGGAGTTTATTGTCGCTATCAGTTTCAATTTTAATTTCTTTATCAGATGGTAAATTTTTAAGGATATCAGAAAATTCTTTTAAAGGAACTGTTATCTCGCCATTTTCTAAAACTTCAGCTTTAAGGTTATGTATAGTGGCCATTTCCATATCTGTTCTAGTAAGTTTAACATTACCGTTTTCTGCTTCCATAAGGAAATTATATAAGATGGGTAAAGTAGTGCGGCCAGATAAACCCGATTGAATAATTTGAAGACCTTCCAAAAAACTTTCTTTAGTAATATTTAATTTCATATTATTATCCTTATTATTATATCCTGTTAATTTTGTTGATACTGTTTACTGCCCTATAAAACAATTTTTACAAACTGTTGATGGTTAATGTTGTTTTATTAACATTATCCACAGGAGTAAACAAAAAACAAAATTGTTAATTGTTACCCACAGCTTTTACATCTGTTATTATTTGGTTAATAACAGGCGCAAAAAACGGATTTTGTTCAATTTCTTCTTTAAGCTTTTCCCTAGCGTGAACTACTGTAGAATGATCTCTATTAAATTCCCGCCCTATTTCTGGTAAAGAAAGGGTGGTAAGCTCGGTAGCTAAATACATGGCTACTTGCCTAGGCCAAGCTATAGAATTATTTTTCTTTTTAGAATTTAAATCTTCTATACTAATTTTAAAATGTTTACAAACAATTTTTTTAATTTGAGTAATACTTATTGCATATTTTTCTTGCTCGGTACTAATAATATCGGCTAAAACCTCTCTAGCTATAGGCACAGTAGCATTAACGCCGTGTATACTACAATAGCTTGTTAAGCGAAATAAACAACCCTCAAGCTCTCTTATACTAGCTTGCACGCCTTCGGCTATAAAAGCCAAAACATCATCTCCAATATCAAAATTATTAGAATCCCGCTTTTGGCGGAGTATTGCTATTCTTGTTTCTAAATCAGGCTTTTTAATTTCTGCAACAATGCCTGAAAGTATTCTAGAGGAAAGTCTTTCGCTAAGCGTAAGCTGAGCAGGCGTTCTATCAGAAGTTAAAACAATTTGCTTTTTATTATCAAAAAGAGAGTTAAAAGTATAAAAAAATTCTTGCTCGCAAGCCTCTTTACCAACAACAAATTGTATATCGTCAATTAATAAACAATCTAGAGAGCGGTATTTTTGGCGAAAAGCGTCTGATGTCTTTTTTTGTAAAGATTCAATATACTCTGAAACAAAACCCTCGCCAGACATATAAAGAATTTTTGCGCTCGGATTATCCCGCAAAAGCTGATTGCCAATAGCGTGCAAAAGATGTGTTTTACCAAGGCCGGGCGCGCTAAAAATAACAAAAGGATTATTTGTTCTCTCGCCGATTTTTTTAACAACCGCTTCAGACGCTTTATAAGCAAAACGATTTGACGGGCCCTCAATAAAACCCTCAAAAGTAAAATAAGGATTGAGGCGATTTAAAAAAGATGTTTTTGTTGGGGCTTGACTAGAAGCCGTTATTTCTGGTTCTATAAAATCTTTAAAGGGATTTTCTTCCCGTGCGGTTATAGTGTATTCTATAGCAAAAGGGGTATTGGTTATTTCTGTTAAAGCTTCTGTTAAATGTTTTTCATAGCGGTCTTTAACGGTTGTAAGCCAAACTTCATTGGGTAATTCAAAACGGAAAACCCCCCCTTCAAAGGAGTTTATTTTCATTGGCTTAAGCCACATATCGCAAATATCTTTACCTAGTTTTATTTCAAGGTTTTTTAAGAGATTTGCCCAAATTTCGTTTATATTAAGGTTTTCCACAAAAACACCACCAGCCTGCTTAAAAACAGAAAAAACTGTTATAGCTAAATTTTAACAATTTTAAACGCATTTGTCAATGTTATACATAGTTTTGAAAGCTGTGGATAGTTTTATTAAAAAAGGCGTTTTTAAGGCAGCCTAAAAAAATATAAAAGCTAATATATATATTATATAAAAAACATAAAATATTTTCACTTTCCAAATAACTATTAATTTTTATATAATAAGGCTGGAGGTGGCTTATGAAATCAATTAAAGGCACACAAACAGAAAAGAACCTGCTTAAAGCTTTTGCAGGGGAATCACAAGCAAGAAACAGATATACCTACTATTCAGCAGTAGCCAAAAAGGAAGGCTTTGTCCAAATAAGCAAAATATTTGAGGAAACAGCCGGCCAAGAAAAAGAGCACGCTAAACGCTTGTTTAAGTTTATGGAAGGTGGCGAGGTTGAAATAACCTATTCTTACCCAGCTGGCGTTATCGCCACAACGGCAGAAAACTTAGTAGAATCTGCCGCAGGCGAAGACGACGAGTGGCAAAATATGTATCCCAGCTTTGCTAAAATCGCCCGTGAAGAGGGTTTTGAAGAAATTGCTACAGTTATGGAAAACATTGCCATCGCTGAAAAAGAGCATTCCAAAAGATACAAAGCCTTGCACAAAAATATTGTTGAGGGCAAAGTTTTCAAAAAAGACACAAAAGTTACTTGGCGCTGCCAAAACTGCGGTTTTGTTATTGAGGGAACCGCTGCGCCAGAAAAATGCCCAGCCTGCGCTCACCCGCAAGCGCACTTTGAGCTTTTGTGTGAAAACTGGTAGTTTTTCCGCTTTTCGCGCTTAGGGGCGGTTTTTTACAATCCTAAGCGCAAAACAAGCGCATTACCCCATAAAATGGGGTAAAAATACAAAAAGGTAGAGGATAGCTGCTGTTGTTTTAAAAGCAGTGCTAAAACCAAGGGGGAAAGATGACAAAATTAAATGATTTGTATAAATGCCCAGTTTGCGGCAATATTGTGGAAGTTGTCCACGCTTCTGTTGGGGAGCTTGTTTGCTGCGGCAAGCCTATGGACTTGCTAAAACCCAATACAACCGACGGCGCAACAGAAAAGCATGTGCCTGTGGTGGAAAAAGTGGAAGGCGGCTATTTAATTAAAATTGGCTCAGCGCCGCACCCAATGACGGAAGAGCACTATATAGAATTTATAGAAATAATGACGGAAGACGCTAAAATCGCCCGCAAATATTTAAAACCCGGCGATGCGCCCGAGGCCAAATTCTCTTGCAAACCCGGGCTTGTCCATGTGCGGGAATATTGCAATTTACACGGGCTTTGGGCCGCTAAATAGGAAAAAATTATGATGCATGCTATTAAAATAACCGATAAAATTTACTGGGTTGGCGCGCTTGATTGGAATTTGCGGGATTTTCACGGATACTCCACCAATCACGGCACCACTTACAATGCTTATTTAATTTTGGATAAAAAAACAGTCCTTATTGACACTGTAAAAGCGCCTTTTTACGAGGAAATGCTTGCCCGTATTAAAAGCATTATAGACCCTAAAAAAATAGATATTATTATCTCTAACCATGCCGAAATGGACCATAGCGGCAGCTTGCCCAGAGCCATTAAAGATTTTGAGCCAGAGAAGGTTTATGCCTCTACTCTAGGCGTGCAAAACCTAAAAGCGCAGCTAGGGCAAGACTTGCCCGTTGAGGCTGTTGCAAATGGCTCCACTTTGGAAATTGGCGAGGACAGTCTTACCTTTTTAGAATCCAGAATGCTGCATTGGCCAGATAGTATGGTTTGCCTTTTAAACAAAGCAAATGTGCTGTTTTCTAATGATATTTTTGGCATGCACTACTGCTCCACCGCGCGTTTTGAAAAAGACGCAAACCGCGAGGATTGGATTTACGAATTCCACAAATACTATGCAAATATTGTAATGCCTTATTCTAAAGTTGTTAGCGCATTTTTAAAGACGGTAGCGCAAAAGGGTATTGCCCCCAAAACAATTTGCCCAGACCACGGCCTTATTTGGCAAGAGAGCATTAAAGATATTGTAGAGATGTATCACGATTTTGCTCTGCCCAAAAACAAGAAAAAAGTTGTGCTTGTATACGATACCATGTGGGGCAGCACGCAAAAAATGGCTGCTGCCGTCGTAGACGGCCTCGTTCAAGCGGGCGTTGAGGTGGAGCAATTTTCTTTGCACTCGGAGCATAGAAGCGATGTTGTCGCCGAAGTGCTTAACAGCGCAGGCGTTATTTTTGGCACCCCCGTTATGAACCTTGAAATTTTCCCCTCGCTAGCCGATACTATGACCTATTTAAAAGGTCTTAAAAAGGAAGGGCTTGTTGGGGCGGCATTCGGTTCTTACGGCTGGGCGCCAAGCGCAATTGATAATCTTGAAAAAATGATGAAAGATATGAAGATTGAAATTGTTGCGCCAAATGTAAAGTGCCAATTTGTTCCAACAGAGCAAAAGCTTAAAGAATGTTTTGAGCTTGGTTTGGCTGTGGGTAAAAAAGTTTTGGAAATTACCAAATAACTTTTCCCATTGCAAAAAAATTAAAAAGTTTTAAAAGATTAAGGAGGATGTTTTATGAAATATGTATGCAATCTTTGCGGTTATGTTTACGACGAAGAAGCCGAAGGTAAAAAATGGGCTGATTTGCCGGCCGATTGGGTCTGCCCCGTTTGCGGCGCAGGCAAAGATCAGTTTAGCCAGCAAGCCTAAAACAAAGTAAACCATTTATAAATAAAAATGCCCTTGCTAAAATAGCAGGGGCATTTTATATTCTTTCAATTAAATTACTGGCGGGTTAAAACTTTTATTTAGCTAGCCCAATATCTTTTAAGAAAGGCTTGTTAGAAACCTTGCGCCCAAGGAAGTTTTCAACCAGTTTTTCCTCGTCATAACTTCCGCCAACGGCAAGTATTTGTTTGCGAAATTTCATACCAATCTCCGGGTTAAAAATGCCGTATTTTTCAAATTCGGAAAAGAAGTCTTGCGCAATAACTTGTGCCCATAAATAGCCGTAGTAGCCAGAGTCGTAGCCGCCCATAATGTGGTCAAAGCTAGCTTGAGGATAGGTATCTTTGGTAAGCGGTATATGGGTTATATCTTCCTTGTTTACGGCCCACATTTTTGTGGAATTTACAGGGCTAGTAGCAGTGTGATATTTCATATCTATTTGCGCTAAAAAGTTTTGCCTGATATAAAAATTACCTGCGCCGTGGTTTTTGGCGGCTATCATTTTTTTGATAGTTTCCTCGTCAAGCGGTTTGCCTGTTTTATAGTGCTTAGATATTTTTGCCAAAACAGACGGCTGCCAAGCCCAGTTTTCAAGTATTTGAGAAGGCACCTCAACAAAATCACGGCTGGTTGCCGTGCCGGAAATTTCGGAATATTTTGCCTCTGTTAAAACATTGTGCAACACATGGCCAAATTCGTGGAAGAGAGTTTCAACCTCGTCGTGTTTTAAGAGGGCTGGGGCGTCGCTTGTGGGCGGGTTCATATTGGCCACTATTGCGGCAAAAGGTTGTTGATAAGAGCCGTCGTTTTTTAATTTGCCCTCTACCAAATCAAAGCAAGCGGCGTGTTTGTATTTGCCCTCTCGGGGGTATAAATCCATATAAACATAAGCAATTGTTTTTTTGCTAGCTTTATCTATAACGGCGTAAGTTTTAACATCTTTTTGCCAAACGGGTATTTTTACCGTCTCAAAAGAAACGCCAAACAAATCGCCGAAAATTTGAAACATATTTGCTATGACATAATCAACCTGAAAATATTCTTTTAATTTTTCTTGGTCAATATCAAAGTAAAGTTTTTTGTGTAAATTGTTCCAATACCCGCTTTCCCACGCCATAAACTCTTTTGATTTTACGCCTGTTTTTTCTTCTTTAAGTTTTAATAATTCTTTAGTTTCTTCTTTAGCCAAAGGCTGAAGTTGCCGCTCAAGCGAGGTCAAAAAATCCATAACGGTTTTTGGATTTTTTGCCATGGTGGTATCAAGGCGGTTTTCTGCGTGATTTTTGTATCCCAAAAGTTTTGCGGTTTTTGCGTGAAGCTGCAAAGTATCTTCTAACAAAGTTATGTTTTCCGCTCCGCCCCGACGGGAAAGTTTAAATTCTAACTGCCGCCTAGCGTCTTCATTATTTGCATTAAGCATAAAGGGGGTGGAGTCTGGGTAGTCCATCTTTATAATATATTTGCCGTCTTTAGTGCGGGCGAGTTTGTTTATATAATCTTCCCCCATACCGTCAAGCTGAGCTCTGTCAACAATTAATTCATCTTGATATTCGCGGACATTTTTTGAAAAGTTTATAGAATTTTGCGAGCCTTTTTTATTTAACTCTCTAAACTCTTCAAGGTCTTTCTCGTCAAGCATCATACCGCTTTTTCTAAAACCAATCATAGTATCTTTAAGCATTTTTGCTTCTATTTCGCCAAGGGCGGGTTTAGTGTCGGCGTAATCTTTGAAGGCTTGATAAATATCTCTACGGGTTGCAACTTCAACCATATAGCTGCTGATTTCTTGCTGCAGGGCTAAAGTGGTATTCCTTAAATTTTCGTCCTCAGAAACATAGGCCAAAAAGCCCGCCATACCAAGGGCGTGGCTATATTTTTCAAAAGCGTCGCCGTAGGCAAGATAGGTGTTTTTAAAAGTTCTCTCTTCTTTTTTAATAGCTACTATTTTAGCCAAATCTTCTTCTAAAACTTTTCTTGCGGCGGCCTCTCTTGGGGCAAGCTCGCTAGCCGTATAATTAAAGTGTAAAACCCCGTCTTTATTAAAAATATTATTTTCCATTTTTCCCCCCCAAGCTGGTAAGTTTTGAGCTAATAAAAACAAGAACAGACATATTAAATATTTTTTCATAAATATCCTCTTGTGTTTTTTGATACAATATTTTATAAAATATTTAAGATGCGTAAAAGGGCGCTAGTTGCCCAGCGCGCTTAGCCCTGTTTTCAGGGGAAATTATTTAAAGAGAGAGAAAACAATGTACGAACCATTTGTACCAAAGGAAATCTTCCTTACCAAAGGTGTTGGCAGACATAAAGAAAAACTTGCAAGCTTTGAAGAAGCTTTGAGAGACGCTAAAATAGCGAAATATAATCTTGTGCCGGTTTCCAGCATTTTCCCCCCCAAGTGCAAGGTTGTTTCCGTCGCCAAAGGCGTTGAGAAACTACAAGCAGGGCAAATTTTGCACTGCGTTATAAGCCGCAATACAAGCAATGAAAACAGACGCTTAATCTCCGCTTCCGTCGGTATGGCTTTGCCAAAAGATAGAAACACGCATGGCTATATTTCAGAGCATCATAGCTTTGGCGAGGCTGACCAAAAAGCCGGCGATTACGCCGAAGATTTGGCCGCCATGATGCTTTCCACCACTCTAGGCATTGAGTTTGATAATAATACCACTTGGAACCAGAAAGAAGAAATATGGAAGATGAGCGGTAAAATTGTTAAGACTACAAATATAACCCAATCTGCCATTTGCGTAGACGGGCTTTGGACGACGGTAGTTGCCGCCGCGGTATTTGTTCAATAACAAAGGACTTTATGCACCCCGAAACAGTAGAACATTTTTTGGCCGTTGAAGACGGGCAACCGTCTTTAGCGGCTAGTCGTTTTGCAATTATCCCCGTCCCTTACGAGCGCACCGTTTCTTATGGCGGCGGCACAGAAAAGGGCCCCCAAGCCATTTTAGACGCTTCCCCCCAAATTGAACTTTGGGACGAGGAAACAAAAACGGAAACTTGGGAGCAGGGCATACACACCTTGCCCGCCATCAATTGTAAAGGTAGCGAAAAGGCGGTTTTTGACCGTATAGAAAAATATGCGACGAACTTTTTAGAAAAAAACAAAGCCTTGCCTTTTTATCTGGGGGGGGAGCACTCCATATCTCAAGCCTTAATAAACCCCTATATTAAAAAACACGGCAAGAAACTTTCCGTCTTACATTTTGACGCTCACGCAGATTTACGCAAAGAATATTTTGGCGATTCTCGCTCGCACGCTTGCGCTTTATATCCCGCCTCTAGGCAGGTTAAAGTTGTGCAAGTTGGCATAAGGAGCGTTGGCTCTGACGAGAAGCAAAATATAAACAGCGGCAATGTTAAAACTTTTTTAATGCACGAGCATTTGGATATTAAAAAACTAATCCCCGCCGTATTAAAAGAGTTGACCGAGACCGTCTATCTAACCATCGATGTTGACGGATTTGACCCTGCCGTCGTCCCCGGCACAGGCACGCCGCAGCCGGGCGGGTTTTCTTGGTATGAGGGCTTAGAATTGTTTAAAGCCATTATTGCTAAAAAGAAAATTGTCGCCGTAGATGTTGTGGAAACAGCGCCGATAAAAGGCAGCCATATTTCAGAATTTAATGTGGCAAAGTTTATTTATCGTTTAATGGGATATCTTGCGATAAAGAAAAAATAGAAAATTGAAAGCAATTTTTTTATAAAAACCCTCGTTAATATTTTAGCGAGGGTTTTCTTTTTTGCGTCGTCTTTTGCGCTCTTTTACAATTTTTCCTTATGCTCGGATACGAAGGCGCTACGCGCCTGCGATATCGTATACCTCGCAACGGAGAAAATTGAAAATAGCAGCAAAATACTTGCAAAAAAACTGCGAATGCGATTGCGTCGTAGCAGGCACAGTTAAGACGAATTTTATTGCGTCGTAGCAAAGCGAAGACGAACAGCAAATAAGAAGAACGGGGAGTTTTAACGGCAACGACACAAAGTGCTTTTGTCGCTTGTTTTCACCTGATACCTTTTAGTATTTTACATACCTTATTATTTTCTCTGATTCTCTCTTTATTATTTAAAAACCCGCTCTTTTAAATCACCAAATAAATCCCCTGCAGGGAGATTATATGACAAAGACAAGACAAAAAAAACATAAAAAATACAAGATTTGTGTTTGCTTGCGCAAGGATAATCTCTGACGGTGTTTTAAATAATGCTTGACTTAGGGGG
>JAISHT010000103.1 GCA_031262415.1 Elusimicrobiota bacterium | reverse complement strand
AATTATGAGTACGGACACTTAGTTGTGCAAATGGACGATATTTTTCTATTAATTCTTCATATCCTCTAAAGCAATCATTAATTGCATTAGGATAGACAGAGCTAAATTTTGCTAGTCTTTTATCTATGAAATATAGATTTTTTAAATATATGGAATTTTGATTAAATGATAACGTATCAAACGCAGATAAAAGAAGTAATAATTTTAAATAGCGTTTCGTAGGCTTAAAACTATTGGTGTAGTTTTCTAAGTTGGAAATTATATTTAAATTCTTAACCATATTATTTGCCGCCATATTGGCGTTTTCACTTGGGTTATTTTGTGTCTCAAAGACATATTCTTTTATAATTTTATCTTGAGATCCGAATGCAATCTTTCCATCAAATAACCCTATTATAGAGTAAAATAATTTATCAAATTCTAATCGGTTATCTGAATATCCTAGCAGAGATAACAAGTTTTCTTTATTTGTTAAGGAATTTAAATATTTTTCCAAGTAGGTGTGAGGGAAAGATTTCATTATTTCACCTGCTCGTAGGGCCTCTTGATTTTGTAAGAATCTAAAATATTCTGAAATTTGTTTAGTTGTGGCATTAGATATTGCGGATATTGAAATGGGGTAGATACTCAAATCCTCTTTTATATCTTTAGGTAATTCGGTATATTTTAAACTTATATTTCCTTTTCTGCTTAATTTATTTTGCAATTTTATAAAGTCCTTATCATTGGGAGTATCTTTCATATAATTTAATATTTCTTGAATTATTTTACGAGCGTATTCATTTCCTATTTTAAAACTATTATGATTGTTTTCTGCTGTTCCTGTAACGAAATTATATATTGTAGTTAATCGCTGTTGTCCATCTACAATTTCAACTCGTGCAAGTTTTTTGTTTACTTCTTCAAGATTTCTTATACTTATATTGCCTATTGGATATCTTTTTATAAGGCTATAAATCAACTTTTCCTTAAAATCTTGACTCCAAACAAAATTTCTTTGATATTCGGGTTGCAAATCCCAACCACCTCTACTAACATTTTTAATAGATCCCACAACAGTTGAAAGTGGTAAAGACGAAGGTTGAAAATTTATTCTTGATTCTTGCATATTTGAAATTCTCCTTGTAATATTGTATTACTCTAATATTTTATAAATATTTTTCAATAAAATCAATAGAATCATATCCATAATAAGTATTTTTTCTAATAATTTAATAGAATCTAATAAGTTTAAGATTATTTTTCAACTCCAACTTATCGGCAAAAAGTTTAAATTACTTGCCAAATAAGCCTTGACTTTTTGCCGATAATCTCCTATCATTTATTAATAAGGGTAAATGAGGGGGAAAGAAGATGAAATATTTATCAGTTGCAAAAATTGCAAAATTATGGGGCGTTTCACAAAGAAGCGTGCGCAACTATTGCGCAACAGGCCAAATTAAAGGGGCAACTTTAAATGGCAAAACTTGGCAAATACCCCAAAACGCCCAAAAACCAGAGAGAAAAAATCTTCATATAAACACACCTAAAACTTTACTAGAAATTATAAAAGCAGAAAAATCCGCTAAATTGAGTGGCAGAATATATCATAAAATACAGGTGGATTTTACTTACAATTCTAACCATATTGAGGGCAGCAAATTAACCGAAGAGCAAACCCGCCTTATTTTTGAGACAAATACCCTAGGCGTGGAAAGCGACGGCGTTAAAGTAGATGATGTTATTGAGACAGCAAATCACTTTAAATGCATAGATATGATTATTGATAACGCCAATTATAAAATTAGCGAGCGGTTTATAAAAGAACTGCACAAAACCTTAAAAAGCGGCACAAGCGATAGCCGTAAAGATTGGTTTATTGTCGGCGATTACAAGAAACTGCCCAATGAAGTTGGCGGGCATAAAACAACAGATCCAAAAAATGTAGCTAAAGAAATAAGGCAATTCCTAAACGCTTACAATAAAAAAGAAAATAAAACTTTTGACGATTTGCTCGCTTTTCACTATAAATTTGAGACGATACACCCCTTTCAAGATGGCAATGGCCGCCTTGGCAGATTATTGCTGTTTAAAGAATGTTTAAAAACAAATATCACGCCATTTATAATAACAGATGATTTGAAAATGTTTTACTACAAAGGTTTAGCCGAGTGGCCCAAAAATAAAGAGAGGCTGCGGGCAACTTGCCTTAGCGCGCAAGATAGGTTTAAAAAAATACTTGATTATTTTAAAATTGACTATAAATAGCCTTAGCCGTCGTATTTCAGGCATTAGCGTTCAGCATAACTTTGCACAACGACAAGGCTACCACTTTTTGAAGATAAAAAAAGCCGCTAGCACCATCAAAATAAAGCCGATGATATAATTCCACTTCATACCTTCTTTTAAATATAAGACGGAGAAAAAGGAAAAAACTGTCAATGTAATAATCTCTTGCATTACTTTAAGTTGAGCGGCGGTAAAAAACTCGTGCCCAATGCGGTTTGCCGGCACTTGAAAGCAGTATTCAAAAAACGCTATGGCCCAGCTTATCAAAATAACCGCCCACAAAGCGGCCTTTTTATATTTTAAGTGGCCATACCAGGCAAAAGTCATAAAAATATTGGAAATAGTCAACAAAACTACGGGGTATAAAATACGGGGCATATCTTCACCTTTTTTCAATCCTTGGATTTTAAATTAAATTAAACGGCTTACCCTTAAATTTTACTATTTTTGACGCTAGCTGAAAAAGCCGCCAAAACCCATAGAAAAAGAGGGCAGCATTTCTGCCACCCTCATAGCCACAAGAGGTCAATCCAGCGACTATATTTTTATTATAACGGGCTTTTGTGCCTGTAAGTTAAAACTTGCCAGTGGGCTAGAGTTTCAAAAATATGCCGGATTCAAACATTATATTTAAAAACCCTTGCACTGTTTCTTTATTTTCCCAATCTCTCTGAAGTTCGCACAAAAGCTGCGCTATTGATACAAGCTGCGCGCCAGCTTGCTCAACCCGTTTTAAAGCGGTTTTATGCGCAAGCTCCGATGTTCCGCCAACGGCGTCAACTATGGGGTAAATTTCAAAGCCTTCTTTCAAAGCGTCTATTGTTGGGAATGTGAGGCAGGCCTCCGTCCACAAAGCTGCCATTAAAAGTTTTTTGCGGCCCGTTGCCTTGACGGCAGCTTGAAATTCTGCGTCCTCCCAAGCATTGATAGAAGATCTATCGTAGGAGGGTATATCGCCCAAAATATCTTTTAGTGATTGCACGGTATCTTTATTGCGCCCGCTTTTAACATTTACCGTGGATAAAACTACCGGCAAATTGAAAACTTTTGCCATTTTAGCAACTAGGCCAATATTTCGCAGCAGTTGCGCGCGGGACATAGAATTGATAGATTGCACCTGCGTCGGCTGGTAATCAATTATTACAAGCGCGCAATTTTGCGGCGTTAACAAATGGTCGTTTTTTGGATCTCTTTTTGGAAAGCTCGTCATAAGCCAATCCCCCTTTGTGTGTTAGTGTATATTGATGTATACTAGTGTTGTTGCAACATACCAATATACTAGCATACTAATGCTATAACCATTCTACATTATTTTTGATGTTTAATTATTTCTTATCTTTTGATCCTCTTCCCCATAAAATAAAAACACTCGTAAGGGCGCTGTGAATATTATTTCCACAACGTCTTTGCATTTTTTGGTTTAATATATATAAGGCTTTAATGCCGCAGGAAACATAATTAACTTATCATAAGGACCTTAATATGAAAGATATTGCCGGTTTATTTGGAAGTATGGTATTTAACAATACCGTTATGCAGGCCCGCCTGCCAGAAGACATTTACAAAGCTCTCAAAAAGACAATGTCGCAAGGCACGCATTTGGAACTTGATATCGCCAATGTTGTTGCTAATGCAATGAAAGATTGGGCTATTGAAAAAGGCGCAACGCACTTTACCCATTGGTTTCAACCTATGACGGGTATTACGGCTGAAAAGCATGATAGTTTTATTTGTCCCACCAAAGACGGCAAAATTCTTATGGAATTTTCCGGCAAAGTACTTGTAAGAGGCGAGCCTGACGCTTCCAGCTTTCCATCTGGCGGGCTTCGCGCGACATTTGAGGCAAGAGGTTATACCGTTTGGGACATTACCTCATACGCTTTTATTAAAAACGGCACTTTGTGTATCCCCACCGCTTTTTGCTCATACGGCGGCGAGGCTCTTGATAAAAAAACGCCGCTGCTGCGCTCTATGGAATCTATAAACATACAGGCTTTGCGTGTGTTAAGGCTTTTTGGCAATACTTCTGCTAGTCAGGTTATATCAAATGTCGGCCCGGAGCAAGAGTATTTCCTTATTGATAAAGAAATGTATCTTAAACGGCCTGACTTAATTTATACGGGCAGAACACTTTTTGGGGCAAAACCGCCTAAAGGCCAAGAGCTTGAAGACCATTATTTTGGCGCGCTAAAGCCCCGTGTATCCGCCTTTATGAAAGAGCTAGAGGAAGAATTATGGAAGCTGGGCGTTTTTGCTAAAACAAAGCATAATGAAGTAGCGCCCGGCCAGCACGAACTTGCGCCTATTTTTACCACAACAAATATTTCTACCGATCATAATCAGCTTACTATGGAGCTTATGAAGAGTATTGCCGATAAGCACGGTATGGTTTGCCTTTTGCACGAAAAGCCTTTTGAAGGCGTTAACGGCAGCGGCAAACACAATAACTGGTCTATTGGAACAGATAGCGGCATAAATCTTTTAGAACCGGGGGAAACGCCCTCGGAAAATGCGCAGTTTCTGCTATTTCTTACCGCAGTAATAAAAGCGGTAGATGATTATCAAGATTTACTCCGCGTTTGCGCAGCCAGCGCAGGCAATGACCATAGGCTTGGCGCTAACGAGGCCCCGCCCGCAATTGTTTCTATGTTTCTGGGCGACGACCTTACGGAAGTATTAGAGGCCGTTGGCTCAGGCGGGAATTATAAGGATAGAAAAAAGAATCAAATGAAAATTGGCGTTTCTGTCCTTCCGCATTTCCCAAAGGATACTACGGACCGCAACCGCACCTCTCCTTTTGCCTTTACGGGTAATAAATTTGAGTTTCGTATGTTAGGCTCGGCATTTTCCGTCGCCGGCCCAAATATTATTCTTAATACCGCTGTTGCCGAAGTTTTAAGACAGTTTGCCGACACTTTGGAAAATTCTAAGGATTTTAAAAAAGATTTGGCCGCTCTTATTAAAAAATCTTACTCTGAGCATAAGAGAATTGTTTTTAACGGCAATAATTATTCAGACGAGTGGGTGAAGGAAGCCGCCAAAAGAGGCTTATCAAACTTAAAAACAACGGTGGACGCTTTGCCTGCTTTTATTTCAGAAAAAAGCATTAATTTGTTTACCACACAAAATGTTTTTAGCAAGGCGGAGCTGCATTCCCGCTATGAAATTTTGCTTGAAGGCTACTCTAAAACATTAAATATAGAAGCATTGACTATGATTGATATGGTAAAGAGGGAAATTATTCCCGCTTGTATAGCTTGGCAAAATGACCTTACAAAATTGCTTGAGCGCAAAAAAACGCTTGCTAAATATAATTCTTCTCTAGAAGAATATTTGCTTGAGAGAACTTCGCAGTTATCCGCAGAATTGTTAAAAGAACTGGATACGCTGAATAATGCGCTTTTAAAAGCTAAGAAAGAAAAAGATGTCCTGGCTATAGCTCGCAAGTATAATAAAGATGTTTTTGGGTCTATGACTGCGCTTCGCCACAGCGTAGACGAGCTTGAAACCCTTGTAGCAAAAAAATACTGGCCATTTCCTTCTTACGCAAAGATTCTCCACAGCGTAATATAGGGGTTAATATAGGGTTAATATAGTACAATAAAGCTATACCGAAAATATATGAGGAAATTGTATATTGAATATAAGAGTGTCCAGACATTGTCTGGACATCTAAGTTGATCTCATATTTGCAAAGGCTTATTAAGGGAGAGTTTTTTTACAGTAAATAAGCCTTAACAGGGCTTAAAAAATTTATCTGTTTTTTGGAAATCCGTAAGGATAGACTTTTGCGAAAGCAAAAGGACTTGCAAAACCAAAAGACAGCTCGTTATCAGGAATAAAATAAATGGATTAATTACCCATATATTTTATACCGAATGTTTGCCGTCCGCAAGGGCGGCAAACTACGGCTGTTTATGCTATACCTTTTGCAAGACTATAGCTATAGACAGCCGTTTTTTATTGGCTATTTTTGCGGATTTCCTAAAATTTGGGGAATCTATGCAAGAATATATCCAAGAATACATAAAGCAAATTAAATCCATAGATGTAAATAATGCCAATGAACACAGCTACCGCACCGCTTTGGAAAATCTCGTTAATGCCCTGCAATTCAAAACCAAACACACAACCGCCATACAGGAAGCCAAGGACGACAATTTGGAAATTGAAGGCACACCAGATTTTTTTGTTTACGAAGATTACGACAAACTTTTTAAATCCCTCATAGGTTTTATAGAGTGCAAAAAAATATCACGGGACTTAGCCGATGTATTACAAAGCGAGCAGGTAAAAAAATATTCAAAAACCACCTCAAACATAATCATTACCAACTATCGGGATTTTGTACTTTTGCAAGAGGGCAAAACTAAGGCAAAGGCAACGCTAATAGATAAAGACCTATCCATAAACAAAAACCCCAACAAAGAGCAGGATTTTATTAACCTTTTGCGGGATTTTTACAACTACGACTACGCCTTTATCAAAACCAAAAAAACTCTTGTTGCTGCCCTTGCAAGCCAAAGTTTTTACTATTCTGTTGCTTTAAGGGAGTATATATTAAATCCTCAAAACTCAAATGATGCCTTTTACGATAAATTTAAAAATCTCTTCCAAGAATTTCAAAAAACCATAAGCTACAACTATCAGCTAGAAGATTTTTGCGATATTTACGCCCAAAGCCTTGTTTATGGCCTTTTGCTTGCCCGCCTTGAAACAGATGAAAAGTTTGACGAAAAATCCTTTAACTTCCTTGATAATATACCAGAAGAATACAGCTTGTTATATGAGTTTTTGGAAACTGGCTTCTCAAAACGCAATTTGCCAGTTCAAATAAAAGTGGCTCTTACCAATATAG
>JAISHT010000080.1 GCA_031262415.1 Elusimicrobiota bacterium | reverse complement strand
TTTGCAATTTGGGTTTCTCGCCATACAGAGGCGGCGGCCATGCCAAACTAATGCATTGCCAAGCCAAATCCAATACTTTTTATCAAAAAGTTTCATTAAATCTTTTTCTACTTTTACAGGGTCTGTATTTTTTGTCAGCCCCATACGATAGGCCAGCCGCTTTACATGGGTATCAACTACAATGCCCTCGCTAATGCCAAAATAATCCCCAAGCACAACATTTGCCGTCTTGCGTGCCACGCCGCGTAGCGTCAAAAGCTCTTTCATAGCGCTAGGCACTTCGCCTTTAAAATTAGCTATTAAAGTTTTTGACATTTCGGAAATTGACTTGGCTTTTGCGTGGTAAAAGCCGGTGGATTTTATTATATTTTCAATATCCTCAATATTAGCTTTTGCCATTTTACTGGGCTCTGGATATTTTTTAAATAAAACGGGCGTTACTTTATTAACTCTAGCGTCGGTGCATTGGGCAGATAAAATAACCGCAGTTAAAAGCTGAAATGCGCTTTTTGCCTCAAGAGCAGTTTTAATCTGGGGATATAATTTGCGCAGGTCTTTAATTAGACGCGGTAAGTTTTCTTTTTTTAAAAGCATATTTTTTTATTAAGGCGCAAATTACTAAAATAAATAAATCTACAATTATTATTGATGCGCCGCTTGGTAAATTAAAAGCAAATGAAAGATAAATGCCGCTAACAACGCCTATTATAGAAAACACACAAGCAAGTATTAACGCCCGTTTGAAATTAACCGCTAGCTGCAAAGCGGCAACAGGCGGCACTATCAACATTGCCGAAACAAGCATAATGCCGACGACACGCAAAGCTATAACAACTACTGCTGCGCTTATTAAAACTAAAATAGTATTTATCCGCTCCGTATTAACGCCGGCAGTGGTGGCGAAATTTTCGTCAAAAACTATAGCTATTAAGTCATTATAAAAAACATAAATTATAGCAAGTGAAAGTAAAGTTAAAACGGCGGCTAAAACTAGTTCGGCCCAACTTACGGTTAAAATGCTGCCAAATAAAAAGGAAAATAAATCAATATTAAACCCGCCGGCCAAAGCCGCTATTATTAGGCCGGCCGCTATTCCCGTTGCGCTTACTATGCCTAGCGCGCTATCAGTGTAAACTTTTGTGTGTTTTGTTATTTTAAAAATGCCTAGCGAGCTTGCCATAACAACCGGTATCGCCACAAAAATAGGGCTGGTATTAGTAAGCAGGCCCAAAGCTACGCCGCTAAGCGCAACATGGCTTAAACTATCTCCAATTAAAGATAAACGCTTTAAAACCAAAAATAAACCAAGCACGGCGGTTACTATAGCTATAAGCGCGCCCGCTATTAAAGCCCGCCAAACAAAAGCGAAAGAAAGAAATTCCATTATTCCCACGAGTGCCCCCCAAAAGGGCAAGGCCCCGTAGTGTGGAGATGATCCATAATATGCTGCGTATACGGGCCAAAATGATTTGCCACTTCGGGCGACTTGCAAAAAGTTTGCTTATCTCCGTAAAAAATTATTTTTTTATCAAGAATAAAAAATTTATTTATGTATTTGCCAATTTCGGCCATATCGTGGGTAATAAGTAAAATGGTGGCGCCGTCTTTTTTGTTTAAATTAGATATTAAATCAAAAAAACTACCTCGGGAAGAGGCGTCTAAAGCGGTGGAAGGCTCGTCCAAAATAATTAAAGCGGGGTTATTTATAATGGCTCTAGCCAGTAGAACCCTTTGCTGCTGCCCGCCGGATAATTCGTAAAAAAGTTTGTTTTTATATTCTAGGCAATTAGTTTTTGCCATAACTTCTTGCGTTTTTTTATTGTCTATTTTATTAAAAATACGGGGCAGGCCTTTTGTGCTTACTCGTCCTAAGCGGACGACTTCAAAAGCAGTTAAAGGCATTAGGCTTGGCGGCGCGCTTTTTTGCTGCAAATAACCTATTTTTGACCATTGATTAAATTTTTCTATCTTTTGCCCCATTATTTTTATTTTGCCTTCTTTGGTTTTTAAAATCCCCAAAATAAGCTGGATTAAAGTTGTTTTGCCGCTGCCATTATGCCCCAAAAGGCCGATAAAATCCCCAGGCTTCACGGCAAAAGTAATATCTTCTAGCACGGGCGAGCTATTGTAAGCAAAGGCCAAGTTTTTAACTTCAATTAAGTTCATAAGTTTACTCGCCGCAACCCAAACCTTTTGTTAAATTTTCCAGGTTCATCATCATAAATTGTTTATAGGAAATATTTTGCTCAAACTCATCTTTAGTTGCCTGCTCAATAGTGTATAAATTGAGCGTTTTTGCATTTGATTCCGCCGCAATTGTAGCGGCTATTTTTGAGTTTAAAGCCTCTTCCGTAAAAATATAAGATAGATGTTTGTTTTTGATTTCTTTTATCATTGTGGCCATATTTTTTGCCGAGGGTTCTGCGCCAAATGTTGCGCCGATAAGCGGCCTAAAATTTAAATTATATTTTTTTGCCATATAGCCAAACGCCATATGGCCGATATGATAAATATCTCTACTTTGGCAGTTGGTAAAAATTTTGGAATAAAGTCTATCAAGCATTTTAAGCTCGCCGCTGAAAACGCCTAAATTTTTGGCTAATTTATCTTCAAATTCTGGGTGTTTTACTACGACGACGCTTGCTATATTCTCAGCCATTTTATAGGTATTGGCAAAATCAATCCACACATGAGGATCTTTTGGGTTTAGATTTGGCAAATTTACAGCCAAAGCTAAGCCGCTGCCGTTTGAGATTTTTAAAGCCCAAGGCTCCATTTTGTCGCTTATATAAAAAAAGTAATCAGCCTTTTGTATCTCGGCAATGGTGCTTGGAAGCGGCTCAAAGTGATGAGCGTCCGCCCCGGGCGGAATTAAAATTGAAATATCTGCAATATCTTTTAAAACTTCTTTTGCTATAGAATAAGGCGCATAGCCCGATACCACTACCTGCAAAATTTGCGCCTTGTTGCTAGCTTGCGCAGATGGTTTTTTAGAGCAGCCATATATGGAGGTAAAAACGCAAAAAAAGAATATCACGGCAAAAAATGCCGTGATATGTCTTTTTAAAAAACCTGCCTGCATTTTAGATTATACCTAATGCCTTACCGCATTTCTTGAATGCGGCTACGGCTTTTTCTAGGTCTTTAATCTCGTGGCCGGCTGTTACAATAGTTCTTAAACGCTCTTTACCTTTTGCAACGGTGGGGAAACCGATAGAAAGGGCAAAAACGCCTTCATCAAATAACATCTTGCTGAATTGTTGCGCTTTAACGGTATCGCCAACCATAACAGGAGTAATAGGCGTTTGGCTGTGGCCTGTATCAAAGCCGGCTTTTTTGAGTTCTTCCTTAAAAAATTTAGTATTATCCCAAAGTTTTTTAAGACGCTCAGGCTCGTTATAAATAACATCTAAGCCAGCTAAACAAGTTGCAATGACACTTGGGGGGTGAGAGCTAGAGAATAAAAACGGCCTTGCTACCGATTGCATATAGCCTTGTAAATCTTTAGTGCTGGCTACATAACCGCCAATAGTTGCAAAAGCTTTTGAGAGCGTGCCAATTTGTATATCAACGCGGCCTTTAAGGTCAAAATGCGCTACGGTGCCACGGCCTTGCGGGCCAATTACGCCGCTTGCGTGAGCGTCGTCAACCATAGTGATAACATCGTGCTTTTCGCAAAGCTCAACGATTTCCGGTAAGTTTGCAATGTCGCCGTCCATGCTGAAAACGCCGTCTGTTACAAGCAGTTTCCTGCGGGAATTTTTGACTTCGGGCGTTTCTAAAATTTCTTTTAGGTGAGCCATATCGCTGTGGCGATAAATTTTCTTTTTAGCTTTAGCTAAGCGTCCGCCGTCAATAATAGAGGCGTGGTTAAGCTCGTCAGAAATTAAAACATCTTCCGGGCTGGTCATTAAGCTTTGGCAAGTAGCCGTGTTAGAGGTAAAGCCACTTTGAATAACCAAAGAGGCCTCCGTCCCTTTAAATTCTGCAAGCCTGCGCTCAAGCTCTTCGTGCATAGAAGTGGTGCCGATAATAGTGCGAACAGCGGCGGTGCCGATGCCAAATTTTTCCGTCGCTTCAATAGCGGCGGCTTTAACTTTGGGGTGCGTTGTAAGGCATAAGTAGTTGTTAGAAGTAAGGTTAACAACTTCTTTACCGTCTATAACGCAAACGGCGTCTTGCGCAGTTTGCAAAACATGCGGCTGAATGAATCTGTTTTCATTTTTAAGCGTTGCGACTTCTTCTTTCAAAAAATCAAGTCTTTTCATATAACCTCTTATGGAATTAATAGAATTTTACCGCATTCTTTTTTAGGATCGGCGGCGGTTTCAAAAGCTTGTTTGAAATCTTTCATCTTAAAGGTATGGGTTATGACGGGGCGAGGGTCAATGGCTTTGCTCTTTAAAAGGCTTTCCATTTTATACCAGCTCCTAAAAATTTCCCTACCTGTGATGCCTTGCACGGTTATAGCTTTAAAGATAATTTGATTGCCATAGTCCATAGTAATATCGCCTTTTGGCAAGCCAAAAGCTACAAATTTACCAGCTGGTTTAACAGCGTGCAGGGCGGTGTTTATTGCACTTGGGTTGCCAGACATTTCCACAACGACATCAATACCGCTTTTCTCGCCGCCGGCTTCAATAATTTTCTTTAAGGTATCTGGGTCAGTTGGGTCTATAATTACATCTGCGCCCATTTTTTTGCCCAAGTTTTTGCGGAAGTCAGAAGTTTCTGTGCAAATTACTTGAGATGCGCCGCAGGCTTTTGCTATTTGAGCGGCAAATAAACCTTGCGGGCCTAAGCCAGAAATTAATACTGATTTACCGACAATATCTTCTACTAATGTGGCAAAAACGGCATTGCCCAAAGGCTCCATTATTGAGCCAATATCTTTAAGGCTGTCGTCGGAATGTTTCCATGCGCAGCGGGCGGGAATAGCGGCGTATTCTGCAAAACCGCCTTGGGTGTCAATACCTAAAATTTGCAAGTTTGAGCAGACATGGCGTTGGTCGTTTCGGCATTGATAGCACATACCGCAAAAGATATGCGATTCTACTGAAACAAAATCGCCTTTAGCAAAGCCTCTTGCTTTTTCCCCTATTTCAACGACTTCGCCGCAAAGTTCGTGGCCGAAGATAAACGGCGGTGTCATTTTGCGGGCGGCTAATGCGCCTGAGAAATAAATAGGTAAATCGCTGCCGCAAATAGAGGTAGCGTGTATTTTAATTAAAAGCTCGTCGCTTTTAATTTTTGGTATTTCTACATCAATATATTCTGCGCCTGGTTCGGCTTTTGTTTTGCAGATTGCTTTCATAAAAAAGTCTCCTTAAGGTTTTTTAAGCCTATAATTAATTCTACATAATTTCTAACAGGGTTTTTATATATTTTTACAGCACTTTGCAAAGCCTAGTTGTATTGTAAAACTCCGTAGCCGTAAGTGGATTTTATTTCAATATTGCTGCCTGTTAAATCTGTGCCTTTGGGGAAGATTATTTTAATATCCCCAGATGATGACCTGGCCAAAAGGTTTATTTTGCCTGTTGGAATGTTTTGGCGGTGGGCGGTAAAATTGCCTGTAGACGAGTAAAAATGCAAATCATCAATATTGCCTTGTAGTTTGGTAGTCCCGCTGGTATTTAAAATATTTGCCTGGGCGGCATTGCCATTTATATCTATTTGTCCGCTTGCGGTTTTTAAAGCCAAATTATTGCAGTTTGAATTTTTAACGCTAATTTCGCCGGTGAGAGTTTCGGCAGATAAATTGCCGGTATAGTTTGATATTTCTACGGTGCCTTGCGTTGTATATACTTTAACTGCTTCTAAAGAGGCGTCAAAAAAGCGAATATCGCCAGTTTCTGAGGAGGCATATAAAGTTTTATTCTCGCCAAGCATAAGTTGTAATTTGCAAGCGGGACGGGGTATGCCTAGTATTTGTTTTAAAAACACATATTGCGCTTTTGGCTCCACGGATATGTTTATGACATCTTCTGATAATTTTTTAATATCAACGGCGCAGTTTTTGTTTTTCCAAGTTAAGGTTGAGGTCGCGGTGTTGGTAGACATAATAACAGTTAAATCAGCCTTTTTTGTGGTTATAAAAATATCGCTAAAAGAATTGTTTTGAAACTCCCTTGAAAGATCATTTGCATAAGCCGCCACTGCAAGAGAAACGACAAAAAACGGGCAAAGCAAAAAAAGCGGCAAACATATTTTTTTAAGCAGTTTTAGCATTTTAGTTTTGGCTCCTGATTTTTAAAAGCGGTAGACTATACAAAAAGTATATATATTTAATATCATTTATAAAAGGGCTTTTTATAGGAGATTTTATGAATATAGTTTATTTTTTCTTGCTGGCATTTTTTTGGGGGACGGCTTTTATCGGGGTTAAATATAATGTGGCGGTGGTGGACCCGTATGTGTCGGCATTTTTAAGGGTTTTTATAAGTTTTATTTTCTTTGGCTTGTGGTTTTTAATTGCCAAAAAACCTGTTTTTTTACCTCGCAAAGATGCTTGGCGGCCGTGGCTGGCGGGTTTTTTAATAATGGGACTACCCTTTGTGTTCTTATATTGGGGGCAGCAGTTTATCCCAGCGGGCACAGGCGGTATTTTTAACGGAACAGTGCCACTTTGGGTTTTTATTATTGCAGCTTTTACGCTTAAAGGGCAAGATGCTTTTAGCTGGCAAAAAGCCATTGGCGTAATTATGGGTTTTTTGGGGCTGCTGCTTGTGCTCGGCCCCGCTATAGCAAAATTTATGACGGGGGTTGCCAGCGAACAACTTGCGTTTTACGGCAGTATTTCGCTACTTTTGATGGCAATTTGTTATGCGGCTGGCAATGTGCTTACAAAATACATTTTGAACAAAAATATAACCATGGAGCAAAATATCTTCCATCAACATTTCTTTAGCGTGGTATTTTTATTTTTTATGATGCTTCTTAGCGGAGCAAAAATGCCGGGCAGAGAAATTTTTGAGCCTAAAGTTATAATTTCTATTTTTTATGTCGCTTTATTTTCTTCTGCCTTGGCTTTGCTTTTGCTTTTTAAATTGCTTAAAGAATGGGGCGCGCTTAAAGCCAGCGCAGCTACTTACCTTGCGCCAATAATTGCGTTAGCGGCGGATTTTTTATTAAATGGCCGCGCGCCCAATATTTATGAAATAGGCGGAGTAATAATAATATTTTTAAGTTTATTTTTAATTCAATACGAAGGAAATGCCGCTAAAGCTAAACGCTAAAAAACTAAATGGCAAGCAGGCAGATATTATTTTTATTAGCCAGTTTTACAACTTCCTCTAAATCCAAAACCACAGTTTTGCCGGCCTCAAAAGCAAGCACTTGCGCGCCGGCCTCTACCATAGAGCGAATAGTGCCTTTGCCTATTACGGGCAGGTCGTATCTATCGTCTTGTTTTGGGCGGGCTACTTTTACTATTACTATTGGAGATTTTTTTATTGAGAGCGAGGCTTTGTAGATTTCTCCGCCTCGTTTTATGCAATTATCCGTGCCTTCCATAGCTTCAACGGCTAATACCGCTTTGTCGCAAATAACTGAAGTAAGGCCAACATCAAGCCCGGCTAATGTTTTGGAAATTTTTAAACCAAGCTCAATATTTTGCTTTTCTTCCTCGGTTGGCTGTCTGCTGCTAAGCACGTCTTTGTTTTGGGGGACGCAGTCTTCCAAAAATAAAGAGGAGGGGGCAAATTCCACGCCCTCTTTTTTAAACTCGGCTAAGACGGCGTCTAAAATACTTTGCGCCCGCATATCACGCATACTAGCAAGCACCTTGGCCGCGCGCAAATCGGGCATAATAGTAAAAATATTTATATGTTCCACGCGGCCAGCCATAACAGCTTTTGTAACGCCGTTTTCTTTTAGGAATTTTAGCGCGCTACTTAGCTGTCCTAATTTTAGGATAATGATTTTATCTGCATAAGGAGTAATAGCTTCAATATCTGTATTATTTTTAATACCTAAGACGAAGACTTCCCAACCCTTTGCTTTAGCCCCTTTGGCTATAAGCACTGGGAATTTACCCTCGCCCGCTATTATACCTAGCTTATTTTTAGTCTTCGTTGTCATCTTCCACTGCGCCGTGCGTTTTTTTACGCGCGCCTATTAAGCCGCGTTTAGAGTTTTCGCAAAAATCAATCATTTCCTGAACTTCAGGCGTTGGATTAGATTTTTTAAGCAATTCCAAGCCTTCTTTTAAAGTGTGTTTTGAAAGGAAAAGGACTCTATAAGCGTCTTTAATGGCTTTTATGCTCTCACGGGTAAAGCCTGCTCGTCTTAAACCAACAGTGTTTAAACCCACAAGTTTAGCCCTGCCGCCTGACGCTCTGCAAAATGGCGGTAAATCTAGCGGCAGCCCGCTTAAGCCAGAGGCCATAGCAAGTTTGCCAATGCGGACAAATTGATGTACCGCAACCATACCTGATAGTATTGCGCCGTCGCTAACTACAACATGTCCCGCAATACCTGCGCTGTTTACCAAAATAATGCGATTGCCCAAAATGCAATCGTGCGCAACATGGGCATTTGCCATAAATAAGCAATGGTCCCCAATTTTTGTTGGGTGTTCAAGCGAGGTGGAGCGGTGAATTGTTACGCCTTCTCTCACTTTATTGCCATTGCCCATAACTACCATACTTTCAACGCCGTCGTAAGATAAATCTTGCGGTTTAACGCCTATAAATGCGCTTGCAATAAGCTCATTATCTTTACCCATAATAGTGTTTTCTACAACACAAAACGGGCCAATGTTAGTATTATCGCCAATAGTAGTGTTTTTGCCGATAATGGCATAAGGCCCTATTACCACATTTGAACCTATTTTTGCGCTTGCG
Source organism: Elusimicrobiota bacterium (assembly GCA_031262415.1). Lineage (GTDB taxonomy): Bacteria > Elusimicrobiota > Elusimicrobia > Elusimicrobiales > Elusimicrobiaceae > Proelusimicrobium. Next base: position 8,802 of record JAISHT010000080.1, on the reverse strand, counting down.
TCTACAATTGCTGTTGGGTGTATTTTTGCGGGAAGCATAATTATTTTTTTTCTCCTAAGATAAAGTTAAGCTGGGCTTCTGCGCAAAGCCCGTTATCAGTGTACGCCTCTGCGTACATTTTTGTTATTTTACCTGCTCTAAGCACATCAATAGCGATTTTTAGCGTATCGCCGGGGAGCACTTGTTTCCTAAATTTAGCAAAATCTATGCTCATAAGGAAAGAAACCTTCCCCTTAAACGTTGGGCTTTGCATAATGGCCGCCCCGCCAGCCTGCGCCATAATTTCCAGTATCAAGACGCCCGGCACTACCGGATACGAGGGGAAATGACCTTTAAAAAAACTTTCTTCCCCAGTAAATTTCCGTATGCCTACTAAATATTTATCTTCTTTAATTACTCTTGTTTCATCAACGAGCAAAAAAGGCTCCCTATGCGGAAGATATTTTTTTATCTCTTCGCCTTTAATTGTTTTTACAACAGGCTCGTTAAATAAAAATTCCAACTTACCCATAATTACTTATTCCTTAAGTAATAATTTGGCAAACTCAACATTTGTTTTATGCCCACCGCCGCTACAAGTTATGTGCATCGGCCCAAGTATTTTGCCTGTTAACTTCAAGTCGCCAACCATATCAAGTATTTTATGGCGCACCATTTCATTGCCAAAGCGAACAGGCACGGAGTAGCCGTCTTTTAAAATAACTACGCAATTATCTATATTGCCGCCTTTGGCTAGGCCATTGGCTCGCAAAAAGGCAATTTCCTCTTCAAAACCAAAAGTGCGGGCTGGGGCGACTTCTTTTAAATAACATTTTGGCGACATATCTAGAGTATATTCTTGCCGTGAAACTAATGGGTGATTGCGCAAAAATATAAATGTAAAACTAAGTTTTGTATCAGGCTCTGCCGTGTAAGTAATATCGCCTTCTTTGTATTCTATCTTTTTAGTAAGGTTTAAGATAGATGCGGGGGCGGATATTTCTTTTAACTCCGCCTCTAACAAAGCCTTGGCGTATTGGCAGGAGGAACCGTCCATAATAGGCGGCTCGGGCCCGTCCATTTCAATAATAAGATCGGTTATATTTAGGGCGGCCGCCGCGCTTAATACATGTTCCACGGTGTGGACTTCGGCCTTGGCATTGCTTAAATTTGTGCCGCGCAGCGTGGACGATACATTTTCTAAAGCGGCTTTTATAGGCTCGGCCCCTTTAATGTCTGTTCTGAGAAAAGAGATATAACCTTGCTCCGTCGGCTTAAAAGTTATGGCGGATTTTGCGCCCGTATGCAAACCTATGCCTTCTAAAGTAATTTCTTTATTAATTGTTTTTCTGTTCATTTTTTCCTCGTAAAGAAGCTAAATTTCTTTTTGGTTTTTTTAAGCGCCAAAAAATCTTTGTAAAGAGCGGGTAATTTTGACGATATTGCGGCAACTTTCATAAACTCAGCGTATGGGCGGGCTGGTATGCCCATAACCTTATCGCCTGCTTTAACGCTGCCCATAACGCCCGTTTTGGGGCCTATAACAGCGCCGTCGCCAATTTTAATGTGTCCGCTAACTCCAGCTTGGCCCGCTACAATTACTCCATTGCCTATTTGCGTTGAGCCTGCAATACCAGACTGAGAAATGATAATGCTTGCTTTACCTATCTTCACATTATGGCCTATTTGAACAAGATTATCAACCTTAGTATTGGCGCCTATAATTGTGCTGTTAATTTTCGCTCTATCTATAGTGGTATTTGCGCCAACTTCAACATCGTCTTCCAAAATCACATTGCCGATTTGAGGGATTTTTTCGTGCTTGCCATTGTGGAAGATATAGCCAAAGCCGTCTGCGCCGATAACTGCGCCAGCTTGCAATATTACTTTGTTTTTTAAAATGCAATCTTCTCTTATAACTGCATTAGGGTAAATAATGCAAAACATACCTATCTCTACATTACGCCCGATATAAGCATTTGGATAAATTATAGTATTATCCCCAATTTTAGCGCCCTCTTCAACAGTGGCATTTGCGCCGATAAAAACATTTTTGCCAATAGTTGCTTTATCTGATACAAAAGCTTTTGGGTGAACGCCGGGGGTAATGTTTTTGTTTAAAGTATCAACTTGACGGAGCAGCAAAGTAAAAGCCCACTCTGGGTTTTCTGCATAAAGTATATTTCCGCCAAAAGGCAAGTTGATTTCTTTGGCCTTGGCTGGCGCAATTAATGCGCCTATGTTTAAATTTTTGAAATTATCAGGCTTTTCTACGGTAGAGGTATATGCAACTGCGCCTTCTTTTGGGTCGTCAAGGCCGCAAAGCCCGCTTGGGATAAAATTGCCGTCGCCTTTAAGTTCTGCGTGGATTAACTCCGCTATTTGCGCAAGTGTTATGTTCATAAGATATCTCCATGTTCTTTTAAATACTTTTTGTGATAGGACTTCATCCATTTTATAAATTCATTTGTTACATTAAGCGGTTTTCCGTAAATAAGGTCTTGCCTGTCTACAACTAGGGCAATATTGCGAGTTGCGGCAAATTCTTTTATGCCGCTATAAATTTCTTTTATAATTTGCTGCACAATATAATCTTGACGGGACAGAACTTCTTCTCTAGTTAATTCTTGATAGTTTAATAAAAAGGCCTCTCGTTCTGTTATGGCTTGCCTAGTATCTCGTAATTCCTTTTTGATTTCAGACATTTTTTGCGGCGTATTTACAGGGCTATCTATAATGCTCGCGCTAGATGAAAAACAAGTTGTATTAAGCAAATTAGCTAAAGCATTTGACGGTATTTTGGGGTAAGAACTTCCGCCCGCGGGGGCAATATATTCAAGATTTTGATAAAAGGGTTTATAGTAAGCTATATCTTTTATAAGATTTGTTTCGCTTGTTTTAAGCTCGGCAAGCTGGTCTTTTAGTTTTACAAATTCTACTTGTTTTTCTTCAAGGTCAAGGCGCATATTTTTGCGGGCCTGCAAAGTCCACGGGTTTTTGTTAAAGGCTTCTTCAACATCAATAAAAACGGCTAAAGTGCCTTTTGGGATTTCGGAATAATCGGCGTCTTTTTGGCTTGTTACTAAGCGAAACCCTTGATTTTTATCAGCCTCGTCGCCCTCTTCAATAGGTGCGGTTTCTACGGGGGACAGATCAGTAGGCTCATTTGGGGGGATAATAGCGTCATTGTCAATAACGGCGTTATCAATAGTATCGCCGGAGGGGTGTTTTTCAACTTGGCTTGCATTACTGTTAGAAGATGGCACGGGCAAAATGACGCTAGCGTCGTATTGTTCTTTTGGAATAAGAGTGGAGCCGGGCATATTATTAATAACTTTAACAGGCGCTTCTTTGGCTCCGTCGCTAGGCGCAGCTGCTGCTTGCGCAAAGGCGCAAGAAGGCAAAAAGCTAAAGAGCAAAAATGCAAGCGGTAAATATTTAACCATATATTCCAATTAAGTAATTTTTTACTTCCTTGGCAAGGGGCTTAGAATAAGTTTGCAATAGAGAAGTAAATATGTGATTTTTTCTCCCCAGTTTTGTGATTAAGGCCGTAGCCCCAATCAAGCCTTATAGGCAAGGTGGGGGTAACAATTCTAAGGCCCATACCAACGCCCATTTTAAATTCGTCAACAGCCTCGCCAGTTTTAAATTTAATATCGCCAAAATCCTTCCAAGAGTTGCCTATATCAAAGAAAGCGGCAAGTTGCGCAATTGTGCGTCTGCCCTCTCTAGCTAAGGGGAATTTAAGCTCAACATTGCCTACATAGAAAACTTCGCCCCCAGTTTCCGGGCCGATTTGGCCTGTAGTATCATAACCTCTCACGGTATCTGCGCCGCCGAGGAAAATCCTTTCATAAGCCGGCACGGAGCTGGTTCTGCCATAAGGTTTAACCATACCGGCTCTATTGGCAATCATAAGGACTATAGGATAATCTTTACCTATATTGATAAGCGTTTTACTATAGGAAGATTTAAGGTTTACCTGATAAATATCAAGATCGCCAAACAAAGGACCGCCTGATAAATCAACGCCTAAAGAGTTGCGTGAACCGCTGGTAGTATCCCAGTAATTATCCCTAGTGTCTATGGCAAAACTTACGCCTAAAGTGGAAACATTTGTCCTACCTTCAACAAGGTCATCGTCGGTATTTTGGTAAATTTCATCAATATCGTAAATATGAATATTTTCAAAAGTATAAGAGAAGTTTAAATTATAAATATCATCGTTAAACCTTGGGCCTAGCGAAATACGCCCGCCGGTGCTTTTTTCAGTGTAAGCGTCGCTAGTGGTTCTGTAAGAGCGGTAGCGGCGGGTATTGAAAGCGTCTACGCCAAAACTTATTGGACGATCGCCAATCCACGGGGTGGACCAGCCCAAATTATAATCTAAAATCTTGCTGCCAAACAGAGCCCTTAAAGTGAGTTTTTGCGCTCTGCCAAATAAGTTAAGGTGGTTTATGGAAACATCGCCGTAGAGGCCGTCTAAAGAGGACATTGCTATACCAGCCGTAAACATACCCGGCCTGCCTTCAACGACATTATAGCTTACATCAACTTTGCTTATATCATTTGTTGGGGAAATATCAATTTGAGCGTCATTAACAAAGCCTAAATTCATAATTTTAGCTTGACTGCGGCGGACTTTATCATAACTAAAAATATCGCCCTCTTTTATAACTAGTTCACGGGCAAAGACATAGGTTTTTGTGGTTTCATTGCCGGTTATATCCACGTGGTCAATGTAGACTATATTATTTTCCGTTATGTCAAAATCTATATTTAATTTGCCAGTTTCTTCGTCCAAGGTTCTAACGGGGTTAATTTCCGCACGCAAATAACCTTTGTTTGCATATTTTTCCTGCAAATCTCTAACGGTAGTATCAAATTTTTGCTGGTTGAATTTTTGCCCGTCTTTGTAGAAAACAATTTCCTGCAATTCTTTATTTGTGTAGACTGTATTGCCGCTAAAATCTGTTGCGCCAAATTTGGCTTTGTGGCCCTCGGACACTTTGTAGGTTAAGGATACGGAGGTCTTATCATCGCTAAAAGTGGGGAAGTAATCGTCAATTTTAAAATCGTAAAAACCTAGGTTCCTTACATAGGTGGTTACTTTATACATATCAGCGGGCATATTTTGACTTTTGTAAACCTTGCCCGGCCTGTTAGAAAGTTTTTTAATAAACTTTTTTAAAGGCACTTTATTTAAGCCTTCTACCAAAACATCTTTAACACGGGTTTTTACGCCTTCCACTATGGTTATTGTGGCTATAGCTATATTCTTTTGCGTATTAATTTCGGTTTCAAAAGAGGCTTGTGTATTTATATAGCCTTTTTCAGCATAAGCGGCGGTTATTTTTTCCATATCAGAAGCTAGTTTTGAGCTGCTGTAAGGGTCTTTAAGTTTTAAAGACATTGCGTTTTGTATTGTGTTTTTGGACAGAGCCTTGCGCCCTTTGTAAATTATTTTATCAAAGGTTGGCCGTTCTTCTACGGATATGGTCATTTTGTGGCAGTCGTATAAATTTTTATCGGCCTTATCTTCTTTATCCCGTTTTTGGCCTTGCATACGGGAAATATCAATAGAAACATTATCAAAATTACCTAAGGCGGAAAGGGCGTTAAAATCTTCCGAGTTTGAGCTTCTGTAATATAAATGGCCTTCTTTGGCGGAAATATTTTTTAAAACAGTTTTTTTGCTGATATTGTTAAGGCCGTCTACTGCTATTTGGCAAATCATCCAAGGGCCGTTTGGGTTGATGTCGTCTGGGTTAATATCGTTTGGGTCCGTGGTGGCAGGGTCTGATTCGCTTTCAGCTTGGGGCGTAGCTTGTGTTTCGTCAGTTTGGGCGGAGGCTTCTGGCGCAACATAATTGCCGCTAGTAAAATCTACTGCGCTTTTTTTTATGCTTGGCTCGTAATCTATTGAAGCGGCGGGTAAAGCGCAAGTTAAAAATAAAAATAAAATCGCTAGTAAAAACTTATTGTTTGAATGTCTAATATTAAATATATCCATTTATATATTATATTAATTTATATGGCTAGTTAACGCTTAATTTGCCCTAGAGTGGCGAAAATGCGGCAATTTGGCAAAAAAGGGCGCGCTTTTTTAGCGCGCCCTAATATTTTCAACTTTTACTTAGCAGTTGGCGCAGGTGTTTTTGCGGCTTCTTGTTTCTTTTCGCCATCTTGCTTTTTATCTTTTTTGCAAGGGCAATCTTTACCTTTAGCGTCGCACTTGCATTTGCCTTGTTTATGGCCCTTGAAGTTTTTATCAGGCGGGTTCATAAGCATAGGTTTTTGACCGGAAAGGATTTTTTGGGTAACTTCTTGAATATGCTTTTCCTTAGCGGATTTTTTCTTGCTGGCGGCTAATTTTGCCTTAGCGTCTTTCAGTCTTTTTTCTGAATCTTTAATACGTTCGTCCATACGCTGCAAATGGCGGTCATAATTCTGGGCGACTTTTGCCTCTACTTGTTTTTCAATATCAGCTTTTTTGGTAGCGTCAGTTTCAGCTTTGTATTGTGAAACAAGGTCCTGCATCGCTTTGAAGTTAGCGCGCATTTCATCGCGTTGTTCTTGGGTTGGGCCATTTTGCATTTTTGGCCCTTTGCCTTTAGCTGGGCCATGGGCCACGGCTAGGGAAGACGCAAAAACAACCGCCAGCGTCATTACTAATAGTTTCTTCATTTTCTCTCCTCCATTTTCCTTTTTTTTAAAACAAATTTTCTAAAGACATTTCAATATCATTTACTTCTGTTTCAATGCTGTCAATCTCGCTATACATACTATCATTTACAAAGGTGGCGTAAGCGCCTTGCTTTAAGTGTCCGTATTCATAAGCAGCTAGCCCCATTAACACGGCAAATGCTGCCATTACGCCTACGGTAGCTAAGCGTCTAAAAGCAAATGTCGGCAAAGTAAACCAATGTTTTTTTGGGGAGGCGTTTTGCTGTAAAATGGGCAAATTAAATTGCGGGGCAACTTTCTCTGGCAAAGCGGGGGCTATAATGCCTGTTAAAAAAACAATATCTTGGCACTGTTTGCAGCTTTTTAAATGCTCCAAAAAAGCGGTTTCTTTTTTATCATCAAGCTCGCCGTAGGAATAGAGCAGAGCCAAATGTTCGGTTTCTTCATTATGTTGCATATTCCTCCCCCATAAATGCTTGTAATTTTTTTATGCCCCTGTTCATTCTAGCTAGCACCGTGCCTATGGGGCAATTAAGCGCATGGGCGATTTCTTTAAAACTTAAATACTGACGCAGTAAAATTACTTCTTGTTGCTCTTTTGGCAATTTGCTTATAAAGCCGCCAATTTCTTCTAGCGAGATATTGCCAAGGGCTTTTGTCGCCGTATTATCTGGCGAGGCAAAAGTATCGGCGTCCATTTCCTCGCTAAACTGAACTACTTTTGAGGACTTGCGGAAATAATCTGTTATTTTATTTCTAGCAATAGTAAAGAGCCAAGCTTTAAACTTGCCTTCTTCTTGATATTTATTAATTTCCTGCAAGGCTTTAAGCATAGTATCTTGAAACAAATCCCCGGCGATAGCGTCATTTTTAACGCTATAATAAATGAAAGAATAAAGTTGATTTTTATATTTTTCTACGAGCAAACCAAAATCTTCCTTCTTACCGTTTTTGATACTGGCTATTATAATATCATCTTGCATTATCTTGCCCTCAAGTATAAAACGCAGCGAGGCCGCATTTTATTGCATTAACTTATTATAAAATAAAAAAACCGCCCTAAAACTATAGAGCGGTTTATTTAAAAGATTGTAATGCGCAATTATTTGGACGGCTTTACTACTTTGCCGGACTTCATGCACTTAGAGCAGATATAGGCCGTTTGCGTTTTACCTTCCAAGACTAATTTTTGTTTATGGAGATTAGGCTTAAAAGTTCTTTTTGTTTTCATATGGGAATGGCTATAAGAATTCCCAGCTACGGACTGTTTGCCGCAGAGTTCGCATTTGTATGACATAGTTTTTTATCTTCCTGACTACTTAATTTTTTTATATTGTACTAAAATTATATTGCTTTGGCAAATTCTTGCTTAGCTATTTTGAGGGGGATACTTTTTCCTCTAAAATTTGCCAACATTTTTGCACATGGTTTTTAAACATTTGCACCCAGTTGCGCGGCTGGTTTGCCTTTTGCTTAGCGTCTGCGGCTGGCAAACAAGGCTTAAAGCCGTTGTTTAGCATTAATTGTTGTAAATAGTTTGACGGTATGGCAAAATTGATATTTTGATTATCTTCGCCTTTAAGGCTTGATAGCGCAATACCAATAACATAGCCTTTATCGTTAAAAACGGGGCTGCCGCTGCTAGAGGGCGACACGGGCGCGCTTATTTGAAACCAGCGCACTCCCCTAGACACCTGCCGTATTTGCGAGATTAGGCCAGAGGTAACGGTATTTTGCAAACGGCGGGGGTTGCCTATTACGGTAATTTCTTGGCCAGCTCGCGCTTTATCTGAATTATCAAAAGTAATATAAGGTAAATTTTCGGCTTTAATTTTTAAAAGGGCTAAGTCAATTTCTGGGTTTTGGGATTTATCTAATAAAACGGCCTCGCTAGATACTGCGCCGTTTTTAAAGGTTAGGTTAATAAAAATAGCGTCTTCAACTACATGGCCTGCTGTTGCCACTAGGCCGTTAGCACTGACTATAAAACCTGTGCCGCTATAAGTTGTGCCGTCTGTTTTGGCGACATTTACAGATACAATAGTATCAGCATTTTGGGCGGCTATTTGCGCATGTGTTTTTTGCCCCAAGCTATTTATGGGCAGAAGTAATAGAAATAAAATAAGCAGTTTT
>JAISHT010000074.1 GCA_031262415.1 Elusimicrobiota bacterium | reverse complement strand
AATATCTTCAACCGTTACATTGGTATCTTCAACGGTGTCGTGAAGGAGCGCTGCCGATATTGTTTCAGCGTCAAGTTTTTGGTCTAAAAGGATTTTTGCCACTTCGCAGCAATGGGTAAAAAAAGGCTCGCCTGTTAATCTTTTTTGGCCTTCGTGGGCCGATTTGGCGAAGTTATATGCCTTCTCAATCATTGCAGTATCTTGAGAAGGATTAAAAGATTTTACGCCGTCTACAATTTCTTTTAATGCATCGTCCATAATATCCTTAGTATCCTTTTATTTTTGAAAGGCTTCGTCTATTATCATTTTAGCGGCTCGGTTTGCAACACCGCTCTCGCCTAAGTCTTTGCGTATTTGCAAAAGGGCTTGGCGCATATTATTATAGGCCTTTTCGTCGCCGATTACGGCTTTAACTTCTTTTGAAATCGCCCCGACATTTGCCTCTCTTTGTATAAACTCGCCAACAACCTTTTTTTTGCTTAAAATATTTACTAGCGAAATATAGGGCACTTTAATAATTAATTTAGCTATTTGATATGTAATCCAAGAAGTTTTGTAAACAACAACCATCGGCAAGCCTAAAAGAGCATTTTCCAAAGTAGCGGTGCCAGAGCAGGTTATAACAAAATCCATATCGCCCCTTATGGCAAAATCATTTTCCCTTACTATATTTAGGCCTTCGGGCTTGCCGCCTAGTAAAGAGTAGAATTTATCATCGTTAAACTCCGGCACGGCAAAAAGGTAAGGCTCGGCGTTTGGATACATTTTTTTGATTTCCAAAAAAGCGTCCCAAAACAATTTTGTATGTTTTAAAATTTCCCTTGGGCGGCTGCCGGGCATAAGGCCAATTTTCCATTTTTTATTTTGTCCGCCTTCGTAAGTTTTTGCTTTTGGCTCGGGCATTATATCAAGTAGCGGGTGGCCTAAAAAGAAAGCGTCGCCGCCAAGATCAGTATAAATTTTCTTTTCAAAAGGAAAGATAACAAACATCTTTTTGGCTAGTTTTACAATAGCTTTAGCTCTGTAGCGGCGGCTTGCCCAAACCTGCGGGCAGACATAATAATAGGCTGGCACATTACGGTGTTTGGCTATACCCAAAACTTGGTGATTAAAGCCATAAAAATCAACGGTTATAACGCAAGCGGGCTTATTGTCTTGCATATAAGATTTAATCATCTTCATAAGTTTAAGCCAAAGCGGAAGTTTTTTTAGCGGCTCAACAAAACCGCTTGCGCCTTTTGAAACTAAATCGCAGAGGAAATCGTCGCTTAACGCCGCCATACGCCCGCCGCCAATAGCGGCAATTTTTACTTCCGGAGCATAGGCCTTAATAGCTTTCATTAAGTTGCTGGCGTGAACATCGCCCGAAACATCGCCGACTACTATTAAAATATTTTTTGTATTTGGGGTAATTTGCGGCATATTCTTCACCTAGCCCTATTTAAATTTTTATAAATTCTATCGTCAGCTTTGCTCTTTATAAAATTATACCATTTTGAGGGCTTAAACGCACGCTTACAAAGGCCGTTTTTCATACCCGTCAATTTGTTATAATTTAGTATATGAAAGAGCAAACCCTAATCCTTATAAAACCTGACGCTATAAGCAAAAGGCTTAGCGGCATTATAATAGACCGCCTTGAGCATTTGGGCCTTGATATTAAAGCCGCCAAAGTTGCCGTAGTTACCCCAGAGCTTGCAAAAGAACATTATGCAAACCTTGCCGGCACCCCGTTTTTAGAGGGCGTTGTATCTTTTATGATGGGTAATGCCAACGGCATAGAAGACCACAGAATTTACGCCTTTGTTTTTGAGGGCCAGGACGCTATAGCTAAAGTCCGCGCGGAAATTGGCGCAACTAATCCGCTAAAAGCCCTGCCGCACACTATACGCGGCGCATTTGGCAGCTATAACGAAAAGCTTGATATTATGGAAAATTGCGTCCATGCCTCAGGCTCAATAGAGGACGCTAAGCGGGAAATTGCCATTTGGTTTAAGGCGGAGGAAATTGTCAAATGAAACACTTTATTTTAGCCCTTTCTTTTTTTATGTTTTTGGCAATGCCTTTACTTGCCGAGGAAAAAGTTTCATTAACTACCGAGGATAGGTGGAAAATTGCCGCCCTTTACCAGCAAACTACTAACGGCGTTTCTGTTATCTTGCTACACGACCTTGGCGGCAAAAAAGAGGATTTTAAAAATTTCTCAAACGCTTTAGCTGAAAATGGATACGGCTACCTTGCAATTGACTTGCGCGGACACGGCGCTAGCACTAATTTAAACTTGCAAAAAAACTTTAAAAAAACTGGCACTAATAATGAGTTTAATCAAATGGTGAGAGATGTAAACGCAGCTATAGCATTCTTAAACAATAAAGGCGTAAAAAATGAAAATATTTTCCTTTTGGGGGCGGGGCTTGGGGCAAATGTTGCTGCAAAAAGTTTAATTTTTAATACCAATATTGCAGGCGTTTTGCTTTTAACGCCCTCTTTAAAAACCCGTGATGTTTTGACGATGAGCGGCATAAAAATATTTAAAAAACCAGTTTTTATAGCGGTGTCTTCAGAAGATAGAAAATCCTTTATGGAAGCTAGTTTTATTAGAAATGCGGCGTATCTTTCTTCTGGCAGCGGTAAAGTTGCTTTTATAACCGCCTATAACTTGCGGGGAGTGCCAATGCTGGATAAATATTTAACGCCTGATGTCCTGCAGTGGCTAAAAACGCCCCAGCTGCCCGAAGTTAAACCCGACGCCGTTGACTTAACGCCGCCGTCTACAGAACTCGCCGAGCCTGCGCCGCAAGATTTGCTAGATACATCTTTAATACCGCAGTTAAATTAAGGAGGCTTCTTTATGAAGCAAAACCCTTTAAGCCCTACCGAGTTAATAAATAAAAATACTCTTAATTTTGCCGCTTTGCCACCCCAAAAAATGGCTTTAAAGATGTTTGAAGAAAGCCTTAACGCCGCCATAAGCGTCAAAAAAGCTTTACCCAAAATAATTTTAGCCTCAAAAGCGGTAGCGGCCGCCTACAAAAAAAATAAAAAAATAATTTTTATTGGGGCTGGCACCAGCGGCCGCCTTGGCATTTTAGAAGCGGCCGAATGCCGCCCTACTTTTGGCGTGCCAAAGAGCGCTTTTTCTGCAATAATAGCCGGCGGTAAAAACGCCGTTTTTGCCTCTGTTGAAGGCGCCGAAGATAGCGAAAAAGACGGAAAAGCGGACTTCCTTAAAATGGCAAAAGAGGGCGATGTTTTGATAGCCGTGGCCGCTAGCGGCAATACTCCATACACGCAAGGCGCATTAAAAGCCGCGCGCGCCGCCAAACATAAAACAATTTTAATAACAAGCAATAAAAACGCCGCAAAAAATAATGTTGATATCTTAATTTATTTACCAACCGGGGCGGAAGTAATTTCAGGCTCTACCCGTCTAAAAGCGGCGACGGCGGCAAAAATTGCTCTTAATATGATAACAACGCTTGCTATGGCTGCTTGCGGCAAAATATATAAAAATTATATGGTTGATGTAGAGGCCACTAATACAAAACTAAAAGCGCGCGCCGTAAGGCTAGTTGCCGCCATTGCAAAAATACCGCAGGCTCAGGCCGAGGCTTTGGCTAAAACCGCAAATTATAATGTAAAAGCGGCTATAGTTATGGCAAAGAAAAATATAGATTTAAACAAAGCTCTATCTTTACTTAAAAAACATAAAGGGTTTTTAAATAAAATTATTGATGAAGACTAAAACAACGCTTGCGCTTGGCTTAATGAGCGGCACTTCCGCCGACGGCCTTACTATTTGCCTTTTTGATATAAATGCAAAGCGGGTTATCCATTTTAAAACTTATCCGTATTCAAAACAACTCCAGCTAAAAATTTTAAATGCTATAAATTTAAAAACGCCCGCTTTGGCCTCTCTTAATTTTGAGCTTGGCCGCCTTTATGCAAATTTAGCCAAAAAATTTATCCGTGAATTTAAAATAAATAAAAATGATGTAGCTGTTGTCGGCTCGCACGGGCAGACAGTTTATCATCAAGCTACTGGCAAAAACTCCTGCACCCTGCAAATTGGCGAGGCCGCTTTTTTATCCGAAGCTTTAAATATCCCGGTAGTAGCAAATTTCCGCCCCAAAGATATGGCCTCTGGCGGCCAAGGCGCTCCGCTTATCCCCGCTTTTGACGAGTTTATGTTTGGCAATTTAAGCCCGCTGATGCTTTTAAATATCGGCGGAATAAGCAATATATCTATTGTCGGCAAAAAAGTAAAAACTTTTGGTTTTGATATAGGCCCCGGCAATGCGCTTATTGATAGCGCCGTCCTTCAATTAACAAAAGGCAAAAAAACTTATGATAAAGACGGCAAACTTGCCGCGCAAAATTTGCCTAACACAAAAAAAGCAAAAGAACTTGCAAAACTTTTTATAAAAAACAAACCGCCAAAGGCTTTGGAGCGCAGTAATTACGGCAATAATTTTATCAATAAATATTTCAAAAATATTCAGCCGCAAGATATTGCAACAATAACTTATTTAACCGCTTTAATAATATCTACAAGCATAAAAAAGTTTATACCCGCTAGCTACAAGGCAAAAAAACTTATAGTATCTGGCGGCGGGGCTTATAATAAAACCTTGCTAAAATATTTGGCTGATAATTTACCCTCCGTAGAAGTAAAAACTTTGCAAGCCTTCGGAGTAGACCCAATGGCAAAAGAAGCCGCCGCTTTTGCGTGGCTGGCTTGGCAAAGGCTAAACAAAAAGCCTGCTAGTTGCCCAAATGCAACAGGCGCTGTTAAAAAAGTTGTTTTAGGTAGTATAATATAATTATGAATACAAACCGCATAGTGCACCCGGGCTTTTGGTTCGGGCGAAGCGATATAGGGGAAGCGGTTGAACTCGCCAAAGCTGGCGTTGGCGGCTTTTGCGTTTACTTCGGCTCAAAAAAAGAGGTAAAAGAACTTACTACTTTACTTCAGGATAATGCCCCGCGCAAACTTATAATAAGCTCCGACTACGAATACGGCCTTGGCCGCTGGGTTAAAGACGCTCCGCTATTGCCATCAAACATTTCCATAGGCGCATCTGGTAATGAAACGCTGGCGTATAAAAAAGGTTTAATAACCGCTCGCCAAGCAAAGGTTTTGGGCGTTGATTGGATTTTAGCCCCTAATGTTGACCTAGCCGATACCCCACAAAACCCAATAGCAAATACCCGCTCTTTTGGCAAAGACCCCTGTAAAGTTGCCAAACTTGCAAAAGCTTTCGCCCTTGGTTTAAGCGAAGGCGGCTGTTTAAACTCTCTTAAACATTTCCCCGGCCACGGCTCTACTTTTGTAGATTCTCACTTGCAACTACCTGTGGTAAACAAAACTATACAAGAGCTTGAGGAACACGAGCTAATACCGTATCAAGAACTTTTAACACGGGCCGATTCTATTATGGTAGCCCATTTAAAAATACCCGCTTTTGACGATACTTGGCCTTGCTCCTTTTCCCGCAAAGTTATGCACGATTATTTGCGTAAGCACTTGCACTATAAAGGCATAATAGTAACCGACGCTCTAATTATGAAAGCGACCGGCGGGCTTGACCCGCTTGACGCTTTTAAAGCAGGGGCTGATATTTTGCTCTGCCCTGATAATCCTTTTGAACTTATGGCCCGCCTTAAAGAAACCGTTAAAGAAAGCAAACTACTGACCGAGCGGGCCGCCACCGCTCTAAGCGAGCAAGAGATGATGCTTGCAAAATTAAACTCCCTAACTCCGCTACCTTTTAAAGACCCTTTTATGCCAGAAACTTTATCAGAGGAAACCGCTAAAACTTCTATTGTAGCTTGTGGGCAAGCCCCAAAACTTAAACGGGGCCAAAGCGTATATTACATAGAGGTTGAAAGTTTTTGCAACTGCTCCTTGCCGCCAAAAACAGAGACCTTTATTGCCGAAATGGAGAAAAATCACATAAATTTAAAACCGTATAAAGAGGGTGTTTTTGCTGATACTTTAATAATTTCCACCACTGCCGATTATGCCGCATTTAGCGGACAAATTAACTTTACTAAAGAACAAAAAGATATTTTGCAAAAAGCCATCTCTGCTGCCAAACGCACTATACTTATAAGTTTTGGCAGCCCTTTTGTCGCGCAAGATTTGCAAAATGTGGACTTGTTTTTAATGGCAGGCACAGCCAGCGCCCCATTCCAACAAGAGGCAGCCCGCATTTTACTTGGCCAAAGCGAAGCAAACGGCCAAATGCAAGTTTAAAAATTTTTGCTATTATATCATTAATGCAATGTTATACAATATATGTATCTTAATAAAAAGGAGATGGTTATGATGTTAAATGAAAAACAAAACAATGCCCCAAAGGGGATAATATCTGTCTGTCTGTCTGTCTGTCTGTCTGTCTGTCTGTCTATAAATTAGTCTGCCGCAAAATTACTGCCTTAAAAACCATAAATCAAGATGGGTTCACCTTAATAGAATTATTAGTAGTTGTCTTAATCATCGGCATACTCGCCACTATTGCTCTTCCGCAGTATAGGTTTGCCGTTGAAAAGAGCAAAGCTATGGATGCCCTTGTCGGCATAAAAAGCGTAGGCGAATCGGCTGAAAGATATCGCTTAGCCACTGGACAATATCCCACTGCTAATACTCAGCTTGATATAACTGTACCAAAGAGCAAATATGTTAGATACTCTTTAGGTACCGAGCTGCCAAACAACTACTACTACATAGTATCCATTCCTTTAAGCGGGACAGTTAACTATAGGTTTATATATTTCCTTTACCACAGAACATATTTAGCATACAACAAAAAAATAATATGCCAATCGTCTACAGACTTTGGCAAAAAAATATGTAATGCTATCGGAAAGGACCCGCATCCTTATTCTGGCACTGGTAACGAAACCACTTATGTAAATTAGCACTATGCGATATATAGCCAAAGGCCACTGTTTTTAAAACAGTGGCCTTTGTGCAGTCGTTGATTTATCTTTACTATTATAAAAACAATACTTAGCTAATGATTTCATAACAACTCTCGTAAAATAGTAAAATATAAATATGAAAGATAAAGACCAGGGCGTAATAATAGCCCAAAGCGCAGGGTTTTGCCCGGGAGTTAAAAAAGCTATAGATTGCGTCTTCGCTCTAGAGGCCGCAGGCAAAAACCCCGTCTATACAATTGGCCCTTTAATACATAATAAACAAGTAACCGATAATCTTGAGGCCAAAGGCATAACCGCCATAGATACGCTTGCAGAGGCAAAAAATAAAAACGGCGTTTTAGTTATACGGGCCCACGGGATAACGCCAAATTTCCAAAAAGAAGTTGAAGCGCAAGGTATGCAAGTAGTTGACGCTACTTGCCCGCTAGTTAAAAAAGCGCATAATGTTATAGAAAAATACGCCGCCCAAGGCTATGATACCGTTATAGTTGGCGACGCTGGCCACGCCGAAGTTATTGGCCTAGTTGGCTACTCCGCTGGGCGCGCGGTAGTAGTAGCCACGCAGGAAGAAGCCCGCAAATTGCCCCCGTTTGAAAAAGTAAACATAGTTGCGCAAACTACGCAAAAAGAAGAAACTTTTTACTCTATTGCCAAAATTATAAAAGAAAAAGCAAAAGATTGCCTTATCTCAAATACCATTTGCGAGCCAACAAAACAACGTCAGCAGGAAACTATTTCCCTAGCTAAAAATGCCGATTTGGTTATAGTTGTGGGCGGCAAACATAGCGCAAATACCGCAAGGCTTGCAAAACTTTGCGGGGAGCTTTGCCCAAAGGTTCTTCATATTGAAAGCGAAGAGGAAATAAATCCAGCAGAAATTTTATCCCCAAAACGCATTTTGATAACCGCCGGCGCATCAACCCCCAGCTGGGTGATAGAAAAGGTCGCCGCAAAAATTAAGGGCCTGCGTCATAAAAACAAATCCATCTTTGGGGTTTTTGAAAATTTTTGGGCCTTTTTGGTTAACAATTCTATTTACAGCGCATTGGCCGCGGTTTGTTTAACTTATGTTTGTATAAACTTACAAGGCGCAAAAGAAAATATCTTCCTATATTTGCTTGCAGGGTTCTCTATTTTTACGCTAACTCTTGTAAATAAAGATTACAGTAAAAATTTAAAGCAAAATAAAAAAGTTTATTACGCTTTGGCCTCTGGCGGCGCATTGTTTGCTTTTTTATGCTCGCTTCATTTTAATATTTATATAATTTTGCCAACGTTGCTGTTTTTGACCCTTGGCATTGTTTATCCGCTACGCTATAAACTTAAACTTTTTATAAATATCCCAGGTATTAGAGATGTTTTAACAGCTCTTGGTTGGTGTTTTGTCTGCGTGTATGTGCCGTCAAGCTCGCAAGGTTTAATTTTGCGTAAATCCGCTTGGCTGGCTTTAAGCTACGGAGTTATGCTTGTATTTATACGCTCTGTAATTTTAAGCATTGGCACAGAATATAAAGATATAATATTAGGTAAGGAAAGTTTCTATAAGGCTTTTGGCCTTATGAAAACAAAAATAGCCATTACATTGATAATTTTAGCCTTAACAGGCGTTTTGGTTAATTTACTTTTAATAGGTTATAAACGCCCACTAGTGGCGATGTTGCTAGCGGGCCATTTATACACAATAGCCATAGCGGTTTATTTTTACTCTCGCAAAGTGCCCCGCACCGTGGCTAGCGATACGCTTATTGACGGCCAGTTTTACCTGCTTATGCTGCTTACTTTTATTGCAGTTAATTTATTTTAAGGAGTTGTTTATATGAAGATTAAAAGAATAGGCGTGCTTACCGCCGGCGGGGATTGCCCCGGTTTAAATGCTGTTGTGCGCGCTGTTGCCAAACACGCATTGCAAAACGGCGTTGAAGTTTTGGGGTTCAAAAACGGCTTTGACGGTATGGTAAAAAACCAATTTATTGTTTTGGACGACAAAGCGGTATCGGGCATTTTAACACGGGGCGGCACTATACTAGGCACCAGCAATTTAGCAAACCCTTTTAGCTACACCTTGCCTCCTATCGGCACGGCAAAAAAGCCTAAAGATGTATCTAGCCTTGTTGCGCATACATTTAAAACGAACCGCCTTGACGCTTTAATTACTATAGGCGGCGACGGCACTCTTTCTATGTCGCAAAAATTCCTTGAGATGGGGCTGCCAATAGTAGGCGTGCCAAAGACAATTGATAATGACTTGCTCTCTACAGATTATACTTTTGGTTTTGACTCTGCTTTAAGCGTCGCTACAGACGCTGTTGATAGAATACATACCACCGCAGAATCTCATCACAGAGTTATGATACTTGAAACTATGGGCCGCTATGCCGGCTGGATAGCTTTAAGGTCCTGCATAGCTGGCGGCGGCGATATATGCCTACTACCAGAAATTCCTTATAACGAAGACGCTATTATAGAAGCCATTGAGGTCCGTCAGTTAAAAGGCAAAACTTTCAGCATAATAGTAGCCGCTGAAGGCGCAAAAAATGAAAAGGGCGAAATGGCTGTTCAAAAAACTATTGCCGGCTCTACAGACCCCATACGCCTTGGCGGCATAAGCAGCAAAATAGCCTCTTTAATAGAAGACAGGCTTCAGCTTGAATGTAGAGTAGTAGTTTTAGGGCATTTGCAGCGGGGCGGCACGCCAACGGCATTTGACCGCTGGCTATCAACCCGCTTTGGCACAGAAGCGGTTGACCTTGTTTTAAAAGGACAAACGGGCAATATGGTTGCCCTGCGCGGCACTGAAATTATAAGCGTGCCAATAAAAGAAGCCGTAGCAAATTTAAAACGTGTTGACCCGCAAGGCGAAGAAGTCCGCACCGCTCTAGCCGTTGGCACCAGCTTTGGCTCAAAAACAATAAAATAAAAAATAAATAAAAGGTAAAAATTTATGGAAAAAATTAATAAAGGCGAGTTGCTTTTTGGCATACACCCAATACGGGAAGCCTTAAAAAACAGAAAACGCCCCATCTTGCAGCTTTATATTCTTGAAAATAAAAGGCCCAGCCGCCAAGTGGAAGAAGTTATCCGCCTAGCTAAGGCAAACAATGTAAAAATTAAAACTATGGAAGAGCGTTTGCTTGATAATCTTGTAAACGGGCAAAACCACCAAGGCGTAGTCGCTCGGGCGGAACCTATGCAAACTATGCGCCTTTCAAACGCTATTTACGAGGCGGCGGGCAAAAAACAAGAGCTTTGGCTAGCTATAGACGAAGTTACCGACCCGCAAAACTTAGGCTCGCTTCTAAGGAGCGCGGCTTGTTTAGGGTTTTCTACCGTAATTTTACCGCAGCGCAGAACCGTCGGCATAACGCCCACAGTCCATAAAGTGGCCAGCGGCGCAGTTGAAACTTTAAAAATAGTTGAAGTAACTAACCTAACCACCGCTATTTTAGATTTAAAGGACGAAGGCTTTTGGATTTACGGCGCAGATATGGACGGCAAAGAATTACCCAAAGTGGATTATGCCTACCCCGCTGTTTTAATTATTGGCGCAGAAGGCACCGGCCTTAGAGAGAAGACAAAAGAGCATTGCGACGAGGTTATCAGCGTGCCTCAGCAAGGCGGAGTAAGCAGTTTAAACGCAGCGGCGGCCGGCGCCATCATAATGTATGATATGTATAGCAAAATGAAGTTTAAATAAGCCGCCCCTTTTATGGCAGGTTGCATATACAATAAGTCAAAATTTTGTAATATATAAATAAGAGCGTAATACGCTCTTATTTTGTATTGAAACAATTTTAAAAACAATTTCAAAATATCATTTAGGTTTTATGTATCTTAAAGCAATAGAAATAATCGGTTTTAAATCCTTTGCAGATAAAGTCAGGCTTAATTTTGAGCCGGGCGTTTCTTGTATTGTTGGGCCAAACGGTTGCGGCAAGTCAAATGTTATAGATTCTGTGCGTTGGGCTATTGGCGAGATGTCTTGGAAGTCGCTTCGCTCAAATTCTATGGTTGATATTATCTTCAACGGCACTAAAAAACGTCCGCCGCTAAATATGGCGCAAGTCAATATGGTTTTTGACAACAGCACCCGCAAACTGCCGGTTGATTTTAACGAGGTTACGGTATCTCGCAAAATTTACCGCTCTGGCGAAAGCGAGTATTTTTTAAATCGTGTGCAATGCCGCTTAAAAGATGTTAGAGAGATGTTTTTGGATACAGGTATCGGCGGGGAGGGGTATGCAATTATTGACCAAGGCTCCGTCAACCAAATGCTGGAAGCCTCGCCCGAACAAAGACGGGAAATGTTTGAAGAGGTCGCAGGCGTATCAAAATACAAAGCTAAACGGGACGAAGCCGCCCGCAAATTAGAGCGGGTTGATATGGATATTGCCCGTCTAAGCGACACTTTGGCCTTAATAGCGGAGCAAATTAAAAAATTAGATAGCGAAGCCAGAAAGGCCCGTCTATATCAAAAATACCGTGAAGAGCTTAAAGAAAGCGAAATTGCGCTTTCTCTTGAAAGCATAAAAAGCCACGACGCTCAAATAGCCGGCGCCATGCGCGAACTTAACCCAATATCAAAAGAGCTTGAAGATATTGCCGCCTCTATTTCCGCTCAAGAAGGCGAAGTCGCCGCTTTGGATTTAAACCTTACGCACAAACAAAAAGAATTAAACGAATTTAACGAAAAAATTGCCACCGCCAAATATCAAATCGGCTTACTGGAAGGCGCAATACAAAACTGCCAAAATTTAACTAGCGAGTTTACGCTGCAAATAAAGGGCTCCCATGCCGAGGAAGAAATAAGCAAAAAACGTCTAACTGAGCTTGCCCCGGCAATAGAAACCCTTAAACAAAATTTAAACGAGGTTGAGGCCGAATTTGCCCCCTTGCAAACTAAATATAATCAAAAATACGAGCAAGTGCGTTTAAACGAAGAAAACTTACGCAAAGCCGAGAGCGAGGTAGAGCAAGCCGGCTTTAATCTTTTTAATTTATCTCAAAAAGCTACCGAGTTAACCGGCAAAATCGCTTTGGAAGATTCTTCCCTCGCTCACGAAAATAATAATTTAATTAACTTAGAGCGCAATTTGCAAACTCACACCGCCCAACTTGAAACTTTACGGGCCGAAATGCAAGAAACCGCCCAAAAACTTAAAGAAAAAGAAGACGCCGCCGCCAAGTTAAAAGAAGAGCAAGCTCAAGCAGAAGCCAAACGCGGAGAACTTGCCAAACAAAAACAATCGCTAAACGATAAATCCGCCGCTATTCGCGCGCAAAAAGCTTCCGTTAATACCCAAATGGAAATGATACAAACCCAGGGCAAAAACGACCCTTATTGGGTAGGCGCAAAACTTATTGAAGAAAGTAAAATAAACGGCCTAAGAGGCACTTTAAGGAAAAATATTAAATTTAGTCAGGATATTTATTTGGCTGTTGAAGAGGCTTTTGGTAAGTTTTTGGATTCTGTAATTTGCCAAAACCTTGCCGCCGCAAAAGAAGCTATTGACTTGCTTTTAAAACACGGCAAAGCCCGTGGCCGCTTTATAATTTTAGACGCTGTGCCAAAACCACAAAACGACAAAAATTTGCAAAATGACGCTAAAGAAGGCGGACTAAAAGATAAAATAACCTATCCCGCTGAACTTAGCGGACTTATTGATTATTTAAGCGCATCTTACAGCGCAAAAGAAGGCGAAGTCGCTGGTAGTTTTTGGCTTAGCGGCGGGGCAAAAGATGTCAAATCGCCGGAAGCCTATTGGGGCGAAGAAGAAACCTTAAAAGAAGAATTGGCAAAAATACAAACTGCCGAGGAAGAACTTTCAAAAGCAATTATCACAAATATTGACGAAACCGCAAAAAGCGACGAAAATATTTCTGCTTTGCGCTCTAAATATCAAGAAGCTGCTATAGAACTTAACTCCTTGCAAAATAATTTAAATACCAAAACCCGCTCTTTGGCTGATGTTGAGCAAAGCAGCCAGCAAATTGTAAAAAATAAGCAAGCCGTGCAAACCCGTATAGAGCAACGCAAACAAAACGCCGCCAAAATTAAAGAAGAACTTGCCAGCGTAAATACTCAGCACGAAAATGCAAAAAAAGCGGCGGAGGAAATTAAAACAAAACGCTCTGCCCTCCAACAAGAAGAGGCCGCCCTTAAACTTGAAATTGAGCAGGCAAATGCTAAGCTCTACGAAGTCAAAATCAAAAAAAGCAATATTGAACTTGATTTAAAAAGCACGCAATCCGAGCATAACTCTCTTATTGAGGCGGATAAAAAACGCGCGGAGCAAACACTTAAAGCTAACGAAAAAATAGCCGCCTTAAACGAAGAAAAATTAACCACGGAGGCCAAACTTACAACGCAAAGAGACGGCCTCGCCGCCCTAGAACTGGCTGAAAACAAAATGCGCTCTGATTTAAACTTGCTCAAAACAGATTTTGATGCAAAAAACACGCTTTTAAACAAAAACAAAACCCGTGTTAACGAGCTTACTCTAAAAGCGCACGATTTGGAAAATACGCTTACCAATCATCGCCGCCAAAAAACCACCATAGTAAATAATCTCTTTGAAAACTGGAACACCACCCCCGAAGAGGCTTTAATGAAATGGGGCGATAAAACGGTAGATTACGAACGCGTTAAAATGATGCGCAAACGCATTGAAACTATGGGCGCGGTAAATATGACCGCGCCGGAAGAATACGACGCTTTAACAGAGCGCAATAATTTCCTCAAAAAACAAATTGAAGACCTTGAAAACGCTAAGCGGGATTTAAAGGCCGCTATTGCCAAAATAAATGCTACAACCAAAGAAAACTTTAAATATACTTTTGAGCAGGTAAGAACGCATTTTAAAAATATTTATCAAGTGCTTTTTGTCGGCGGCGAGGCTGAGCTACGTCTTACAGACCCGGAAAACTTGCTTGAAACCGGCGTTGAAATTATAGTGCAGCCACCGGGCAAAAAACTTCTAACTATTTCCGCTCTTTCAGGTGGGGAAAAGGCTTTAACGGCCGTATCGCTGCTTTTTGCTTTCTTCACGCATAATCCTTCCCCCTTCTGCATTTTGGACGAGGCCGACGCCCCGCTTGACGAAGCCAATGTAGAACGTTTTGTAAATTTAATAAAAGAATTTTCCAAGAAAACGCAATTTATTGTTGTTACGCACAATAAACGCACCATGGAAGCCGCCCAAATGCTTTACGGCATAACTATGGAAGAAAACGGTGTTTCCAAAGTATTGTCTTTAAACTTAAAAGAGCAAGACGCAAAAACGCAAGAGCTTGTGGCGGCGGCTTCAAATTAAATAATTGCCGCTTAACTAATTGCCGCAAGAATTAACCCCAAAATAGGCTAAATATGAAATACGCCGTATTTTCAGATATTCACTCAAATTACGAAGCGCTTAAAGTATGCCTCAAAAAAATTGAGGAGATTAGTGTTGACGCCTATGCCTTTTGCGGCGATTTAATTGGTTACGGCCCCAGCCCCGAAGAATGCGCCCAGGCTGTTATGAAGCTTAAAAATTTTATCCCCGTTATGGGTAATCACGATATGAGCCTGTTTCGCTCCGATTTCTTTAATTGGTTTAGCGATTATGCAAGGCAATCAATAATTTACACTCAAAAACACTTAAGCCAAAAGTCAAAGGATTTTATTTCATCATTTGCAGAAAGTTATCAAGGCAAAGATTTTGCCATGGTCCACGGTTCTTTTTTTGACCCGTATCGCGACTATCTTTTAACGGCCGAGCAGTTTATATTAAACCTTGATAAATGGCAGGGTAATTTGTGTTTTGTGGGGCATAGCCATGTGCCTTTTATTATGAGTTATAAAAGCAATCATATGCCGCAGGTAGATGTTTTTTTGGGTTCTGATGTTACTATAAAAATGCTGCCCGGTATGCGCTATATTATAAACCCCGGCTCGCTTGGGCAGCCGCGCGATACTAATAGTATGGCCTCTTTTGGTATTTTTGATTCTGCCCAGCAAACTTTCCGCCTAATTCGCTTGCCATACGATATAAAAACCGTGCAAAAGCAAATGCAAAAAGCCGCCTTGCCGGGTATCCTTTCCACAAGGCTTAGCCACGGCAATTAAAGTTTTTGGATAACACTCAATTTAGTATGCAAATTAGGGTTTAATATAAACAAAACCTCTCGCTTAAAATAAACGGGAGGTTTTGTTTTAAAATGGTGGACCCGAACGGGATTGAACCGATGACCTCCTGCATGCCATGCAGGCGCTCTCCCAGCTGA